>NZ_JBFTMS010000002.1:0-340096 GCF_056397085.1 Peribacillus sp. 05N428 | reverse complement strand
AACTTCAAATATTTTCTGAAGATCCATATAGCTGTGCTTTCCTTCAAGGTAAAGTCGTACAATGAATATTTTCTGTTCGGCAGAAAAATTAGCCATAAAAAACACCCCGTAAATGTTAGTTTGGTGTCTAACATTTACGGGGCAGTTCACAGTTCAAGTTTGCCTGCAGTTTTTATTTAAAAACGTTCCAATTGATTTCAGAAATCCGCTCCCCGCCGACTGTCTGCCAAGCATCCTCACCGCAAGCGGCTGTGGGGTATTGGCTAGCCAGTTATTCGGCAGGAGTGTGGCAAATTTCTTCAATCCAATAAGGATTACTGTAAAAAACCATTAAGGATAATCTAGTCTTGTTTTAAAATCATGGTTCGGCATTAGACCGTTCCGAACCCTTTTTGTCTAAAACCTTAACAAGCCTGATGGCTTGTTCTTTTAAGCATGTTCATGCTCTGTTTCTTTTTCTTCAATCCAATTTTCCATACGAATTTGATCACGGGTAAGTACAGGTTTTAAGTATTTTCCCGTATACGATTCAGAAACTTCACATATTTTTTCAGGTGTTCCATAAGTGACGATCGTACCGCCCTTATCTCCGCCTTCCGGTCCCAGGTCAATAATATGGTCCGCCGTCTTGATGACATCCAGATTATGCTCGATCACCAAAACTGTATCCCCATTGTCAACCAGCCGCTGCAGCACTTGGAGCAGCCTTGCTATATCGTGGACATGAAGTCCGGTCGTCGGTTCATCCAAGATATAAAATGAGCGCCCAGTGGAACGGCGATGCAATTCAGAAGCGAGTTTCACCCTTTGCGCTTCACCGCCTGATAAAGTCGTGGCAGGCTGTCCAAGCTTGATGTAACCCAAACCAACGTCATAAATCGTTTGTAGCTTCCGTTTGATTTTTGGGATATTTTCAAAGAAACTAACGCCTTCCTCGACTGTCATATCGAGAATGTCGGATATGTTTTTCCCTTTATATTTCACTTCAAGTGTTTCCCGGTTATAACGCTTACCATGACAGATTTCACATGGGACATAGACATCTGGGAGAAAATGCATTTCAATCTTGATAATGCCATCACCACGGCATGCTTCACAGCGGCCGCCCTTCACATTGAAACTGAACCTGCCTTTTTTATAACCGCGTATCTTCGCTTCATTAGTCGAGGCAAATACGTCACGAACATCATCGAATACACCCGTATAGGTAGCTGGATTCGATCGTGGGGTCCTGCCAATTGGTGATTGGTCAATATCAATGACCTTATCTAAATGCTCAACCCCCTTAATCTCGCGGAAATCGCCTGGTCTGGCTTTTGCCCGATTCAGCTTTTGAGCCAAAGATTTATGGAGGATCTCATTCACTAAAGTACTTTTCCCTGAACCGGAGACTCCTGTAACGGCTGTGAAGACCCCAAGCGGGAATTTGACATTAACGTTTTTCAGATTATTTTCCTTGGCACCTTTTATCTCAATGACACGGCCATCATTTTTCCGGCGTTCCAATGGCAATGGAATGAATTTCTTCCCTGCCAAATATTGACCCGTTAAGGATTTAGGATCATTCATGACCTCTTCCGGAGTACCAGCAGCCACTATTTCTCCTCCATGCGCTCCAGCACCTGGACCAACATCGATCAAATAGTCCGCAGCAATCATCGTATCTTCATCATGCTCGACAACAATCAGGGTGTTCCCGATTTCGCGCATATTCTTCAATGTTTCGATCAATCGATCGTTATCCCTCTGATGCAGCCCTATTGAAGGTTCATCCAAAATATAGAGGACTCCCGTCAAACGGGAACCGATCTGCGTCGCCAATCTTATACGCTGCGCTTCACCGCCGGATAATGTTCCCGCTGCCCTGCTCAACGTCAAATATTCCAAACCTACATTGGCCAGGAAACCGAGCCGCTCACGAATTTCACGTAAAATCAATCTCGCAATTGCCGCTTCCTTTTCAGTCAAATCAAGCTCATCGAAAAATACCAACGCATCTTCCACTGATAAAGCGGTCGTTTGACTTATATGGACCCCTTGAATGAGCACGGAAAGACTCTCTTTCTTCAAACGATGACCCTTACAGGTTGGACAGTGATGTTCTGACATGTATTTCTGCATTTGCTCACGGATATAGTCTGAACTCGTCTCCTTGAAGCGCCTTTCGATGTTTCTTAAAACTCCTTCAAAAGGAATATATCCTTCTTGCACTCTTCCAAAATCATTTTTATAACGGAAATATATCTTATCTTTACCTGAACCAAGCAAAACCTTATCCATCTTCTCTTCCGGTAAGTCTTTAACGGGCACATCCATATCTATTCCATAATGGTTGGCTACCGCTTCAAGGAGCTGAGGATAATATTGGGAACTCGTCGGCTCCCATGGCGCAATCGCATGTTGACGGAGGCTTAATTCGTTATTCGGGATGACGAGATCACGGTCCACCTCAAGCCTCGCCCCCAAGCCATCACAATCTGGGCAGGCCCCGAACGGGCTATTGAAGGAAAACATCCTCGGCTCTAACTCTTCAATCGAAAATCCGCAGTATGGACAAGCATGATGTTCACTGAAAAGCAGCTCTTCCTCACCCATTACGTCAATGATGACTTTGCCTTCGCCAAGCTGCAAAGCACTTTCCAATGAATCTGCAAGCCTGGCCATGATCCCCTCTTTAATGACGATCCGGTCAATGATGACTTCAATCGAATGTTTCTTGTTTTTTTCGAGAGTGATTTCCTCACTGAGATCATGCATTTCCCCGTTCACACGAATGCGGACATAACCTTGTTTCTTAACATCCTCCAAAACTTTCGCATGTGTCCCTTTTCTGCCTGAGACGAGCGGTGCCAATACCTGAAGCTTGGTTCTCTCAGGGTAATCAAGAATGCGGTCCACCATTTGTTCGATCGTTTGTGAGGTGATTTCAATATTATGGATCGGACAGGTCGGCCTGCCGACCCGTGCAAATAACAGCCTTAAATAATCATAGATTTCCGTAACAGTCCCTACGGTTGAACGAGGATTCCGACTGGTCGTTTTCTGGTCTATGGAAATGGCTGGTGACAAACCTTCGATCGCATCGACATCCGGTTTATCCACTTGGCCTAAGAATTGACGAGCATAAGCGGACAGTGATTCTACATAACGTCTTTGCCCTTCTGCATAAATCGTATCAAAAGCCAAGGAAGACTTTCCAGATCCGGATAATCCGGTCAGCACAACAAGTTTGTCTCTCGGTATCGTGATATCAATATTCTTTAAATTGTTGGCCCTGGCGCCTTTTATCACAATTTTATCCATTGCCATGTTTCGTCACCCTTCCGCTTTTAACTCTAGTAATAAATCACGCAGCTCGGCAGCTCGCTCGAAGTCCAGTGCCTTTGCCGCTTCCTTCATTTCTTTTTCCATGCTTGCCATCACTTTTAAACGCTCTTTTTTAGGGAGCTTCGCAAGGCTTGGTGCAAGATCTTCCTTATACTCTTCGCCTTCTTCGGCTACATGCGTCGCCCTTATGGAGTCACGGATATCCTTTTGAATGGTTTGAGGCATTATTCCATGCTCTTCATTATACTTCTCCTGGATTTCACGGCGCCGCCTCGTTTCATTGATGGCAAGTTCCATCGAATTCGTGATGCGGTCTGCATACATGATGACATGGCCGTTGGCATTACGGGCTGCACGGCCCATCGTTTGAATAAGCGAACGTTCCGAGCGAAGGAACCCTTCCTTATCGGCATCCAGAATGGTCACTAACGACACTTCCGGAATATCCAGGCCTTCCCGTAAAAGGTTGATTCCAACGAGTACATCATATTTGCCCATTCGGAGTTCCCGGATGATCTCTATCCTTTCCAGGGTCTTCACTTCCGAATGAAGATATTGGACCTTGATGCCGATTTCCTTTAAATAATCAGTTAAATCTTCAGACATCTTTTTCGTCAAGGTCGTTATGAGCACACGCTCGTTCTTTTTGACGCGCTCCTGTATTTCACCGATCAGGTCATCTATCTGCCCTTCAATCGGCCGCACTTCTACCGTCGGATCCAGCAATCCGGTAGGACGGATGATTTGCTGAACCATTTCTGGCGTATGTTCGAGTTCATATGGACCCGGAGTTGCCGAAACGAATATGGATTGATGGACCTTTTTTTCAAATTCTTCAAATCTTAGCGGGCGGTTATCTTTCGCAGACGGCAGACGGAAGCCATGGTCGACGAGCACTTGCTTCCGCGCCTGATCTCCATTGAACATTCCGCGGATTTGCGAAAGGGTTACATGTGATTCATCCACGACCAATAGGAAATCCTCTGGAAAGTAATCCATTAAAGTGTATGGTGTCGCACCTGAGGGACGAAGGGTTAAATGGCGGGAATAGTTCTCGATCCCAGAACAAAAGCCCATTTCCCGCATCATTTCCAAATCATAGCGGGTCCGCTGCTCCAAGCGCTGTGCTTCAAGGAGCTTTTCATCTTCCCTTAATTCCTTCAGTCTCTCTTCCAGTTCCGTTTCGATATTTTGAATGGCTATCCGCATTTTCTCTTCGCGGGTTACGAAGTGGGAAGCCGGGAAAATGGCGATATGTTCCCGTTCACCGGTAATTTCACCGGTCAGGGCATCGACTTCACGGATACGGTCAATCTCATCCCCGAAAAACTCGACCCGTACACAATGTTCATCACGAGAGGCCGGGAAAATTTCGACGACGTCGCCGCGAACGCGGAAGGTTCCCCGTTGGAAAGCAATATCATTCCTCTCATATTGAATATCCACGAGTCTGTGCAGCAAGGCATTCCGGTCTATTTCCATGCCTGTTCGGAGGGAAACGACCATCTCCCGGTACTCTTCAGGAGAACCGAGTCCATATATGCACGAAACACTGGCAATGATGATGACATCTTTCCTTTCGAACAAAGATGATGTGGCCGAGTGACGCAGTTTATCGATTTCATCATTGATGCTTGCATCTTTTTCGATGAATGTATCCGTGGATGGAACATAAGCCTCTGGCTGGTAGTAATCATAATAGCTAACGAAGTATTCGACGGCATTATTAGGGAAGAACTCTTTGAACTCACTGTAAAGCTGCCCTGCCAACGTTTTATTGTGGGCAATGACAAGAGTCGGTTTATTGATCTTTTGGATCACATTGGAAACGGTGAACGTTTTACCTGTACCCGTTGCCCCCAATAGCGTCTGCATTTCCTTGCCTTCCTTAATCCCTTCGACCAGCATTTCAATTGCTGCCGGCTGATCTCCTTGAGGAGAGTATTTTGAGACTAACTCAAACTTATCCTTCACCAAGCATGGCCTCCTATTGAAATATTTTTATATGAAAACGGGACATGCCTATATCCCTTCTATTTATTCCGGTTTAATAAAGCATATATACACATTCTACCACAATAGCCTTAAAACAAACCAGCAATAAGCGAACATCCATTCGTTTTTTGTTTTAATGAACTTCATGATGTGTTGAGGGGAATGACAAGTTTGAGTACAAAAAAAGCACCTTTGATGTCAGGCGCTCTTGGATGTACGTTTCATCATTCTTTTTGACAACCAAAATCCCACTGTCAGGGATAAGGCATCGACGATGATCAATAAGTTTGTATGCGTATAACCTTTATATGCGGAAGCTGTAATCAAGGCAACAGTTAAAACAAGGCCTACGACATTGTTATAGGTGACTCTTGAAAATAGCATGACAAGTAGACAAGGAAGGAAAAGGGCAGAAAGAATTTTAATCATTTTTTCATCTCCTTTATAAGAGAAAAATAGAGTAGTTTCAGTTTAAATGATTATGAAGTTTTTTGCCAATCAATTTCCTGCTTGATTTTCAAGGCATCCTCGGAAGAGTATCACACATCCATTAATTATGCCCATAAAAAAAAGAGGCAAACCCCTTTATAAGGAAGTTTGCTTCTTTTCAGTTCAATCAATATGGATCCGCTTCATGTCCTTTTCTAACGGCGTCCTCAGGGTTATCCGTCCCACCCAGTGGTTTTGAAGATTCCGTATGTTCAGAGGCCGCGGCCAGTCCCTCTTTCAACCTGCGGCCATACTCTTCATCGGCCTCTTCGGCAAGTGCTATCATTTTTTCCTGAATGCGCTTGTCGGCAGGAGCCAATGCCGCCACTAAATTGGAAATTAAATCGTCTTTTTCCCAATCCTCGAATTCCCGGAACGTTTCCCCGGCCTGTTTCGTATTGTTTTGGCGATCGATTGTCTCACGGACAAGTTTCCCTTCCACCATAGGTGTATACTCTTTGCCCGTTTGATTGGCTTCCTTCAAGCCGCCGACAGTGGATGGTTCGTAGTTGATGTGGGGGCTTTGGCTGCCTCTGCCAACTTCATATTGCATCTGTCCGCCAGTCTGATTCGTGGCAGTTCGTTTCTTTGGAGCATTGATCGGCAGTTGCAAATAATTCGCGCCAACACGGTGACGCTGTGTATCGGAATAAGAGAATGTACGTCCCTGTAACATCTTGTCATCAGAAAAATCCAGTCCATCCACTAGGACACCGGTACCGAATGCAGCCTGTTCGACTTCAGTGAAATAGTCTTCAGGGTTTTTATTCAATACCATCGTACCGACATGCAGCCATGGGAACTCATCTTTCGGCCAGATCTTCGTATCATCCAGCGGATCGAAATCCAACTCAGGATGATCATCATCACTCATGATCTGTACGTTGAGATCCCATTCAGGATAGTCCCCGCGTTCAATCGCTTCATATAGATCCTGTGTGGCATGATTGAAATTCGTAGCTTGAATTTCATTGGCCTCTTGCTGCGTCAGGTTCTTGATTCCTTGTTTCGGTTCCCAATGATACTTAACGAGCACTGCTTTCCCTTCCTCATTCACCCATTTATAAGTATTGACCCCTGATCCTTGCATCATGCGGTAGTTAGCTGGGATGCCCCATGGGGAAAACACAAAGGTAACCATATGGAATGTTTCAGGCGAACTCGAGCAAAAATCGAAAATCCTCCTGCCGTCCTGAATATTCGTGACCGGATCCGGTTTGAAGGCATGAATCAAATCCGGGAATTTCATGGCATCACGGATAAAGAAAATTTTCAGGTTATTGCCTACAAGATCCCAGTTTCCATCTTCCGTATAAAATTTAACGGCAAATCCCCTTGGGTCACGTAACGTTTCCGGGGACGTCCCTCCATGAATAACAGATGAAAATCTCACGAATACTGGGGTTTTTTTACCTTCTTCCTGAAAAACCTTCGCTCTCGTATATTTTGAAATCGGCTCGTCCCCCGCTTTACCGGTCGGAACGAAATAACCATGCGCACCTGCACCGCGGGCATGTACAACCCGTTCAGGGATGCGCTCCCTATCGAAGTGGCTGATCTTTTCCAAAAAATCATAGTTCTCAAGTGTACTAGGACCTCTGTTCCCTACAGTTCTCAGACTCTGGTTATTCGTTACCGGGTGTCCTTGCCTGTTCGTTAATGTTTCATTCGTTTCATCATTTGTTTTTTTGGATTTATCAGACAAAAAAAATCCCTCCTTTGTTAATAAAAGCCACAATACTACTATACTTTCCCCCATTCCCTATATTTAACTCTTCAATTTTCAAAATTTAATTGAAATTAAGTAAATAAGTACTTTTCCCCTATATCTCGATGAGCCTATTTTCATGCCATTAACGACTTGAAGCATTTAGCAGATGGAGTGAGCATACCCATTTTTGTATAAGTCAACATCACACAACTATAATGAAATGAGGATAAAAAATTTTAAAAGAGGGGTGCCTTCATTGGACGAATCAATAATAGGAAGACTTGGCAGGATGATGACCGGAAAAACCAGTCGTTGGGTTGTCATTGCCGCATGGATAATTGCAGCAATCGCATTAACCTTTACATTGCCTGCCGTTAATGATCGAACAGCAAATAATGCCTCAGACTTGCCTGAAGACTCGCCTTCTGTCGTGGCTGATGAACTTATTAAAGGAGAGTTTCCAAATTCCTCTGGAATACCTGCCCTGCTTACATGGCATCGGGAAGGTGGACTGACAGAGGCCGACTTGGCTGAAATCCAGTATCTTTCCAAGGAACTGACAGATAATCCATTAACACAGCAATCTTTTTTACCGCCGCTACATGAAATTCCGTTGCCCGCTCTTCAAGGATCGGTTTCAGAAGATGGAACGACTTTGGTACAGCCGCTTTTCTTTAAAGAAAAGACCGAGACTGCAATTCTTGAAAAAAATATTGAAAGCATTAATGAAGCAGTAACGGAACGCATTGGAACTGACCCATTCAAGGTCCCGACGGATTCAGATGAATTATCCCTTCGAGTGACAGGCCCTGTAGGGATATCAGTCGATGCAACGGGTTTATTTTCAGGTGCTGATTTCAAATTGCTTTTAGCGACAGTAATACTTGTGCTTGTCGTATTATTACTCATTTACCGCTCTCCGCTTTTAGCCATAATTCCTTTAATCGGAGTAGGCTTCGCCTATATTGTCACAAGCCCGATCCTTGGCTTCATGGCAGATCATGGTTGGATTACAGTCGATTCACAGGCCATTTCAATCATGACCGTATTATTATTCGGTGCCGGAACGGATTATTGTCTATTTTTAATTTCTCACTATAGAAGTGAATTAAGGAATCATGAAAGCAAACGGAAAGCCATGATCGCCGCATTTAAAGATTCATCAGGCGCCATTGCGATGAGCGGGCTAACGATCGTCATCTCCCTGCTAACATTGCTTGTAGCCAAATACGGAGCCTACCACCGTTTCGCTGTACCATTCAGCTTGTCGATTTTAATCATGATGCTGGCAGCTTTAACACTTGTACCGGCATTGCTTTCTGTATTCGGAAGGGCTTCCTTCTTCCCAATCGTCCCGCGTACACCTGAAATGGAAGAAGCACGGGCCAAGAAAAAGGGAAAAGCCGTCAAAAAGCATAAAGAAGGCCGCATCGGTAACTGGATTGGTCATATCGTCACAACCAAGCCATGGACGGTCATTCTTACATGCCTGATCATCTTCAGTGTTTTAGCTGGATATTCTTCACAAATAAAATATTCATATGATATTCTCTCTTCCTTCCCTGAAGATATGAACTCCCGTGAAGGCTATTCTGTCATTTCCGACTCGTACTCACCGGGCGAACTGGCACCGGCGACAGTGGTTGTCGATACGGATGGTGAAGAAATTGATTTAGCACCGGCATTAAAAGGGATGGATATTGTTGAAACTGTTGCCGATCCAGTCACAAGTAAATCGAATAAAGATCTGCAATCCTATGAGGTCACATTCAACATCAACCCATATGATATCGAGGCCATAGATTCCATTCCGGAAATCCGCACAATGGCGGAGAAAGAATTGAAGGCCGCCAATATATCTTCCGTTGATGAAAAGGTTTGGGTTGGCGGGCAGACAGCGACTCAATTCGATAAAAGGGATACCGTCAAATCCGATGAATTCATGATCATCCCGATCATCATCGTCCTGATTTCCTTGCTCCTTTTAGCCTACTTGCGATCTGTGACAGCCATGGTGTATTTAATGGGGACAGTCATTCTCTCATTCTTTGCAGCTATGGGGTTAGGTTGGATTATCCTGCACTATTTCATGGGTGTCGATGCGATAGAGGGGACAATTCCACTTTATTCATTCGTATTCCTTGTCGCACTTGGAGAAGATTATAACATTTTCATGGTTTCAAGCATTTGGCGTAAGAAAGAAACGATGCCAATCAAGCAGGCCATCAGAAAGGGCGTTGCCGAAACTAGCGGTGTCATCACCTCCGCCGGAATAATCTTGGCAGCCACTTTTTCCGTTCTAGCCACACTTCCGATTCAAGTATTGGTCCAATTCGGGCTCATTACCGCCCTTGGTGTGTTAATGGACACATTCATTGTGCGCCCGTTCCTTGTTCCTGCAATCACCTCCCTCCTTGGCCGCCGTGCTTTTTGGCCGGGGAAAGTGACCAATCAAGAAGAGAAAGAACAGGCCGATTAATAAAGATGTCCGCTTTACCCTTCTTCATTAAAAACCCTGTGCCCCATAAATGCATAGGGTTTGAGTTTGTAGACAAAAGGGTTTTTACCTAAAATTTCAAAACAAAGCCGATTGTAACGGAAGGTGCGAGACTCCTGAGGGAAAAGCACGCCGAGGAGGCTTCCGGACCACCCGCGGAAAGCGAGTGCCTGGAGTTGAAATCATCATTCGAGTTTTATAAACCTTCATAAAAATTGAGACAAACTTGATTTTCATCGAGTTTGTCTACAGTCTGAAGACCCTGTGCCCCATAAATGCACAGGGTTTTTCATCTTTTCAAAATTTAGGAAAACTTTCAGTTGACACTATTGCTTTCAGCTCTTATAATTACATTAAGTTAAGATATCTCAAATTAAAGATATATAAATTCAAGATTAATAATCAGGAGGAATAAATATGACAAATACAAAATGGATAGTCGACCCGACTCACAGCGCTATTGAATTTTCCGTAAAACATATGATGATCGCTAAAGTAAAAGGAAGTTTTAATAAGTTCGAGGCAAGCATTCTAGCAAACCCATCGGATTTAACGACTGCAGAAATCGATTTTACCGTTGATGTGGCGAGTATCGACACACGCAATGCAGACAGGGACAATCACTTGCGTTCCGCTGACTTCTTTGATGTAGAAAAAAACCCTACATTAACATTCAAATCAACAAAAATCGTGAAAACGGATGAAGATGAATACGATGTAACTGGAAATGTGACTCTTAACGGAGTCACACAAGAAGAAACTTTCAACATCACCTTTGAAGGCCAAGGGAAAGATCCATGGGGAAATGAAAAAGCAGGCTTCAGCGGAAAAGGGAAAGTCAAACGCAGTGATTACGGTCTAACATATAATGCGGCATTAGAAACAGGCGGCGTACTGATCGGCGATCAAATCACGCTTACCATCGAAATTGAAGCAGCTAAAGAAGCTTAAAGAAATAAAGAAGCAGCCATACCTAGGATGGCTGCTTTTTTTTGCATGTACCGGAATTACGAATTCCTCGTTTTATATAGTAAATAAATGAAGTATGGTGCCCCGATGCTCGCTGTGAAGACACCAGCCGGTATTTCCAAAGGTGAGAACAAGGTCCGTCCAATCAAATCCGCCACCATAACCAGGATGCCGCCAAGCAAAGCCGAGGTAGGCAGTAACACTCCAAAACTAGAACCAACCAGCCTTCTGGCCATGTGCGGTGCCATTAATCCCACAAATCCTATTCCCCCAGCAAAAGCTGTGGAACCGCCAATCAAGGCCGTACTGATCATCAATAATGTAAACCGCTGTTTTTGGACATGTCCCCCAAGCCCCGTTGCCAGGTCATCCCCCAGCTCCTGTAAATTAATATTTCTGGCATACAGGAAGGCGATTAACAGGAATAAAATCGTCCATGGTGCCAGTACAGCGATATTATTCCAGGTGGAGGTGGACACTGACCCGGTGATCCAAAGGTTTGCCTGGCTCGCTTGATAGACGGGGCCAAGAATCATCATCATCGTAGTGAGCGCCTTCATTAAAGCCATCACCCCAATCCCGATCAACACAAGCCTAATCGGGGGAACCCCATTTTTCCAGGCTAATGAATAAACAAGTAAGGCCACGACTGTCGCCCCAATGAAGGCAGCTAACGGCAGCCAATTGATGCTCACCGTTAATGAATGGTTCTTATCGCTAAAAATGGCCAAGAATCCAACGACCGCTACAGTCGCTCCTCCCGTAATCCCCAAGATATCAGGTGAAGCAAGTGGATTTCGAATCATCCCTTGAAGGATTCCACCAGCTACAGCAAGGCCCATCCCTACCAACAGGGCAACAATTATTCTAGGCAGGCGGAAAGATTGGATAATAAGCCGGTCGCTCTCCGTCCCCCCTCCGATAAAGACCTGGAGAACACTTAGCGGATTTATATTCATTTCACCCACTCCAGTACTGATCACAAACACTAGTGAAGTGACTAAAAATAATATGAAAATCACGATCATGGCTTTTTTATCGATCAAGAATGATATTTTTTCATTAAACAAACGAAAGCTCTTATATGACTTCATCGACCGCTGAACCCCTTTCTAGCTATATAAATAAAGAATGGGGTCCCGATAATGGCTGTCATGACTCCAACCGGAACTTCTCGAGGCATCAGGATATACCTGGATATGACATCGGCTGCAATCAAAAGCACCGCCCCGAAAAGTCCAGAGAAGGGAATCAACCAGCGATGATCGATGCCTACTATAGAACGGGTAAGATGCGGAACGACGATTCCTATAAAGCCAATCGGACCCGCAACCGCTACTGATCCGCCAGCAAGCAGGATGATTGCCAGCCCCAGGACCAGTTTAAGGAATGCTATATTCAGTCCAAGACCTTTTGCAACATCTTCACCCATGGATAACACATTCATTTTACCGGACATGATCAAGGCAAGGCCCCAGCCTGCGACAAGATAAGGCAGGACGGCAACTAAATTGTCCAGGCTTCTACCGGAAACGGACCCGGCAAGCCAGAATAGGACTTGCTCTAAAAGAGCCTCATTAGAAACAAGAAGACCTTGTGTAAGGGAAGCTACCATCGCTGTCATGGCTGCACCGGCCAATGTCAGCTTCATCGGTGTCAAGCCGCCGCGTCCCATGCTTCCAATCAAATATATGCTTATCGCTGCTATGGCAGCCCCTAGGAATGACAGCCATGTGAATACTTGAAGATTGCTTATCCCAAAAACGGTGACACCTGTGACCACCGCTAATCCCGCCCCGGCATTGACCCCGAATATATCAGGGGAGGCGAGCGGGTTTTTAGTTAGCGTTTGCATCAAAACCCCCGAGATGGCTAAACTTGCACCGATGGCCGAAGCGATCAGGGCACGCGGAAGTCTGACTGATTGAATGACAATGTGTTCATTCGTCCCATTGAAATCGGTAAAAGCATTGATGGCCATTTTCCATGTTGTATCCGTATAACCGTATACAATGCTTGAGCACAGTAAAAACAGCAGCAAAAGAATGGTAATGAACAGCCCCATCCATTTCTGCCATGAATTTTTTAATAACATATCCAGTTACCTTTCCAATCACGTTTGTATATCAGTATTTAATTCAATTGTACTGGCGTTAACAGGATTATGTCAACGAATTTGAGAATCATTTTCAATTATATATTGACAGAAAAGTATATTCATTTTATGATGATGCTGGTAAGTGCGAATGATTATCATTTGCTGACAAATTGGGAGGGATACATAGATGTTTAGATTTAAGTCTTTATTAACGATTTTTACAATATTTGCAGTCTTCCTTTTAGCAGCTTGCGGGAATTCGGATGAAAAGGCCGATGGAAATAAAGCTGAAGACAAGAAAGATGAGAAAAGCTACAAAGTTGAGCATGCCATGGGCACTGCCGAGTTGAAAGAAACGCCTAAAAGAGTCGTCGTTTTAACAAATGAAGGTACTGAAGCATTGATCGCTTTAGGAATTAAACCTGTTGGTGCCGTTCAATCATGGCTTGGTGACCCTTGGTACGACCATATTAAAGATGATATGGATGGGGTCGAAGTTGTTGGTGTTGAACATGAAGTTAATTTAGAGAAAATCGCATCACTGAAGCCTGACTTGATTATCGGAAGCAAGATACGCCAAGAAGCTGTTTATGATAAATTAAATGCAATCGCCCCTACCGTTTTCTCGGAAACGCTAAGAGGAGATTGGAAAGAAAACTTTAAACTATATGCAAAAGCCTTGAACCTTGAAGAAAAAGGTAACGATGTAATTGCGGAATTCGATAAAAACACTGAAGATCTTAAAGCTAAATTGGGTGATAAAGTAAATCAAGAAGTTTCCATTGTTCGTTTCATGGCTGGAACTACTCGTATTTATTACACAGATTCATTCTCTGGAGTGATTTTCGATCAATTAGGATTTAAACGTGCAGAACAACAGAAGGAACTTTTCACTGCAGATAATAAATTAGGCAACCTTGCCATTGAGGTTGGAAAAGAAGTCATCCCTAAAATGGATGGAGATATTCTCTTCTACTTCACTTACGCTCCTGAAGGCGACAAACAAGCCCTAAGCACAGCAAAAGAATGGACGAATGATCCACTTTGGAAAAACCTTGATGCAGTCAAAAACGGAAATGCCCATGAGGTTAGCGACGCAACATGGAATACAGCTGGCGGAGTAATTGCAGCCAATAAAATGCTGGAAGATATAGAAAAAATCATGCTTGAAAAGTAATAACACGTTTCCATTGAAAAAGGCCTTTCCCGATATAATTCGAGAAAGGCCTTTTTATTTTATGTCATTAACCCACTTGTCCGCTTTCCTTCAATTGATCGTCAACGAACAAGAGGCCCAGTTCGTAATGCTCCCCGTCAAATAGAGCTCTTTGCACAAAACGAATCTGTTCATTATTATCGATGACCTCGAGCTTGCAATGTGCCCGGTTTATTTGTAGCGCCCTGTATAACTCTTCTTCTTCCCTGACGACGACCCCATTTATTTTCGAAATGACCTCGCCTTTTTGCAACCCCATTTTATCTGCCGGAGATTGAGGGATAACGCCTAAGATCTGGACACCCAGCTTACTTTTCGAAAAATAAAAAGGAAGCTTTTGATCCATTGCCTTTTGGGAATGATGCAGGAATTCACGGCCAAGGATTGCCAAAACAACCGTTATGATTGCCAATGGAGGGTACCAGTAACCAACTGTCGCCAATACCGTAATCACAATTCCCAATGCCCCTACCTTTTTGCCTTGCGCCTTAATGGCCAGTTCAGGGAGCGTCCCATGAACTTTTTGCTTAAAGCCGATTAAAATGGGCAGTACGATCGGCGACAGGGACATGTCCCCTATTGTAAAAACCGGATACCATTCGAAAGGCGCTGGAAGTTGTCCTCCAGGAATCATAACGAACATGGGAATTAGCCAGACTCGCTGTGAAACATACACACCTATCGGCTGCCCCCTCTTGGATACCTCCAAGTGAGGAGAGACCTTTTTACTTCCATTAGCAACAATCAAAAACCCTTCAGCAATCAGTAATAACCCCATTAAAATAACAAGTGTCGGATAAACGGACCGATCCAGTTGATTAAGGGCATCCTGAAATAACGTCAGCTCGATATCTCTATCATATAAAAAGAACAGGATAAAGAATGTGAGCCCCATTGTATAAACGGGGGAAACAAACCTCTTTTTCATGGATAGCATCGCCAATACCGTTACCACTGCCATGATGGGCATTGCCGCCAATGGAATGGCGAGTCCGGTAGCCAGCGTGAGGAAGGAAAGGATCAATCCCCCTATCAATCCTTGAGGCAGCATGGAACGCAACTCCATGGAAAAACTGTAGATCTTCGTAGTAAAATCATGTCGTTCCTGTTTAACGCGAAGATAGCCGATGAATAAGCAATAGGCAATCGAAACATAAAGCAAAGGGTGAAGGAAAAGTTTCCCTAATCCCATTAAGCATGCAATCAGCCAATCCGTTGTCAATTTCTTTCCACCATCCTCAAAAGTAATCAAAATTTTGTCAAATTTCGTTCTGGTCAGTTACCTCCTATTCTATCAAAAATGTAGCCTCCATGCCTATTAAGATGCAGAAAAAGTAGGTTTATCTCAAGTTCCCCCTATACTGCCTTCAAGTTAGCAGGCAAGGAACGATTAAATGCAAAAGAGGCACCGCTCCAAGGGGAACGATGCCATCAAGTTTACTTCACTAAATAATTCAAAGCCGTGCGTAACTGGATATCATTATCTTCATCCTGGATCTTTTCCAGAATGGCGGATTCCAGATGCGCTGCGGTTTTAGCATCCAGCTTACCGGTCACTTCCAGGCCGAATTGTTTTTGGAATGCCTTTACTGCGATTTCTGTACTCCAATCATAATATCCATCCTCACGACCCGGCTCAAATCCGAGTCCTTTCAGAATGCTTTGGGCATACTGGATTTGTTCATCATTCATATCCCGCTCCAACACCTTCTCAATGGCCAGCTGATGGGCATCAAAATACTCAGGTTGTTTGACTTTGATCGTCGGTTCGATCCCTTTTTTGTGGATCCAGTTCCCTGATGGAGTCAGCCACTTATATAACGTAAGTTTAATCTTACTGCCATCACCCATTGGTACAGCTTGCTGTACTGTGCCTTTCCCGAAAGTCTTCTCGCCAACCAATGGATAGCCTCCCGCCTCTTGCATGGCGCCAGCCAGGATTTCCGAGGCTGAGGCGCTGCCTTTATCCGTCAAGACGGCAATGGGATAACTTTTCGCTTTCTTAAGGCTTGTGAAAAACGATTGTGTTTCCCCCGTTCTTTCTGCAATTTGCAAATAGGGCTTGTCTTTTGTGATGAACTCGCCAAGAATCGTTTCCACACTGGAAAGAAGGCCGCCTGGATTGCCGCGTACATCTATGACCAAGCCCTTAATTCCCGTCTTTTCCAGCTTCTTCATCTGCTTTTTGAAATCACTTGCAGTATTTTCCGAGAATGTGGTCAACTCGATATAACCGATTTGTTCTCCGCCGACTTCCTTAATTGATGAAAATACGGTATCCAATGGAATTTCGGCACGCACCATATTGAATTCAAGTGGATTATCAATCCCTGCCCGCTTTATTTCCATTTTGACGGGTGACCCTTTTTCGCCGCGGATTTTCAGGCGTGTTTCATACAGATCCAACCCTTCTACACTTTCACCATTCACCTTGAGGATTTGATCTTTCGGCTTTAATCCAGCTTTTTCAGCAGGCGAGTCTTTGTAAGGAGAAACAATTATAACCTTACCATCTTCCATTCCGATTTCAGTCCCGATCCCTTCAAAAGAGGAGTCCAGGGTTTCATTGAATTGCTTAGCGGTCTCCTTGTCCATATATACGGAATAAGGATCTTTCAGCGCTGACAGCATGCCTTGGATGGCTCCCTCCACCAGGTTGGAGCCGTCCACCTGTTCTACATACTGACTTACGATCAAGCCGTAAGCTTGTTCCACTTTTGCCCATTCCTTATCCTTCGATATTTCTTGGCTTTCATCCTTTGCTTCATTCTTGGCCGGAAGGCTTGTCCAATATATGCCCCCGACTGCTCCAATGGCAAGTGACATGATGATTACTAGAGGAAGTACCCATTTTTTGACCATATTTATCCCCATTTCTGACCTGATATGTAATTCACTATATGATGGTAATGGAAAGAATATGCTTATAGAAAATGATGACACCTACATAAAAAAACAGACCAGGAATTTATCCTGGTCTGTTTTTCTTTTGATATATTGGGTATTAATTTGGTATATAGTTTAATGGATTAACAGCATTTGACTTGCTATAATTCCATGCACCTTTATGTAGCTCAAAGTGTAAATGCTGACCATATGAACGTCCTGTATTCCCCATGATGCCAATTTGTTGACCTTTGGCGACTACAGCACCTTCGCTCGCTAGTCTGGAGTTCATATGTGCATATACCGTAGTCCATTGCTGACCGCCGATTGAATGGGTAACGAAGATGACGTTACCGTATGAACTTGAGAAGTAAGAACGGCTTACGACTCCGTCGGCTGCAGCTACAATTGGAACCGTTCCGCTAGCAGCGATATCGATGCCGGCATGCTGTTTATTCCAACGTTCACCCATTGTTGAAGATACATATCCTGCACTAGGTCTAGTGAAAGTACCCGATGATACGGCTGGCGCTTGACTTACATTAGACGAAGCCGGTGAAGATGATGATGAACTGTTTCTTTTTGCACTATATCCTGAAGAAGTGGATTGTTTTTTTGATTCAGATGCTTGTGATGCAGCTTGTGATGCAGCTTGTGATGCTGCTTGTGCAGCCGCTTGTGCCGCTTCTTGCTCTGCACGTTTTTTCGCTTCGGCTGCCGCTTTTTTACGAGCTGCTTCCAATTCGGCAAGACGTTGATGTTCTAAGCTGATGGCTGATTTGATGGCTTTTTCTTGAGCAGCAAGATTCGCTTTTTCTTCCTCTAGACCCATCTTCTCATCTTCATGCCTTTCAGTTTGTTGCTTTAATTTTTTAACCAATGCATCCTTTTCTTGCTTCTGCTGTTTTTGTTGCTTTTGAATTTCCAATAGTTCGGCTTTCGCCACTTCTAAACTGGCAAGCTTCGTTTCAACAGCTTTTTGCTTTTCTTCCAGATCCTTTTTATCCAGCTCATGCTCCTTTAAAATATCGCGGTCGGCTTCAGCGATTGTCGCTACAGCTCCGACACGGTCAACTAAATCCCCAAAACTGGATGATCCGAATAATACTTCAAGGTAGTTCACGTCCCCGCCAGTCTCCTGGAAAGAAAGTGCCCTTTCCTTCAATACTTCATTACGTTTGGCGATCCGCTCTTTTAATACTTTAATCTCTTCTTTCAATGCTTCGATTTCTTTTTTCGTTTGTGTAATTTCAGCATTTTTAGCATCGATTTTTTTTGCGGACTCTGCGATTTTCGCTTCAATGGCAGCGATTTGGTCTTCTGCTGTCATTTGCTTATCCTGCAGGCTATCGATTTTCTTTTCCGTATCGGAAATATTCGATTCAACACCTGAACGTTTCTCCTGGATGGATTCTTTCTGTTTTTCTAAATCCGAAATAGACTCAGCATAAACCGAAGGTGCCGCTAGAATGCTTCCCAACCCGATCATGATGGAGGCATTCATGGCAATGATATTTTTTTTCACGTTTCATTTCCCCTTTCAACCCGTTACATCCTTGCCTTGTAACGTCTCTCTATTTATGTCTGGCTACTTTTGGCTTTCGAGTAAAGATACAATTTTATACTTTCAAGAACTTCCTGACGGACATCAAGCTGCCCCATATTCCGATAACCGCACCAATTACGATGAGGATGGCCGATACTTGATAAATAAACGGATTTGCAGGCAAGAAATCTATGAATTTGAACGTAATCTGCGGTGCTGCATATTTATAAAGATTATAGTAGAGTACTGCAATCAGACCTATCGGAATGATGGAACCGAGGACTCCCAACCAAAGTCCTTCCAAGAAGAATGGCCAACGGATGAATGTATTCGTCGCTCCTACCAATCTCATGATCTCAATTTCTTTTCTTCTGGCTACAATGGTAATTTTAATCGTATTCGAAATCAGGAACATTGCAGTAAATAGTAATCCTACAATAAGAACGATCCCTATGTTTCTAGCAATATTAACAAAGCTGAATAATTTCTCGACGTAGCCTTGTCCATATTTAACACTTTGGATATATTCCATACCTTCGATCTTTTTTGCCACCTTGATGACATCTTGCGGAGATTTCGTTTTGATAACATAAACGTCCCTTAATGGGTTATCCTGTTCAAATGGTTTAAAAGCCTCACCATTATCTCCTAAATCATCTATTAAATTAGTAAGCTCTTCATCTTTTGGAGAGAAAATCACTGATTCGATTCCGTTTATCTCCGTAATTTGCTTACCTATAGCTTTTATATCGTCATCATTCGCCGCATTATCAATATGTGCACGAACTTCGACATCTTTCTCCACATTTCCCGCGATATGATTTAAATTCATCATGAGCACTAAAAAGACGCCAACCAAAGTTAGAGTGACCGTTACTGCACTGACTGAAGCAAACGTCATCCATCCATTACGGCCAATATTTTTAAAACTTTCACGGAAGTGACGGAGCAATGTTCTAAATTTCATATCCGTAATCACCTCGATGTTCATCGCGAACTATTTTTCCACTTTCAATGGCAATGACACGTCGTTTAATATTGTTGACGATGTCCCTATTATGTGTGGCCATGACAAGTGTAGTTCCGCGTTTATTAATTTCTTCGAATATGTTCATGATTTCCCATGATGTTTCGGGATCAAGATTACCTGTAGGCTCGTCGGCTATGACTACCTTGGGATCATTGACGATCGAACGGGCTATTGCAACCCTTTGCTGTTCCCCACCAGATAACTCGGAAGGAAGCATTCTCGCTTTATGTTTAATGCCAACCAGATCAAGAACTTCCATGACTCTCTTTTTGATTTCTTCTGGTTCCTTTTCAATAACTTCCATGGCAAAAGCAACATTTTCATATGCAGTGAATGTTTGAAGGAGTTTAAAATCTTGGAATACCATACCGATATTACGGCGGAATAGAGGAACTTTCGAATTGCGGATACTTGGCAGGCTTACTCCATTGACCAAGATATTACCGCTTGTAGGCTTTTCTTCCCTATACATCATTTTGATGAAGGTCGATTTTCCGGCACCGCTCGGACCCACTACATAAACGAATTCGCCTGGCTTTATTTTCACATTGATACCATTAATGGCAATTACGCCATTTGGATATGTCTTTTTCACATCTATCATTTCTATCATTCTAAAACCACCTAATTTGCTTGGATTATCACTATGTATCTACAGCTTTTCGACAATTTTCACTGAAATCTGACAGGAATCTCTCTTACTTGAGCACAGAAACATTATAACATCATATTTTGTCAAATTAAGCATAAAAAATATTACAGTTTCATTTCAGTTAGACATATATCAACATCTATGTAATAATTCCAGGATTTTGATTGCTTGATAAGGGGTTGATCGTGAGTTGTTTCGAGGGTTTAATGGAGGCTAAATGAAACGTCCCGCTAAGCAGAACGTTTCATTAATCATTATTTATGTTCAGCAAGCCATTCAGCGACCATGCTCGCTTCCTTGCCCTTGATTATACCTTTTGGCATTCCGCCTTGACCATTGGCAATGACTTTTTCAATGTCTTCTTTTGATAGCTTGGAGCCTACCTTCGTCAAGTTGGGTCCCACGCCGCCTTCAAGATTCACTGCATGGCAGCTTGAACATTTGTTTTCATAAATTTTTGCGGCATCACCGGCACCTGCCGTAGTCGTTTCGTTATTTTCACTTGCAGGCTCTTTATCTGCAGCATCATCGTTCCCACCGCATGCAGCCAAGGCCAAAGAAGTACCCAGAACTAAAGCTAACCACTTCATTTTCATTGAACTTACCCCCTCTGATTTATACCAGCACAAGAACATTATACCAATTTCAATCCAGTTTAAAACCCTCCCCAAGTACCTCCGATGCGTCCATTACAATTACAAACGCTTTAGGGTCAACGAGTTTCACCAATTGTTTCAATTTGGTGAATTCCGACTGGTCTATTACGCACATCAAAATTGGACGAGTATCATCCGTATAGCCGCCATACCCGGAGATGCCTGTTACACCCCGGTCCAGCTCATGTATGATAGCATCCCTTACTTCCATTTCTTTATTCGTGATGATAAGTGACATCTTCGAACGGTTCAATCCAATCTGGACGAGGTCGATCGTCTTGCTTGTCACATATAGTCCAATCAATGCATAAAGGCCTTTTTCAATATCAAAAACGATGGCAGCACTTAAAACGATGATTCCATCAATGACAGCCACACAGGTCCCCAATGACAGATGGGTATACTTATGGAAAATCTGTGCCGCCAAATCGGTCCCCCCTGTGGAACCCTTGCCGCGAAAGACGATCCCCAGCCCAAGCCCGACCATCATCCCCCCGCAAATCGAACCAAGCAATGCATCATTCGTCCATGCCTCCCAATCCTTTGTCAGAAATACCACTAAAGGCAGAAACAAGGTTCCAATCAGGCTTTTGGCTCCGAAATGCCTTCCGAGGACAATAAGCCCCGCAATGAACAAAGGGATATTAAAACCCCAAAGAACATAAGCCGGCTCCCAACCGAGAGTTGAATCGAGAATCGTGCTAATCCCGCTGACCCCTCCGGATGCGACCTGGTTAGGCAGTAAAAACACATTAAAACCAATGGCAATTATGGACGAACCGACAATCACCAATCCATACTCCGTTAACTTTTGAATGAAAGGGTGCCTCTGCTCCCGGTATCTTCTCTTCATTTTGCATAAGTCTCCTCGAACCATCATTATTATCTAGTATTGGCCGAACGAGATAGAGCATCCCTTTTCAATCCTGTAAATGTCAGCCAGAAGATTCGTTAAAAAGGAAATCATAAAAAAGCCGGACCGGGGAAACCGGTCCGACTGGCTGATCTTATAATTTTGAGCGCAAGTACGCATCAATGAACATATCGATATCCCCATCCATGACAGCTCCCAAGTTCCCGGTCTCCGCACTGGTACGGTGATCTTTAACCATGGAATACGGATGGAAAACATAAGAACGAATTTGGCTTCCCCAGCCAATTTCCTTTTGCTCCCCGCGGATTTCATCCAATTCCGCTTGTTGCTGTTCAATTTCACGTTGATACAATTTGGCTTTCAGCATATTCATGGCCTGGGCCTTATTTTTGATTTGAGATCTCTCGTTTTGGCACGTTACCACGGTGTTCGTAGGTAAATGGGTGATCCGGACCGCTGAGTCCGTTGTATTGATATGCTGACCACCTGCACCACTTGCCCGGTACGTATCAATTTTCAAATCTTCCGTACGTACTTCTATATTGATCGTCTCATCGAATTCCGGCATGACTTCACATGAAACGAATGAAGTGTGGCGTCGTCCTGAGGAATCGAAAGGAGAAATACGGACAAGACGGTGTACCCCTTTTTCCGCTTTCAAATAACCATAGGCGTTATGGCCTTTGAAAATTAAAGTGACACTCTTGATCCCAGCTTCATCACCTGGAAGGTAATCAAGGGTTTCCACTTTAAAGCCTCTTTTTTCACCCCATCTTGTATACATGCGCAACAGCATGGAACCCCAATCCTGGGACTCCGTACCGCCTGCACCAGGATGCAGTTCAAGAATGGCATTTTTCGAGTCATATTCTTCACTTAATAAAAGTTGAAGTTCAAAGTCATTCATCTTTTGTGCAAGAACCGTGATTTCTTCTTCCAGCTCCGCTAAAAGTTCTTGATCATTCTCCTCTTTCACTAATTCATATGTCAAATCCAGATTTTCATATGATTCATTCAGGTCGGACAATTGATTGACTTGTTCTTTCAAAGCATTCGTTTCATTGATGACAGTTTGTGCTTTTTGCTGATCATTCCAAAAATCGGGATGTGTCATCTCATTTTCCAGCTGTGCGATTCGTGCCTCTTTTTCATCTAAGTCAAAGAGACCCCCTAAAGTCCGTTAATCGTTGCGCTGTCCGTTCAAGTTCATTTCTTATTTCTGCTAATTCCATTTCTCTTCACCTCATTAAGTATGTTAAAAAAAATCCCTGAAGAGGGATTCCCTTCATTACAAATAAACCTCTTCAAACTATATGCAAACTAAACATGAAAAGAGGCGGCTAGCCTTGGACTTAACCGTCTCATCTTCATTATACACCTAACTTTAGCCTAAATTGCCATGGCAATTCTTATATTTTTTACCGCTGCCGCATGGGCATAACGCGTTTCTGCCAACGTCTTCCTTTTTACGGGCAGGGGCTTTTTTCACTTTTCCCCCGTCTTCTTCCTTCGGATTGACCGCTTGTCCTTTTATGACTTCCTTGCGTTCCAAATTGTTGCGGATTTCAGCCTTCATGATGTATTTCGCGACTTCATCTTCCATTGAAGCAATCATGGCTTCAAACATCGCAAAACCTTCAGATTGATATTCACGTAAAGGATCAATCTGGCCATAAGCACGAAGGTGGATCCCTTGGCGCAGTTGCTCCATTGCATCAATATGGTCCATCCACTTACTATCGACTGCACGAAGAACGATTACTTTTTCGAATTCACGCATTTGTTCTTCAGATAGCTCTTCTTCTTTTTGGTCATAGCCTTCTTTCACTTTGGCTAAAATGAACTCAACCAATTCCGATTCGTTTTTCCCTTCCAAATCAGCCACAGTGATTGAACCTTCATTGAATAGGTTACCATTCAGGTAATCGACAAGGCCTTGTAAATTCCAGCCTTCCTCATCGCCCATTGGTGCAAACGCGACAACATTTCGCTGGATGGATGCCGTGATCATCGTTTCGACGATTTCACGTAAGTTTTCACTTTCCATGACATCGAAACGCTGTTTATAGATAATTTCCCGTTGTTGACGGAGAACATCATCATACTGCAGTAATTGCTTACGTGAATCGAAGTTATTGCCTTCGACCCGTTTCTGTGCGGATTCAACGGCCCTTGTCACCATTTTACTTTGAATTGGCTGGGAATCATCCATACCTAGGCGTGCCATCATGTTTTTCATGTTATCCGAACCGAAGCGGCGCATCAATTCATCTTCCATTGATAAATAGAATTGAGTGACCCCTGGATCTCCCTGACGGCCGGACCGGCCACGCAGCTGGTTATCTATACGCCTGCTTTCATGACGTTCCGTGCCGATGACAGCAAGGCCCCCGAGCTCCTTGACACCTTCACCAAGCTTGATATCCGTACCGCGCCCTGCCATGTTCGTAGCGATCGTTACTGAGCCTTGATTACCTGCATTCGCAATGATTTCCGCTTCACGCTCATGGTTCTTGGCATTCAAAACATCGTGAGGGATTCCTTTTTTGGATAAATAGGCAGATATGACCTCAGATGTTTCGATGGCAACCGTTCCGACAAGCACAGGTTGACCCTTTGTATAACGTTCGGCGATGTCTTCCACAACAGCCTTGAATTTCCCATCAGTTGTCGCATATATAAGATCTGCCCTGTCATCCCTGATGATATTCCTGTTTGTCGGGATCGCAATGACATTCATATTATAAATATTGCGGAATTCCTCTTCTTCCGTTTTGGCTGTACCGGTCATACCTGAAAGTTTTTCATACATCCTGAAATAGTTCTGGAATGTAATCGTCGCAAGAGTCATACTTTCATTTTGGATTTCAAGTCCTTCTTTCGCTTCGATCGCCTGGTGAAGACCTTCACTGTAACGGCGGCCTTTCATCAAACGGCCAGTGAATTGGTCAACGATGACTATCTCGCCTTCCTGGACGACATAATCCACATCCAAATGCATGGAAACATGAGCCTTTAAAGCCTGATTGATATGATGATTCAAAGTAACGTGACTAATATCGAATAAATTATCGATATTAAACGCTTTTTCAGCTCGATTCATCCCATCTTCCGTCAGCTGAACACCTTTTGTCTTCTCATCATATGTGTAGTCCGTATCTTTCTTTAAGGTTCTTACAAACGCATTGGCCTGGATATAAAGCTGAGCCGATTTCTGTGCCGAACCGGAAATGATCAATGGCGTTCTCGCCTCATCAATCAAAATCGAATCGACCTCATCGATGACAGCGAAGTGCAGCGGACGCTGTACCATTTGTTCTTTATATAACACCATATTGTCACGAAGATAATCAAAACCTAACTCATTATTCGTACTGTACGTAATGTCAGCATTATACGCTGCCTGCTTTTCTTCTTTAGAATGACTGTTCAAATTCAACCCGACGGTCAAACCGAGGAAATCATACAATACACCCATTTCGGTGGCATCACGGTGTGCCAAGTATTCATTGACAGTAACGACATGTACACCTTTACCGGTAAGCGCGTTTAAATAAACCGGCATCGTGGATGTTAAGGTTTTACCTTCCCCTGTTTTCATCTCGGAGATATTTCCATCATGAAGGGATGCCCCACCCATGATCTGAACACGGTAAGGATATAAGCCGAGAGCACGCTTTGCCCCTTCACGCGCAACCGCAAAAGCCTCTACAAGCAAATCATCAACGGTTTCCCCATTTTGATAACGCTCTTTAAACTCATCCGTTTTGGAACGCAACTGTTCATCCGATAGCGCAGCAGTCTCATCAGCCAGCGCTTCGACCTGATCGGCGATTTTTTCTAAACGTTTGATTTCTCGCTTATTCGGATCAAAAACTTTATTTAATATATTAAGCATTCAATAACGCTCCTCTATTATGGTAATGATCGTTCAATGACAAAATTCATATAAGTAAGAAGAAACACACCTTCTATTATTACTAATGCACGCTTAATTTTACCACTTCTGTCATAGAGGTACAACTTCATGTCACTTCCCTGGTATAGACCTGAATGCAATTCTTGCGAAAAACAATGGATAAATGAGGAGTAAAACTGTTAAAATAGGAGGAAGTATAAAAAATATGTTGCAAACTCCCCACTATTCCATAAGCAAATGTGAATTATCCATAACCTTCCATCACTAGATGCTGTGTCCTCTCTAGAGATAGCATGTCAAGGTAATCCAACCTTACAGGCGTCATGTTTTGAATGATAAGGTGGGCTGCCGAAACTTATTAGCGGAAGATAAATAGAACATGTTTCGAGGTGGTATTGATGATTGGTGAACGTGTAAAAAAACTGCGAGAAGAAAAGAAAATGTCGATGACTGAACTTGCCGATAAAGCGGGTGTTGCAAAGTCTTATTTAAGTTCGCTCGAGCGGAACTTACAAACGAATCCTTCTATTCAATTTCTTGAAAAAATCTCCTCCGTACTTAACATCCCTGTTGATGCCCTGCTTTACGATGCACCAAATAAGGAAACCTTGGACAATGACTGGATGAAAATCGTTGAGGAAGCCATGAATTCGGGTGTCTCAAAACAACAATTCAGGGAATTCATCGAGTTTAATAAATGGAGAAAAGATAAAGAAGAGTAGAGTGGTAGTGCACTAGTTTACTTACATAATCCTGAAGAATACAGTTTGAATAAGCTAGAATCTCAAGGAAGAATAAACCCTATAAACAGCTATGAATCGAACCACTGTTTATAGGGATGTTCTCGAATTTGTTCGGAACCTATTTTCCATCGTTCTCCTCAAATGTTGCCTCAAGGCTTTCCCGTTTAAAAAAAGCAATGATTTCCTCCTTTTTGAAACCCAAGCTTCTTGCTTCAGAAATCAATTTCACCCATTCTTGATCCATTTCCACATTAGCCACCTCTTCTACCTCCTAAAATACTCTTGTATTTCAGGCAGACCAGCCATCATAGTCACAAGGACCTTAGACCTGTGCCTTTGCGCCCTCATTTTTCAAGGAGTTTGCCTTTGTCGTGGTATTTATTACCAAATACATTACCTATAATCATATTATAACGGATACGTACTCCATATATTGCTATTTTATGTCGGTAATCCACATAAATGCAAAAACTTTTATCCGACAAAATATTACAATATTAAGAAAATTCGAAGTTCAGGTAATTTTTCATAGACTAATTCAATTTCGTTTTTTTGTATAATAGTAAATATTACTCTGCTTAAAATTTCGTTGGGGTGTATTGATTCTCTCGATTGTATGTGCATCGTGGGCTTTTTGCGCAGTTAAATCCTCACCGCAGGTCGGGCAAAGCCACTTTCCATATTCCGCACTGCTAAAAGAAGCCCTATGGCATGTATGGCAATTCTTTCGATACAAATAATCCAACCCCCTCTGCACCTTGATCAAATCGTTTTCTATAAATAACTTATTGTTCTTTTTAAAGAACTAACAATTCGAGTATAGTGCAAAAGATAGGGGTATTTGAATAGGTAAAATTAACTATTTATCTTAATAAAGAACAAATAGTGCTCTATTAAGTGAACTTTCGTGTGTTTTAGAGAACAAAAAAAGCAATCATTTTTTACGTTTCAAACGGATTCTATCAACATGCAAAAAAGCACAACCCAGAGGCTGGGCTGTGCTTTTGATCTTAGAATAATAATTAACTAGGTTCAATCAATCCATAGCGTCCATCTTTTCGGCGGTACACTACGTTTGTTGTATTAGTATCCGCATTCGTGTAAACGAAGAAACTGTGACCAAGCATATTCATTTGTAAAATCGCTTCTTCACTGTCCATTGGCTTTAAATCAAAGCGTTTATTGCGGACCACTTCAATATCATTATCGTCTTCGAATTCATCCACCACTTCGTCAGCTTCCGTATTGAAGGCGAATGCATCGGGTGTAGTCGATAGATTGTTTCGGAACTTGCGATTGACCTTCGTTTTATGTTTACGAATTTGGCGTTCAAGCTTATCATTGATCAAGTCAATGGCAGCATACATATCCGCATTTTCCTCTTCAGCCCGAAGAACCAAATTCTGCATGGGAATCGTCACTTCGACCTTTGATGTATTATTGTTCACTTTTAAATTGACTAACACATTTGCATCTGGTGTATTGTTAAAATATCGTTCTAACTTGCCAATTTTCTTTTCGACGTATTCTCGAATTGCTGGAGTTACCTCAATGTTTTCACCGCGTACGTTGTAATTCATAAAGTGAGTCCTCCTTAAATTAAGACTATACAGTTAGATTCTACAATACCCCTCCGGTTCCTTTTAGAAACACATCATGAAATATGTCGAAATAATGAAACAATTGTCGGAAGGTTTGGAAAGGGTTGATGTCTGCCCTAACTTCATTATATCAAATGCTATGATAGAAAGAAAAAATTAAGCCTATTTTATTTACAGAAAATTTAAAAATATTTAACATAAAAACCGTTTGGACTCCAAAAGGTAAGGAAATCAATTTCTTTTATCATAGAACACGCCATCCACTGATAGACTTTCATACGGATTCGTGTATTTATTGGAAGATTTTTTCTTCTTATTTATTTCCTGGATATCTCGCTGTATCTCCTGCTTTTGGAGCTTCAGCAAGTGATCGACCTGTTGGTTGAGCAACAGAACTCCACGTCCCAGCTGCTGCTCTTCAGCAGTAAAAGGAGGTTTGATTTGGGAAAGGAGTCCATCCCGCTGATCAATCAGCTTTGTAACCCTTTCTATTTTAACATCACGCTCTGTAATCGTGCGATCTTCCAGTACGGCAAGTAATTCAGCAGTCAAATCATGAAAGGCTCTAATCACCATTACACTTGACCGCTTTGGGTGAATTGTTTTTTCCGGTTGATCTGGATTACTTCCTTCCACGTATTCCGGAACTCCGTAACAAGTCCTTCCACTTCTTCCAAAGCAGAAACGTCATTTTTCAGATTCGCTTCGATCAGACGCCGGTTCATGAAATCATACAGACTCATCATATCTTTGGATACATCCGCATCCATATTCAGCGTCACCATCAATTCACGGATAATATTTTGCGCCTTGACGATGTTCGTATTCTTCACCTCGATATTTCCTGCTTCAATGGCTTTCCTCCCAAGCATGATGAACTTCAAACAGCCATTATAAAGCATTAATGTAAGCTCTCCCGGTGATGCTGTGTTGACTGAATTTTGCTGATACGATTGATAAGGATTATTTATTGCCATATTGAACTTCCTTTCCGACTACCTTAACTAAAATAAGAAGCTAACGATGCACTTTGGCTATTTGCCTTTTGAATCGCTTTTTCCATCGCCGTGAACTGGCCGTAATAGCGCGATTCCAATTTCGTTAGCTTTGCCTCAAATGTTGAAATCTTCTTATCCAGCCCATCAACCAATTTTCCGATTGTAAAATTGTTATTAACATATCCGGCCTTCCCGGCTTTTTCAGTAATCGCCTTCATGGATGATTCTATATCATCCCTTAACCGGCGTGCGAGTCCTTTGTCGCTCTTTTCCGCACCATTGGCCATGAACATATCATAGATCGCATTCGGATCCTCACTAATGGCTGCCCGGAGCTTGTCCTCATCAATCGTTAATTTACCGCCTTCCAAATAATTCTTGGTGGTGGTGATTCCCAAACTGCTGAGATTGTTTTTTCCAGTGATTCCATCCACCGAAGTGTATAGGGATGACCTCATTGTGGTCAGGAGACTTTTTAAGGTCGAATCGCTTTTTAACGTTCCGCTCTTCGCTTTTTCTGCCCATAGCTTCACTTCATCCTCTGTCATTGCCTTTTTTTGCTCAGAGGTAAGCGGGGTAAAGGAGCGATATTTCGCTTCACCCGTTTTATCTTGAACCTTTTTAATGACTTCATTGTATTTATTCACAAACTGAGTGATCGTGTCCAGGATAGCATCGACATCAGCTGTTGATGAGAATGTGACTGTATCCGTCGTTTTTTGCTTTACCGTTATTTCCGCTCCATTAATCTGAAACGTATTCGAAGGCCGGGAAATTTCCAGTCCATTATAAACAATGGACGCATTTTCCCCTTTTGAGCCGCCAGCCCCTTCATTGTTACTGCTCATTTTTAGCACATTGAAGAAATCTCCAGTACCCCCTAACTCAATTTCAGGCCGATCTTTTGCATCACCGGTATTTTTAGCAGTGATGGAAAATTTCTGGGACGTCTCATCTAAAAATAGAGTCACTCCCGAGTTAGCATTAATTTTATTTATGACACTTTCTAACGTATCGTCCGCATTAAGGGTAAGTGTATACGGTTTTTCCACTGTTGCTCCATCTTTTACTTCCGTATCAAAACCGCCATCCTTATTGATGGCCAGTATCGTAATATCTTTGGGAGTCGTGATACCCAATTCCGATAGTTTCTTTTTGGGGTCGGTAACAGCTGATTTTTCCGTACTTGTCATGGTTGCCGCCTTGGCAAGTCCATTCACTTTTATATTCCCGGAAAAATCACTGGTAGAATTCACATTTTTCACTGATACAGCATCTGGATTCGATACCGTCACCTTCTTTTTAATGAAGGAAGACTGCTTTCCAATACCATCACGAATGAGCGTATCCAATTCTGATAAAGCTGTATTCATCGAACGGTAATCATCCCGCTGCCACTCGGAATACTGCTTTTTCTGTGTCAGTTTATCCAACGGCACCCGTTCTGCCTGCATCATGCTCTTAACTAATTCATCAATGTCCATCCCGCTTGCTAAACCACTGATTCGTACCAAAATTGATCACCCGCTTATATTTTTTCATCCACCATTATGCCGACAAACTCCGTCATTGCCGCATAGAAATCCAATAACTTCTTCGGGGGAATTTCCCTGATCGTCTCATCCGTCACGTCATCCACTACCTTGACATAATACTCATTCAGCTTCTCATGATATTCAAAACGAACGGCCGTATGTGTTGGATTCAGGAAGGTGTTCAAACTATCCACCATTTCCCGCACCTTTTCTTGTGAAGGCTCAACAGTAGATTCCACTCTTTGTTCCGAATAGGCAAGTGTATTCATTTCACGCTGATAATAAGAACTGATTCCTTCCGAGATTGCTGTTCTAAGTTGTGAGGAAAGAATATTCGTGGACAAACTCTCCAGCATCTAAATAGCCCCCAATATGTTCTCTTTACTTTTTATATCGGTTCTGAAATGGAACTTTACAGTGTATTGCAAAGGATTTATCATATATAGAGAACAAACATTCGCTATTGGAGGGGATAACATTATAAAATGGGATTAAGAAGATAAGCTTACACTATTATATAAGGAGGCTTTCATGATTAATCTTACTGATATCCAGAAAAATATATTATATGCCAGCATTATAAGTGACGGTGAAATAACGAAAATTTATAAAAATAGCAGGAGAAAGAACAATAGCTATCGGGAACACTACGGCACATCTCAGGAAGCTTATCGAAAATGGAAAATTTCATTTTTTGATGGATTATTATATATCACTCCGGCAAGTCAATGTGTCCGTTCCGCTTCTTTAGAATTATTTACGGATTTATTCCCACACTTTTACAGTAATGATGGAACTAAACATCTCCCTTTCACATTACTGAAAAATTGCACTTTACCACATTTCCTAACTATTCTATACATGGATGATGGCTCTTTAAGCATCTCATATAGGGTAAATCATAATAAAAAAATTATTTACCTCACACCGCATATATACCTTTACCTTCAATGTTATCCTAAAGACGAATTAGAGAAACTAAAGGAACATATATTTACCACATATCATTCTTCCTTAAAGCTGAGTTCTCGTAAGGACGGATATGGATATATTCTAAAAACTACTTCTGTTAAAGAAACTTTTCGTTTCCTCGAACTAATCGAACCTGTAGCAAAAACTTGTTCTTCAATGTTATATAAAACCTCTTGGGAATTCCGAAATCAAAAAGAAATACTCAGATGGAAATCTAAGTATCCTGATTACACGATTCTTACCAGCAGTTCAGATCGCTCTAAACCCTATTCTCCAGATGAAATTAAATTACTAAGACAACTTAAAGAAAATGGTTATACCACAAATGAAATTGCAAAAATGCTAAAAAGAAGTTATTGGTCCGTTACTCACATATGGCAAGAAATTAAAAAACTAAACTAACGCTATCTTGTGTGATAGTATTTCGGAGCTAGATAATCATGTTTATCTAACCGAGTCCTTATATTTTTCTATACAAAAGAGACCCTAGTAAAACTAGAGTCTCTTTCAGGTAATCTAAAATTAACGAAGAAGTTGTAAAACGCCTTGTGGTTGTTGGTTCGCTTGCTTTGCGACTATGTCTTTCGAGCATAGAACAGACTATATCTTCACCCTTATCTTATTAGGGGCTGGGCACTTCGAATGGCTACCGCCACCCTACGGATTTCATTGCCATAGCTTTCGCCTTAGACTGTATATCCTAGTCGTTGAACCTTCTCCAGAGTTTCCTCAAAGGAGCTTGGCTGCTGATTATCCATTATGTCATCTCCATCATTTTCAGACCATCACGCTTACCGTTTCCAGTTACGTTGTGGTTGATGCAGCTTTAGGAAGTTCCAGCAATTCACCCAGTCATAATTTTATCCATTACTAGATAAAACGCCCTTCAAATTTACCTAAGGAGTTGTAAAACCCCTTGAGGTGCTGAATTTGCTTGAGCCAACATTGCTTGTGCTGCTTGAGAAAGAATTGAGTTCTTAGTTTGATCCATCATTGTTTTAGCCATATCGGTGTCACGAATCCGTGATTCAGCAGCCGTTAAGTTCTCTGAAGAAGTTCCTAAATTGTTGATTGTGTGCTCTAAACGGTTTTGGTGAGCACCTAGTTTAGAACGTTCTTGAGAAACTGTTTCAATCGCAGTATTAATTACTGTGATAGCTGAATCAGCTGAAGCTTGATCAGAGATGTTGATACCTTGTTTAACGCCAACAGCATCATCGTCAAGAGCAGTTGCTGATGCTAGAACTAATTTATCATCGGCATCGTAGTAACCTGCCGCTTTTGCAGCAACACCATTACCTGGGTCAGCGGGTACTGCATCAGCCCATGTAGCTTTTTCGTTTCCAGCACCATCTACAAGAACCTTGTCTCCTCCGTTTGTAGCAGCTTTCAAGTTATTCTCAACTTTTAAAGCAGTAGCGCTCATGTCATTGATAGAAATTTTGATATTTTGGTTTTCGTTAGCACCGATTTGGAAAGTTACGTTTGTAGCAGTTCCATCGATAAGGTTTTTAGTATTGAATTCAGTGTTTTCAGCAATACGAGATATTTCTTCTGAAAGTTGGTTTACTTCTTTTTGAAGTTCGCCACGGTCTGCATCAGTGTTAGTATCGTTTGCAGATTGAGTAGCTAGTTCACGCATACGTTGAAGAATATCGTGAGTTTCGTTTAAAGCACCCTCTGCAGTTTGAATCATTGAAATGCCATCTTGAGCATTACGAGAAGCTTGATCCAGACCGCGGATTTGTCCACGCATTTTTTCAGAGATTGCAAGACCAGCTGCGTCATCGCCTGCACGATTGATGCGCATACCTGATGCTAGTTTCTCCATTGATTTGGATTGTGCGTTTGTTGCTGCACCTAGTTGACGATGTGTGTTAAGTGCTGTGATATTGTGATTGATAATCATTTTTGTTTCCTCCTTGAGTCTTAAGTCCCCACGTCCATGTGGTTGTTTACGATGGGCAGTGAATAAGTCGGCCGCCTATTTCACTGCCCATCGTTGTATATTTAATATCGACCTGCTTGGAAACATATTTAGCGGATTTTACGATTTTTTCTTGAAATACTCATTTATGCCTTCCAGAAAATTAGTTTCTGTTTTGGAGGCTTTTCTATTTTCCTGCTGAATGGAAAGATAGATTTCCTTCCTATGGATATCGACGTTTTTCGGGGCATTGATACCGAGTTTGATCTGATCCCCTTCAATGGACAGGATTGTAATTTCGATATCATCGCCAATCATGATTGCTTCATTCGGTTTTCTGGTCAATACGAGCATCATTTCCCCTCCTGTTCGGCTGGAGGTTCAAAAAGTTTGTGCTTTGTACGGTATTCACTAGCATTCATGATGAATTGCTTTCCGACTTTTTTTGGGCCGTTTATGATAATTGGGGCCTGGAGATTAGCCGTCGTTTCATTGAAGGGGTCCTGGATCGTCAAGATGACGAAAGTGATGACTTCCAGTTCCGTTTCTATTTGTAAAGAAGATAACACCTCATCCGTAAGCTTCACTTCGTAATCATGAAACACTTCAAAAGGATCGGTCACAATGAAGGCAAGCTCTTTTGTTTCTATCGATTGCAGGACGAAAAAGGGTGTGTCATCCAAAGCTAGTAAGCAAAACTTTTTTTCTTCTAAAAATCCTGGTATCCCGCTTTCAAATACATAAATCTCTTTCTCTGCCAATTCGAGTTCGCCATGAAATTTTGTTTGTAGGATCATCTATGTTTTCACTTTCCTTTCTCATCCGCATATAAATTGATGAAATCAATATCCAGCGCATTTTTTTGTAGAATTTCGACATTCACACTGCCTGGTGTATATGTATGGTTCACCCTATTGATTTGAGCATCAATGATCGGTTTTTGGGCGGTTGCTTCAATTTTCACTTCCGCTGGCTGGTAGCCAAGCTTCACGCTGAATGGAGAGGGAATCCAGCCGAGATTGAACTGCTTCTCAGGTCCTTTGCTGTTTTGCCTGGCCTGTTCAGCGAGTGCATTACCGCCTTTTTCAATATGCCTCAGCTCCGTCCCCTGCTGGGCACGTCTTGCCATACCCGCCAGCCAATCTTGATATCCCTGCTGCGCAAATTCATCGACTCTTCTTGAGAGGCTTTTCAAATCCATGTCTTCCCTTGCTTGTGACTGATCGATCGTCAGCTTGCCTGGGGTCGTTTGAATCTCCAGGATCGCTTGCGGCTGTTGAATGGATTGGACAGCCGCCTTCTGTTCGATTTGCTGTACAGGTTGCTCTATATTCAATCCAATCTTCATTGGGGCGGATTGCAATCTAATTTGCGGAATCTGCATCATCAACACTCCTTATAGAAAAAAGCTATCCATTTAAGAATAGCTTAGCGAAGAAAATCCAATAAACTCGGCTGCATGATTTTTGCACCGATACTTAATGCTGCACTATGGACACTTTCCTGGGTCGTCAAATCCATGATCGCCTTTTCGATATCGACATCCTCATTTTTCGAAAGGATTTCAGTGGCAAATACCTCCTGCTGCTTGAGACGGTCCGTCATCAGCTCAATCCGATTTTGCCTTGCGCCAACCTGTGCCTGCATGCCCAAGAAGGTATTTATCGTTGCGTCAAGTCCTTCCAGCGTGCCAGTCACGTCGCCTCCGTTTTCCAGTGCCTCGATTGTCTGGTCGATGCTTCCGCCGGCAGCTAGTGCATCACCAAAAATCTTGGAACCGTCCGTATTGATTTTAAGGGAAATCCCGGAAAACACTTCAAGGTTTATGTCCCCTGTGCCATACACCGTATTTCCATTGCCATCTTTAACGGACGATGGTCTCACATTCGTATCCTGGCCGTTGAAAATATACTTCCCGCCAATCTGTGTGTCGCCAAGAGTTATGAGATGTTCTTTTAATTGTTTAATTTCTTCAGTAATGGTTTTCAGTTGTTCCCCTTCATAAGTGCCATTGCTGCCTTGAACGGTTAATTCACGAATCCGCTGCATGGCGGAAACACTTTCAGTAATGGCATCATCCGTGCTGTCGATCCAATTGGTCGCTTCGGCAATGTTACTTTGATACTGCCCTATTTGATTGAGGTTTGTCCGGTACCCCATTCCCATCATGGCCGCAACAGGGTTATCGGATGGCTTGGAGAACTTCTTTTGAGAAGAGACCTGTTCTTGCAGCTTGGACATCTTTTCGTAACTGCTGCTTAAATTGCTCAGCATATTATTGGTTAGCATCGATTGCGTTACCCGCATATTCGTCCCCTCCTATCATCGGCCTGCTGTACCCATTCCGTTTATGATTTTGTCCAGCATTTCATCCATCATCGTCATCATCCTTGCAGATGCGTTGTATGCCTGCTGGAATTTGATCATGTCCGTCATTTCTTCATCAAGGGATACGGAACTGACGGAATCCCTATTTTGGTTAACCGATGCAGCAAGGACGACAGAGTTGGAAAGGTTCTTTTGGGCGCTTTGGGAATCCACACCAAGCTTTCCGATGATACCGGAATAATAGGTGTCGAAGCTTCCCGTCAATTCGTCAGAGTTTTGGTCTTTGGTCGAGTATTCACTGAACGCCTTCTTTTTCAGGTCAGCCAGGAGTTTGGCATTTTCATTATCCCCGGATGCCCCTCCGCTTTTTCCGCCTGCGGCAATTTTTGTGGGATCCTTAACGATTTCACCATTCACCTTGATGCTTTGGGCGGCACTCTTACCAGGTTCAAGTTCAAAGAAGTTCAAAGTTGAAGTGTTGCCATCACCTAAGGCATACCCTTGTTTATGGATGGCATTGAACTCATTCACGAAAGCGGCCGTCATATTATCAAGCTTTTTCAGCATATTAGGATAAGCGCCGCCGGTCGTGCCATCAGCCTTCTTATAGCCGAAGCTTTTGATCAAACCGGACAGTTCCCCCGAGAAATTGTAATCGGTCAATGTTTTCGAACCAAACTTCAATCCGTCCACCATGCCTGTCGTTTTATCATGGCTAACTTCAACTTTCGAAGTTCCCACCATCCCGGTTTGGTTAACACTGACCAGATTGATGGGCGGCACAAAAGATGAACCGTCTTCTTGCATCAATTCGATGTTGTATAGCCCTGTGGCTACATCGCTGGCTCTGCCGTAATCCGTTGGAATGACGTTATTCACTTTAATGCTGACAAGCTGTGAGAGATTGTCCACGAGCACATCACGTTTATCATAAAGGTCATTGGGGATATAACCATGCGGCTCCACTTTGCTGATCTGTTGGTTAAGCTGATCAATACTGCTGATGAGCGTATTGATTTCGTTCGCTTTGACGTTTATTTGATTTCCGATATCCGTTTGAACGTTCGTTAGCGAGTTATAGTAGTAGTTTAGGGTTTCCGCGACCATGACGCCCGTTGAGGCAACGACTTCACGCGCCCCGGAGTTTTCCGTATTCGCCGTCAGCCCCTGCAGCGAATTCCAGAACTTCTCCATCGTGGCGGCCAACCCGCTGTCGGTCGGTTCATTCATGACGCCTTCCATTTTCGTCAGGGATTCGCTCATGGCCCCGTAATAACCGATTTTATTACTTTGTGTCCTGTATTGTGCGTCCAGGAAACTGTCCCGGATCCGTTGAACCGTTTCAGCTGCAACCCCTGTCCCGATTTGGCCGGCAACGCGCGGGCTGTTCAAACCGACAGTAGGAAAGCCCGACGTCTGGACCAGGTTGACCCGCTGCCTTGAATATCCTAAAGTATTGGCATTGGCCACGTTATTTCCTGTTGTATACAAGGCCCCTTGAGAGGTGGATAATCCGCGTTTGGCGGTCTCAAGACCCATAAAGGTTGAAATCAATTGCTCGCACCTCCATCTTTTTTCTGCTTCTTATGCTTTGGAATCAAACATTCCCATGCCGATTTTCGTCGTTTTCCCAATCGAATCCCCATAATTCAGGTTCTGGTGCTGAGGTCTCAGCATCTCCAAAGAGACATTGATGAATTGAAGGGACTGATAGATCAATTGCTGATTTAAACCGTTCCGCTCCTTCAGCTTTGCCACTTCATCGATCAATGCCGCTTTTAGCATTTCAAGGACTTCCGTTTCTTCTGGTCCTGTCAGTTCCGTCACGGTCTGGATGGTGGCAGGCTGTCCCGCCGTTCCATTGGCTGCAAGAAACTCCTCGACTGCCCTTTCTCTCTCCTTATCCGTCTGACTGATCGCTTTAATATGCTTTTGTTCCGAAATCAGCAGGGCAGTAATCGCCTCGGTATCATTTGCTTTCAAAATGGCCGTTTTACTTATCGCCAATTGATTGAAGCTTATATGAAGCTTGATCAATTTTTCAAGCGATCCGATGATGTTCCGTGCAGTCATTTCTCTGCCTCCTCCGCTCATAAATGAAGGACGGAAACTGGCTCCGTCCACTTCATTCAAGCTTCTTTTTCATGGAAAATTCATTTCCGGTAAAAATCGATGAGACCCTTAGCCGTTGCTTGTGCATTCAATTTATAATTACCTTTTTCAACCTGGATTTTCAGTTCATCCACTTTTGCTTGTCTTGCAGCAAGAATCGGAGATGATTGCTGCATTTCTTTTGCCGCTGAAGAAATTTCAACTTTATCCGAGGATTTGACCTTGGATTCTTTGATATTCCCCGTTTTATTGGCTTGAAGATTATAAGGGTTAACACCTGTCATACCGACGTTATTGATTTTCATATTCCAGATCCTCTCCTTCGGTCGATTTTATAAATCCCATTATGTTTCGATTTCTTAACACATGAAAATGGCTCTGGACTTTGTTATTTTCCCTATCTTTATTATCGACAAGGAACGGATTTCTTTAATTGTTTGCTGTAATCTTTCCTTCGACACCCATTGTCGAATATTGTTCTCAATATCGAATATTTTAACAAAAACGGCATCATGTTTCCATGAATGAATTACCCTTTTTGCTCATCCTTCATGTAGTACGTATTTTTTTTATCATTTCCTTGAATTTCAGTCAGGCGCTTTTCTTCATTTTCAAATGCCTGCAAATCCGTACGCAGCGAATCGCCGCATTTGCCGCATAACCTTCCGCTCTTGATGTTGGCGCCGCACTTTCCACAAGGAATTCCGAGATTGGGAAACTGTGAAATTCTCAGCTTTCCGGTTCTAACAAATTTAATAATTAACCTTTCTTCAACGCCGGTTTCCATAACCACCTGCATCATGGACGCCGTTCTATTTGTTTTCTTGCGAATATATGCATACACTTTATCATATTGGGCTTCTTCTTCTTTATAACAGGCATCGCACACATCACGGAACTTTGTCATAACGAATAACGAATTACAGTTTGGACAGTTGAATACATCCATCGAGGCCCCTCCTTCACCATCACGGCGATTATTCTTCAGTACTGTATATATCGAATAATCCCAGCGATACTTTAGGAAGTTTTATTAAAATAAGCTTTTTCACCTAGCCAGGGTGATGGATGATACTTCTTTGGCCCCAGCCGTTATCAATGCCTTTGCTGCATGCCTGAGAGTTGTGCCAGTTGTGTAAATGTCATCGATGATCAAAATGGATTTATGCTCCAGCAAATCAGATTGCATGACCTGAAAAACCTGCGGTAATGACATTCTCTCTTGACGAGATTTTTTTGATTGTTTTTCGGTATGGATTCTTGTCAAGGTCTCAACCGTATGAAGTCCAACTAGATCTGCCAAAGCCTTTCCCTGGTTGAACCCCCGCTCCTTAAGTCGTTCATCGCTAAGCGGGATGGCCGTTACCAGGTCAAACTCCATCTCCTTTAACCTTTCTTTCAAAAAAGGGACGAAAACCTCAGCTAACGCATAATCACCCCGGTACTTATATTTAGCAATCAGGTCTTTTAAGTATTCATTATAATGAAATAGCGCTATGTTCTTCGACAAATAGCCTCCCCATTCCCTATTCCTTTCCCATCTTGAACAATCGAGACAAAGGCCACCGGTCATATGATCCCCTCCCAGCTCCCTTGAGCACATTGTACATGTTTCCCCGGTTATCCTATTAAGTTTCCCCTCACATCCTTCACAGATTGCCCTTGCCTCGGCCTGCTTAAGCAGGCTCATCCATGTCAAGTCTTGCTTCATTCCTTCATCACAAACTAGACATCTATTCATCCAGCAGCCCTCTTTTCATGGCATTTTTATTCATCATTTGTATATGGTGGACCGCCTCGGCCATCGCTTCACTTTTACCGTAATGAAAAAAGGTGACCGTCCCGGAAGGGTTCGCAAAGCTTCTCCCTACCCTGCCGGCAATCTGAACAAGAGCACTATCAGAAAACACTTCATGTTCAGCACCGATCACGGCTACTTCCAACCGCTCGATTGTCACGCCCCGTTCCAGGATGGTCGTGGTCAGTAATCCCGGAACGAGTCCATTCCTTAAGGCCATTACTTTTTCCTTTCGATCAGGGTGCCGGGAGTGGACAATCGATAATTCAGGGGACAGCCTTTGAAACAGCGGAAGGACTTTCTCCATCACTCTGATGCTTGGAAAAAACAATAGGAAGGGGATATTCTGGTTAAGGCGCTCACTTACCCATGCATTGATTTTCGATGGAATCTTTTGTTGAAGGAATAGTTTTTGCCAATTGCCGCTCCACTTCATTTCAGGAACGGGGATTGGCTGGCGATGATAACGGGCCGGGATTATGAAGGCTTTCAATTTGCCGCTTCGGTATAGCCGCTGCATCCTCTTCGAAGGTGTGGCGGTCAAGTAGATGGTTGCCGCGGATACCTTTTTCGATTTATTAACCGCATAATCCAGCGAATCATCCATTGAGTAAGGAAACGCATCGACTTCATCAACGATGATGACATCGAAAGCTTCAATAAAACGGAAAAGCTGATGGGTCGTGGAAACTGTCAGTGGCGAAAAACCATGTCGATCTTCACTGCCGGCATGGAGGGTCGTGACTTCAATGGCAGGAAAAGCTTTTTTTAACCTTGGGGAGAGTTCGAGAACGACATCGGTCCGCGGTGTTGCCAAACAAATCCGTTTCCCGGCAAGCAAGGCTGCCTCAATCGCTGGAAATAATACCTCCGTCTTCCCTGCCCCGCATACAGCCCATACCAGGAATTCATCTTTTCCGTTTACGGCTTCAACGACACAGTCGGACGCATTTTGTTGACCTGCCGATAAAGTGCCTGTCCACCTCATCACATTGTCAGGAATCCTATATTGAATGCCGGGACCTGTCCATCTATAAAGCTTTGCACATTCACTGACCCGTCCCATCATGATGCATGAGCGGCAGTAAGTGCAATCTTGATTGCAAATCTTGCAAGGGAAAGTATAAAACAAGGTTTGATCTTTGTTACCGCAGCGTACACAGTGATAACTGCCGTTCCCGGATTGCACGCCGCAAGTTTCCGAGACATACCCATTCTTGAGGTGCTCTGTGAGGATTTCTTGGGAGAAGGGGATTTCGAAGTCCAAAAGATGTTTACCGGTGAGATGGTTCTGAAGTTCAGGGGAATAAGGCGGGGAAATACTCATTTTTTTCAAACTGCAACCTCCATTTCTTGATAAATTACACTCCCCCTTATCATTCGCTTTTAACTCCCGGATTCCTTTTTGTTCATAAAAAAACGCCTTTCACTAAGTAAAGGCGTCACAGCTTAAATTTTATACCAGCCCATCCCCATCGAGCCTTCGCCCAAATGCGTTCCGATTACTGGACCGAAGTAGCTGATGTCGAATTCGACATTCGGGAACCGGGCTTCAAGTTCCGCTTTCCACTCTTTAGCTTCACTTTCCCGTTTTGCATGAATGATGACGGCTTTATATTTCTCGCCGCTAGCCGCGTCTTCTCCAAGTAAATCAGCAATCCGTTTCATCGCTTTTTTCCTTGTACGGATTTTTTCGAATGGGACGATGACTTTATCAACAAAATGGAGCACCGGCTTCACTTGAAGCAGACTGCCGATCAAAGCTTGGGCACTGCTTAAGCGGCCGCCGCGCTGGAGATGGGATAGGTCATCTGCCATGAAGTATGCCTTGACCGATGGTTTCATTTCTTCAAGCCTGGCCATGATTTCTTCTGCACCTTTGCCATCAAGTGCCATCTTTGCCGCCTCGATCACGTAAAAGCCCTGTACCATGCAGCTGATTTCCGAATCAAAGGCATGAACCCTGATTCCCTCGACCATTTCACCTGCAGATACCGCTCCTTGATACGTTCCGCTGATGCCGCTCGATAAATGAATGGAAATAACATCATCATATTCTTTTTGGAGTTCCTCGAACTTCTCGACAAACTTCCCGATTGGGGGCTGTGAAGTGGTCGGCAATTTCTCCTGCCTCTTTACTTCCTCATAAAACTCATCCGCAGTAATATCAATTTCCTCCCGGTAAGCTTCATTGGAAAAAATGACATTAAGCGGCATCATATGTATATGTAAACGATCACGCATTTCCTTTGATATATATGCAGTGCTATCTGTTACGACTGCGGTTTTCATAATAGTACCATCCTTATAAAAATTTACTTCGTATCATATTCAACATTCTATCTGAAAATGCCTTTATTTGCATTAAATAGCTTTTTGAATTACCAAAAATTTGAATGTAATCACATCCAATAAAAAAATCCAGCCCTTCAGCACGCATTGCGGAATCTGAAGAGCCGGACTTATCGAACGCTTTAATTACTTCACTTCTACCCAGCCGTTTTTAATAGCTAGGACAACCGCTTGTGTACGGTCATTCACATTCATCTTCTGAAGAATGTTACTCACATGGTTCTTGACTGTTTTTTCACTGATATATAGAGTTTCGCCGATGGCCCGGTTGCTTTTCCCGTCAGCTAAAAGCTGAAGCACTTCACATTCGCGTCGAGTCAATAGGTGAAGCGGCCTCCTGATTTCTATCGTATGTACGGAATCACGATCAGCACCCTCTTCAGCTGCTAAGCGGCGATATTCTTTAACTAAGTTATGGGTGACCTTCGGATGAAGGTATGAGCCGCCTTCAGCGACTACACGCACAGCATCGATCAACGCGTCTGCGTCCATCTCTTTCAACAGATAACCTTGTGCTCCTGTTTTCAATGCGTGCTGCACGTAGTTTTCATCATCATGGATGGAAAGGATGATGACTTTTGTTTCAGGGTAACGGCTCACGAGCATTTTTGTAGCTTCGACCCCATTCATGTTCGGCATGTTGATATCCATGATAACAACATCAGGTTTATGTGTTTCAACAAGATCCATAGCTTCGCTTCCGTCATCACCCTCGGCAACAACATCAAAGGATGATTCAAAATCTAATATGCGCTTTACGCCTTCACGGAAAAGCTGATGGTCATCGATTATGACGATACTAGTCTTCAACGGCTTCTTCCTCCTAGTTTCTATTTAATATGTCTATTCTCTATTATTTAAATGGTAGGGAATTTGGATAAATACCAAAGTGCCTGCCCCCGGTTGTGAATCAATCGTCATTTCACCTTCCAGCAGCTCGACCCTTTCTCTCATTCCCACCAAGCCAAATGAACCTTCTTTTTGAATCGAAGAGTCAAACCCCTTTCCATCATCTTTAACGACGACGGTCACCATCTCCTTGGAAATGGACAGTTTAACTTGAATCTGTTTTGGGTCCGCGTGCTTCAATGAATTTTGTACAGCCTCTTGAACCAGCCTGAATAATGCGACCTCCATATCGGAAGGGAGCCTTTTGACCTGCCCAAGGTTGACGAAATTCAGATTCACGCCATTATTGTAGTCTTCGGTCGTTTGCAGGTACTTTCTGAGGGTAGGAACAAGTCCTAAATCATCAAGTGCCATAGGACGAAGGTCATAGATGATTCTTCGCACTTCATATAAAGCATTCCTTACCATGACCTTTAAACTGCGGATTTCCACTAACGCTTCATCAGGACCTCTCTCCCGCTGCACTCGTTCTATCAGGTCTGAGCGCATCATGACGTTTGCCAGCATTTGCGCCGGACCATCATGGATTTCACGTGAGAGCTTTTTACGTTCCTGCTCCTGGGCTTCGATTATTTTCAGACCGAAGTCCTGTTTGCGTTTCGCTTCTTGAAGGGCTTCCCCCACAAATTTAAGATCCTGTGTCAAATAATTCTGCACTACCGATATTTGCGAGACGAGATGCACCGCTTTATCGATCGTCTGCTGCAAACCCCTTAACCTTAACTCAAGCTCATCCCGGCGATTACGGAGCTCTTTCTCCAATTGCCGGTTAATTTGTAAATCGACTTGCAGCTTATGTGCCCTTTCATAAGCATCGCGCACCTGTTCTTCAGAAAAATGGTTGAAGTGCATACTGACTTCTGAAAGCCTTTTTCGAGCAAACCTGGCTTTTGAATCCAGTGCATCGCTGTCGGTTATCACAATGGCAACCCTGATTTTCACATCATCAAGCTCTTTTGATAATGTCTCGAAATCCTTTCGGCATTGTTCGCCGATATCAAAGACTTCATCCTTACTTTCACTAACAGTGCTCACCATTGTTTCTAAGATCTTGTCCAATGCTTTAGCATCAACCTTTTTAATGGACATTAAGATCCCTCCACTTAAATCAAAGACTTAAACAATTTATTGTCTTAAAGACTATGTATATGGAAAAAAGTTCTTTCCCTTTTTCATGAATGGTTAAATTTCAGGAAACTTTTGTATGAAGTAACCTTCATGAACATATTGTACCAAAAAAAGATTAAAAATACGTTAATTTCCTTTTGTGATTTCCATAAAATGTACATATTTACTATACATCTCATAATCCGGCCATTAAGTCTGCCTATTAAAGGCAGAAAGCCATATCTATTTTCCTGATACAAAATATCCTTTTCAATCAAATGGGATATTCCGCTTCATTGATTATCATATGAAACAGATGCATTTATTAAATGGCAAAATCCTTGAAATGAGAGGACACGTTAAGGTAAAGCCAGGATAATGGCACAGAACTCATATTTTTCCTACAATGTTATTCTTTTAAGCATATATGACCAGCTAATAACAATAACAGGCAATGAAATTAATTATAACACGTACAGCTTTATCTTATATTAAAGTTTCTTTACACATGCAGTATGTAAATGAATCGTCATTGCCACTTTTTCCGCAAAGCCTTATAATAAATCAACTAATAGGAAGCACGAAGGTGGAATAATAATGCTCACTCAATATTTAACGGTGGCAGGTCGCGGCGACCATGAAATCGTCATTGAAAAATCCCGTTTTATTTCCCACATCGCCCGGGTCGAAACCGAAGATGCCGCACAGGCCTTTATCCAGGAAATCAAGAAAAAGCACAAAGATGCTACACATAATTGTTCAGCTTATATGATAGGGGAACAAAATCAAATCCAAAAAGCCCTCGACGACGGGGAGCCGAGCGGAACGGCAGGCGTCCCTATCCTAGAAGTGCTTAAGAAAAAAGAACTGAAGGACACCGCTGTTGTGGTCACACGGTATTTTGGCGGCATCAAACTTGGTGCTGGCGGCCTCATTCGCGCTTACAGCAAAGCGACTTCAGAAGGGATAAATACCACTGGTGTCGTCATTAGGAAACTAATGCGGGTCATTTCGACAACCGTCGACTATACCTGGCTTGGAAAATTGGAAAACGAATTGCGCTCTTCCATTTATCAAATAAAGGAAATTCAATACCTCGATCAGGTCAATATCCTTGTATATGTGGAGGAAACACAAAAAGAGACATATACCGCTTGGATTACAGAGCTGACAAATGGTCAAGGCCACATAACTGAGGAAGAAATGCTTTATTTGGAAGAGGAATTCTCCTGATATACTCCTGCATATTTTTCCTTTTTTATGCTGTAATATAATTGAAAAGAAATATTTATTTTACGAAATTATTAAATCATTGTAAAATTAGGTGTAATATATGACGAAATATAAACTGCAGGATTCGAAAAATAGCGATATATGTCTGATGTTCGTTATTTAAAAGGAGAAGAAAAAGATGTCTACTACTAGGCGTGTTTATAAAATTAAAAAAACAAAGAAAAAAAGGCGAAAGAGGCTTTGGTTATTGCTTGTTCCCCTGCTGGTACTTGGTCTGGGGGCTTCTACGTATGCTGCAACCCTGTATATGAAAGCCCAGAATGTATTCAATGATTCCTATGACCCTGTGGAAGCCTCAGCAAAGCGAAGTGCAGCAATCGACCCGCTCGAAGATAATTTCTCGATCCTTTTCATAGGAATCGATGATAGCAAGGACCGTGACTTAAAAGGAAATTCCCGGTCGGATGCTTTAATGCTGGCCACATTCAATAAAGATCAAAAGTCTATAAAACTATTAAGCATTCCGCGTGATTCATATGTGTACGTGCCAGCCAAAGGCGTAACCACGAAAATCAACGCGGCCCATGCAGCCGGCGGACCGAAAGCGACGATGGACACCGTAGAGGAGTTACTCGATGTCCCTGTCGATTATTATGTTCGCATGAACTTCAATGCTTTCATCGATGTCGTAGATTCATTGGATGGTATTGAAGTCGACGTACCTTATGAAATGTATGAAATCGATTCACATGACAAAAAGAATGCCATCCACCTCGAAGAAGGATTACAGACCGTTGATGGTGAAGAAGCATTAGCATTTGCACGGACACGTAAAAAGGACAGTGATATCCAACGCGGCGAGCGTCAGCAGGAAGTCCTGAAAGCCATCATTGCCAAAGCAACCTCTGCTGGATCACTAACGAAATATACAGACGTAATGGAAGCTGTCGGCGACAATATGACAACGAACCTTAAATTCTCGCAAATGAGAGGTTTCATAAAATATGTGACTACCGATAAAGGCATCAATCTTGAAACCATCAAACTTGAAGGACAGGATTCTACCATTAACGGAACCTATTATTATCAGCTGAACGATACATCATTAGCGAACACTAAGCTGTTGCTTCAATCCCACTTGAACCTGGGACCAGCTGAAGGCAATCAAACTGAAGCAGTTCAATCACAAATACAAGAATAAAGCGAACCCCCCACTCGTCTTGAGTGGGGGGTTTTTGATGCATTACTAAGAATGGCCGTAAATAAAATCAAGTACAAAAAAAACACCAACCGTTACTTCAAACGATTGGTGGCTTTCCGATAAAACTAGCGAATCTAGTAATCTATTCCAAAATGATCATGGCTTGTTTTTAAAGTTGAGCATCTTGAGCAACGGCTGGTAGTTTGAATTGACCAAACCAATTTTCTCCACAAAAATCTCTATGATCAGCAGAAGTCCCGTTACAAGGATCAAAGCCCCCCACATCGTTGCAAATGAAAAGATTATGGCCGCTAAACCAAAGCAAGCAGCTAAAGCATAAATGAGTAAGACAGTTTGCTTATGGGTGAATCCCAAGTTTATCAAACAGTGATGTAAATGTGATTTATCAGCAGCCGAAATCGGCTGTTTATTGACGACCCTGCGGATAATCGCGAAAAATGTATCCGAAATGGGAACACCCAAAATGATGATCGGTACGATCAATGAAATCATCGTTACGTTTTTAAACCCTAGCAGGGACAGAACGGCAATGATGTAACCTAAGAATAAGGCACCTGTATCTCCCATGAAAATCTTTGCCGGATGGAAGTTATATTTCAAGAAGCCAAGAGTGCTTCCAATCACGATCAATGCGACCATGGCAACAAATAGGTCCCCTTTAATAAGGGCCATAGTTGCAATTGTCACTAATGCGATCGTTGAGACACCGCCTGCAAGACCATCAAGTCCATCTATTAGGTTGATTGCATTAATGATGCTGACGATCCACAAAATGGTGATCGGTATACTGAAAACACCAAATTCAAGTGTATCGGTAAAGAACGGCAAATTGATGAATTTCACTTCAAGACCGCCCCATAATACGATAATGAGGGCAGCCAAAACCTGGCCCAGGAATTTGGGTGCAGCTCTTAATTCAAAAATATCATCAGCCATCCCGATCAATATGATGACAAGGGCTCCCACCAGAAGGGGCAGCTGCTCCCCAAAATCATTCATGAAAGGCAAGAAGAGCAAGAAGGTAATGCAAAAACTCAAAAATATAGCTAAACCGCCCATGCGCGGCATAATTTTACTATGCACTTTTCGCTCATTCGGTTTATCGGTAGCTCCTAATTTAAAGGCCAGCTTTCCGACAAAAGGAGTCAAAAAAATGGATAATAAAAAGGCTACCAACAAGGCCCCTATTAACATCAAGAACCACCTCAATTCAACTAAAAATCTAATACCCGTTACGATCTATAAGAAAACCTATATATAAATGCTTATTTTAATTTTTCATCCTCAAATAAACATTATATACGTTATTGGCTAAAATCTCTATAGAAAAGTTGTTTTTTGCAAATTTTTGTAAATCCAGCCCTATCTTTGTCAAGTCCCCGGATTTTTTTAATTCCAAAGCATTGCAGATGGCCAGTTTCAGCTGTTCGACATTGCCGATATCCGTTATCCAGCCCTTGCTCCGATCGGGAATCAATTCCTGTACACCGCCGACATCACTAGTGATTGCCGGAAGACCGGATCTTGCTCCTTCAAGTAAAACGAGTGGAAAGCTTTCGCTTAAGGAAGTCAATAATGTGATGTCCCCCAACGGGTAGATTCGATCTAAATCTTCACGATACCCTAAAAAGTACACATGATCGGATAATCCCTTTTCCGAGACCATCTCTTCCAGAGCGGATCTCCTGCTTCCGTCCCCTGCAAGGATCAGCTTCACATGGGGGAATTCCGATACCACTTCACTTAATGCCGCTAAAGCAAATTCATGACCTTTCACCGGTTCAAGCCTTGCAGGCATAATGATGATGAAATCATCATTCCCGAACCCGAAATCTTCTCTTTGAAACGGGAAAGGCAGTTCCTTTTCAAAGTCAATTCCGTTCAGGATCTTCGTTATTTTGGTCGAATGGATTCCTTGGTCAATCAAGTCCTGCTTAAAGCGGTCGGAAACCGCCAGTATATGATCGGCATATTGAAATGACCTTACATGAAGGCCCGTAAACAATTTTCCTTTTACACCCTGCCCTAAAAAATCATGATGAGGCGAACTGTGAACAGTAAGGAGCCATGGGCATTTAATGAGGCGCTTTATAAAAGCACCATATATATTAGCCCGCGGACCATGTGTATGGATGATGTCTATATTATTTAGACGGATAAAGTCCCTTAAAGGTTTCAAAATTGAAAGGTCATATTTGGAATGTTGCTTGAAAAGTTCAGTTTGTATCCCGGAAGACATGGCCCGCCGGTATAGTTCACCATTTTCAAATACACCAAGCAAACACTCCTCTTTATTCAATTGGTTCAGTAAGGACATAATATGAAACATACCGCCGCCGGTTTCATTACCAGCGTTTAAGTGCAAGATTCTCATCCAGTCCACTCCTTATGTTCAGGAACGCTGCACCGTTTTCCTTAACCGCCTAACCTTTAATACGAATCTTGGCAGCGCAAGCATCCGTTTCCACCGTGAAGGTTGCTGGATCAGTCGGTACAACCATTCAAGACGCATTTTTTGCCAGAAAACCGGGGCGCGGTTCACCTTTCCCGCAAGGACATCAAAGCTTCCCCCTACCCCCATGAATAACCCTTTATTGAATAACGCATAATGTCTGGAAACCCATTTCTCCTGCCTGGGGAACCCTAATGCAGTCAATATGATGTCAGGTTCTAGTTCCGCTATCGACTTCGGCAGGGTATCATCCTTGATATCAATGTAACCATGGTTGTATCCCACCAACTCGAGACCCGGATATAATTCTTTCACTTTCAGGGCCGCTGCTTCAATCACGTTTTCCTCCGCTCCAAGCAGATAAACCTTCAACGCTTTTTCATCAGCGACCCGAAATAATTCATTCATCAAGTCGAATCCTGTAATCCGCTCTTGTAAAGGTTGATTTAGCCATTTAGAGGCCATAATAATACCAACGCCATCCGGAGTGATGTAATCAGCCGATATAATGATGTCTTTATAATCCTGATGTTCATTTGCATACTCGACTATTTCCGGATTTGCCGTAACGACAAACGTTTTTTCCTGATTCATCAATCTAGGATAAATCATTCCATTCATGAACTCATCCATATTGCTATCAATGAATGGAATGGTTAGTATCTCAACAAACTTCTCTGTCATTTCACTTCAGCCTTTCATATGTACTATACATCTAAAGGGTGGGGTATTATTCAAGAAATTTTTTCATACACATCATAGAACATGATTTTTGATTCAAAGGTGGTTAATCAATTGAAGTTTATAGAAAAACAATCGTTACCCATTCTATTTCTGTGCCTGCTCATCCCATCGGCAGTGCCTCACCCTATCGCCGGTTACATAGCAACGGCGTTGATGCTCGTTTTTATCGGTATAAATAAAAAAAACCTGTTATTAATTCTATTCATTTATTTCCCTGCCCGTCCCATATTGATGGAACTGAATAGCGGCTTAACTTATACAGGTGACCTGATCATCCTCACCTTATTCATTTCTTTGCTTATTGAAAAATTCAAAAAGAACGAATGGCCATTTTCGAAATATCATTTCACTGCGCCATTTTGGTTGTTTTGTTTAATCGGTGCCGGTGCTGCCCTCATAAACGGGGTGGGGATCCTCCCCATCTTGTTTGAACTCCGTGCATTGCTTATTACATTCTTGCTTCTTTACATTATCGGTGAATTAAATCTAGAAAGAAAGGATATCTTTCGCTTTTTGAAGGTAATCCTAATATTTACTATCTTACTTTGCCTGCATGGCATAGTGGAGAAAATCTTTTCACGTACGATCCTGCTTCCCCGCGCATGGGAATTGTGGAATCTTTCTCCAACAAACCGCATGAGGATTTATGGAGCACCAGCCAATCCTAATGTATTTGCCTTATTCTTAAGCATCCAGTTATTCCTTGGTTTCTTTCTATTTCAGTCGCTGAAAAAATATAAATGGATCGTCTTTCTGGCTGCCATCCTGATTTCCGGAACGTTACTGCTTACCTATTCGCGGGGCACGATGATTGCATTCGGGTTCGCTGCGCTTGTCTTTATAATTTGGACTAGAAATAAACCATTTCTCAAATATGCTGTAGGAGCATTTTGTCTCGGCCTGCTTCTTATTTATTACCCAGTTTTATTTGCTTCAAGTAAAGTGGAGGTATCCGCATCGATTCCCATGGAAAATGTGGTAATCGGCAGCACCCCCTCTTCCGAACACGAACATGCCCTCTCCAATCGCTTTTCAGAAATGTTCTCTGATAAGACCCTGCACCAAAGTACGGAATGGGGCCGGTTATATGTCCTAATCAAGGGAATTGACATTTTCAAAGATCACCCGATAATCGGCACCGGTCTAGCCACCTTCGGGGATTCTGCCACACTTTCCTTTTCCTCACCAATCTATCAGGAATACCAAATTGGTGAAAGGATGTATACCGATAATCAATATATCCAGATCCTGGTCCAAACTGGTGCGCTCGGCTTCCTTGCGGTTCTTGCATTCATATTTTTCACCTGCCGGAAAATCCTGAAATCGGGAAAAGGCACATTTGCGGCGTTCACCATCTGCCTGATGTTGGCCGCACTATTAGCAGGACTTTTCTACAATATTCTCGAAGATAAAACATTTACGCTGATATTTTATAGTTGTTTGGGATTCTGTTTACAGAAGGACATCATTTTAAAGGATTGAAAATATGCCTACTCTTTCAAATGTCATTAAATCGGTCGGGCTCGTCACCATTATTGCAGCCATTGGAAAAGTCCTCGGGTTCGGGCGGGAATCGATCATAGCCGCCTATTTCGGGGCATCATCCATGGCGGATGTTTTTTTCGTGGCAAGTCTCATACCAACCATTCTATTTACGGCTCTCGGCAGCGGTCTTCAGGCCGGCGTTATTCCAATTTACTTGGAAAAGAAAGCGGATAACCCAAAGAAAGCTGATGAATTCATCAGTGTTTTAGGTTCTTTCTTCATGCTTGTTGCCGGAGTCCTGACCATCGCCTGCATGATTTTCATAAAGCCGCTCGTCATGATGACAGCCCCGGGTTTCTCCGATTCAGAGCTTGCCCTGACGGAGTCACTGACCCGGATCATGCTGCCCAGTTTACTATTTTTCACGCTTTCATACATGGCGACGGGGGTCCTGAATGCGAATAAGCGCTTTATTCTGCCGGCACTCACTTCAACTGCACAAAACACGGTCATTATAGCAGCCACCGTATTGTTCGCTGCTCCCTTTGGGATTGAAGGACTGGCTTGGGGGTTTGTGTTCGGTGCAGCAAGCCAGTTCCTTATTCAATACCCATCATTGAAGAAATACGGAATCCGGCCCATCGTCTCTTTCCTGCCTCATAAAAGGCAGATTGCACAAACACTGTTCACCTTTTATCCAATCATTATCGCAGCTTTGGCGATCCAGTTGAATAGTGTCGTCGATCGAATTATTGCGACTTCGCTCGAAACTGGAAGCGTATCGGCCCTGAACTATGCGAATCGGCTGCTGTGGCTGCCATTGAGCATTGTCCTCACGCCGCTGATTACCGTATTGTACCCTTCAATCGTCGAGCGCGCGCTTATAGGCTATCAATCTTTCCTTAATTTGACCTTAAAAGGGTTGAAATCGTTGTTATTTTTAGCGATTCCGTTCATGGTCGTCATGTTAATCAGCGGAAACAGCTTAATCACTCTGGCTTTCCAACGCGGGGCTTTCGATGCTTCAGCAACTGACATGACTTATAGGGCATTCTTCTTTTATTCAGCTTGCCTCCCGTTTTTTGCACTGAGGGATTATTTGATGAACGCCTTTTACGCCTTGAAGAAAACGAAAGTGGCCATGTATTCCTGCCTGATTGCCGTTTTGCTTAACGTGCTGCTCAGCTGGGTTCTATCACGTTATCTCGGCGTCGGTGGAATTGCTTTAGCATCGGGGATTTCCATGCTCCTGCAATCCCTCTACCTTTTCGGCTACCTGTGGCTGAAGACAGGAAGAACGGACAAGGCTGCTTTCAGGGATGTTTTTCAGGAAAGCGGCAAGCTTACCATCATCGGAGCCATCATTTACGGAATCGCTCTCTGGATCCATCCGCTTACCCTATCGTTGCCCATCATCATGGAATTGGTGATCATCACGCTGCTGGTATTCGGATTATATCTCGCACTATCCATTCTTTTTAAAGTAAGCAGCCTGCAAGGGATGAAAAGGATCAGATCATCAAAGTAATACATTAGAAGAAGGAGTGCCAATATGAACATTTTAATCACAACCATTTTCAACTACCCTCATGAAGGAGGGCTATCGAGCCATATCACTACGTTAAAAAAGGGTTTAATGACACGGGGCCATAATGTGGACATATTATCTTTCTCTCAATTACCAGCTTTCAAGAGGAAGATGCTCGCCCAGGCTCCAGGATTTTTATTAAATAAAGTAAAACAGGGGAGCGGCCAGCTTTTCAATGATCGGCAACGCCAAAAATTATTGGCTTCATCTATTAATGGCTTGAAAAAGAACTATGATGTCATTAATGCCCAAGACATTTTCGCAACGCTCGCCTCCATCGAATCCGGGATACCAACGGTGCAAACCGTCCATGGATATTATTCATTCGAGGCAGTCAGCAGGGGCGCCCTTCTTCCGGACAGTGAAGAAGATTTGATCATTCGCGAGCTAGAAAGAAAAGCTTATCAGTCCGCTGCAAAAGTTGTGACGGTCGATCAAAGGATCAAAGACTATATAAATCATTTGGCACATATAGAGGCGGATACGATCAAGAACTTCATTGACGTGTCTGCTTTTAAACCGGAGATGGCAAAGCGGGAGCAAACTCGCCGGGACTTTCAAATACCGCTACATAAAAAGATGCTTTTCGTTCCGAGAAGAATGACGGAAAAGAACGGTGTCATCTACCCGCTCCTTGCTTTGCCGGAGGTGCTGGAAAACCATCCTGAAACGGTTTTGGTCTATGCAGGTACAGGGGAACAGCGAAGCCGGCTTGAGGAAACCGCAGCCAGTCTCAATATATCCGCTTCCGTACTTTTCCTGGGTTCTGTGCCGTTCGAGAAAATGCATAACCTCTATGAAGCATCGGACATCGTACTCATCCCTAGCGTTCATTCCCACGGGGTGGAAGAAGCGACTTCCATTTCCGCTTTAGAAGCGATGAGTTGCCGCTCACCCGTCATTGCAAGCGCAATCGGAGGTTTAAAGGAGATTCTCATTGATGGCGAAGATGGCCTTTTAGTAGAGGAAAAAAATAAAGAAGAACTTGCACAAGCCATCTCCCTTCTGCTTAAAGACCCTGAATATGCAGCAAAGTTAGCTTCGAAAGCAAGGTGTAAAATGGAAAGTGAATACTCCCACCTTTCAGCGGCCGAGCGGTTTGAGAAAGCTTATGTTGAAGTGCTTAACTAAAAAAAAGCAGACCCGAAGCCCGGGTCTGCTTTTCACGTTCATACCAGTGCGGAACTACGTCTTTTCATTTGCTCTTCACGGTATTTTTTCTGTTCTTGTTTAGACATGGCGTTATATTCTTTTAAGAATGCCTCATATTGCGGCATTACTTCCTTCATGGCACCGTATGCCTTTAACTCTCCATATTCAAGCCATAATGCCTTTTGGCAAAATTTCTTCATCTGACCGATTGAATGGCTGACAAAGAACATCGTTTTGCCCTTTGCCTTAAATTCGTTCATTTTCTCTAAACACTTCTCAGCAAAGTTTTTATCCCCGACTGATAAGGCTTCATCAATAATCAGGATATCTGGATCGATATGCACGGAAATGGAAAAACCAAGCCTGGACTTCATGCCGCTTGAGTAGGATTTCACCGGTTGGTCAATGAACTTACCAAGTTCCGAAAACTCAATGATCTCAGGCTCAAGTTCTTTGATCCGATTTTTATCGAATCCGAGCATCAGCATTTTCAGTTCGATGTTTTCCCTGCCCGTCAACTGATTATTCAGGCCCGATGAAACGGCAATCAAAGCCGTTTTCCCATTAGTTTGGACATTTCCGTCCGTAGGCGGGACAATGCCTGCAATAATATTGGACAATGTGGATTTACCTGATCCGTTGACCCCGACAAATCCTATTACATCGCCCTTTTCTGCTTCAAAACTAACATTCCTCAGAGCGAAGTACTCTTCCCCATAGCTTTTAGGCAAAAGGAGATCCAATAATTTTTCCGAGTTTTTATTATATAATTTATATTTTTTCGTTATATCTTTGACTATTACCGATTTTTCCAAATTTTCTCACTTCCAGTTTACTTAAAGTCAACAAAGCGATCTCTGAACCTGACATGCAGCGAGGAACCTATCATAAACAAGATGATAACGACTGCCCAGAAATAAATCGTATACTCCCAATGCGCTATCAGATACCATGATTCCCCCAACAACGAAGCTCGATACCCTTCCACAATATAATATAGTGGATTCAGCTTCATGATGTTGACTATGGTAGGGTGTTCCTTAGCATCCATTACCCAAAGGATTGGTGTTAAATAAAACATGACTTTCATTAAGGACACGATGATATTATGAACGTCACGAATGATGGTTGATAATGTTGAAGTGATTAAACCCAATGAAAATAACAGCAAGACCGTCGCTGCAACATAATACGGCAGTTGCAAGATGTAGAGTGTAGGGAGGTAACCTGTAAACCCTAATAGGATGATGATGACTCCCAGCAGCATGAGATGCTGATACAACTTAGCAAAGATGACATACGATGGAATCACACTCATCGGAAAGCTCATCTTGGATACCATATTCATTCGGGAATAGACGGATTTGGACGTTTGGGTTATGGCCGGGTTCACAAAGAACCAGACAACGATCCCTGCCATCAGCCATGGAAGGAAATCATCCCCGCGATTTAAGATGATAAATCCAAATACAAACCAATAAATCGCAATCTGTATCATCGGATTGATGATTTCCCATAGGACTCCCAGGTAGTTACTGCTGTTGGCACTTTTCACCTCATAAACAGATAAACGCCTTACCAAATAAAAATGTTTGATTTGTTCTTTTAAAACGGTCAAAGCTGAACTCATAAATTACACAGACCTTCCTAAAAACACTTTTTCTACGACACGGCGTGAAGCCTGGCCATCCTCGAGTGCACAAAACCGCTCGTGAAAATGATTGATATCATTGGTATTTTCATATTTCATCGTCTTGATACTATCAATGACCGCATCAGATGTTTTGACTAACAAACCTGGTGCATTCTTTTCGAAATCAAAGTAAAATCCGCGAAGCTTATCCCTGTAATTTTCAATATCATATACATAGAAAAGCATCGGACGCTGTAAATTTGCGTAATCAAAGAATACGGATGAATAATCGGTTATTAATAAATCCGAAATAAGATACAAATGACTAATATCTTCGTAACTGGATAAATCATAGGCGAATCCTTGATACGCCGATAAATCCAAGTTCTCAGAAACCAAATAATGAAGACGGAGCAAAATGACATACTCCTCCCCCAATTCCCGTTTCATTCGATCCAGATCCAGTTTTATTTCGAACTTATATTTTCCCTTGCTATAAAACTCATCATCTCTCCAAGTCGGGGCATATAAAACGATCTTTTTCTCTATTGGTATACCCAACTTCTGTTTCAATGAGTCGATTGTATCACGATTATTCCCGTTGTAAAGGATATCATTACGAGGATAACCTGTTTCCAGAATTTTAGAGGTATCGACATTGAAGGCCCGGGCAAAGATTTCACTTGAATAAGCATTCGGTGAAATTAAATAATCCCATTTACTTGATTCGGCATGGAAATTTTCTTTATATTTATCCGTTGTCGTTCCAGGCATATGAACTTCATTCATATCCGCTGCAAGTTTCTTTAGTGGAGTACCATGCCACGTTTGCAAATAGATCGTGTGCTTCGGCTTCGGAATCCAAAGCGGGAGCCTGCTGTTCGTCACCCAATAACGGGCCCTTGTCATTTTGAGCAGCCAACTGAATGAAAAACGATCGAGATATGGAATGCCTGCCTCTTCGAAAAGAGCTGCATACTTTTTATCTACGCTCCAATACATTTTATATTCAGGATGGTTACTCTGCAAGTATTCATAAATCGCCCGGGGATTACAGCTATACTGCTTGCCCAAAAAGCTCTCAAAAATGACAAGCTTCTGGTCCACTGGCAACACTGTGCCAGCAAATGCAAAAGCCATTTTATATCCTCTTAAAATAATTGCTTTAGCCTTATTTTTAACTAGCGATAGAAAGGAAGGTCTCTTTGAGGTTTGTACTTTTTCATTTGACATATCCGATCTCCCTTTTTATTGATTAATGATCATTGAACCATGCTAATTTCAAACTAAAAATAAGCTCACCCAATAAAAGGGAGAGCTTATTTTTGGCGTACTTCTACAGCTACTCCAAAGACTTAATTGCCAGTCCCAAATTATTTGCCACTGTTGTATAAAACTCCACATTTTTCTTATTATACGTCATCTTATTTTTCAGGACCCTTTTAATATTCATCAATTGATAATCATTGTAGCGAATGAACACTGTAAATAATGACATTTCCATTTTATCAATTTCTTCTAAAGAAACAGTAAACTTGCCTATATTACCGTCTATTTGAACTTCGCAATTGATTTCATTGTCCATTCTTTTTCGATCACGTATCAATACAGAATCTATGTTGTCTATATCATCACCATAAATCTCAAAACTTTGGTGATAGACATTATCCATGATAAAGGAATCCATTGCACGGGCAAGCATCGGTATCCTGACAAAGCGATATTCGTCTTCCAGAAATGGAAGTTCATAATATGGTAAACCATCTTTTATATGATACTTTTTATTGGAATCTCGCTTTAACCATTCAAATAACTTTACGAAATCCTCAATGCGATCGCCCATGAATAATTCAAGAGCCAATTTATAAACAGGCACCTTAAATTCATTCTTAAAGTCATATGACAGGTTTTTCGCAGTTTCGACAGCTTCCCTTAATATTTCTATAAAATCTTCTTTATTCTTGGATTTCACAAAAGTTTGGCTGTCGAACGTTTTTACAATATCGTACTCATAAATCCGGTTAAGGGCCACCTTTTTCAATTCGATGGCAATGTCCTTGGATTGAATATACTTTATTATGTCGATATCCGCTTTTCTTTTTTCCAACACATTCGTAACACGTGTTAAAGAAGAGGGATTTTCTGAAGTCCTATTGACATAATAAATAGGTTTTTTAGTAGTTGATACTGCTCTGACTTTAAAGAAAACATCATTAAAAAACCATTTATCTTCACCGAATTTCATATTCGGAAAACCAATTTCATTTTCTTTAATCATAGGCAGATTCATCATCCTGGCCGTTGGACCCATATGATAAAAAAAGTGCGGAACATCCATTGGGGTGATGCTTCTTCTTTCTTTAATGGAAGCAAACTCACCGATGACACTCTCTGCCTCAGATTCGACTTTTACCGTTTTGCCCACTACATAATCATCACCGGTTTCCTCCAGGATGTTATAGAGGCTTTCCAGTCCATCATGGGCAAGCCAGTCATCCGCGTCTAAAAAAGTTATATATTTGGATGTCCCCAACTCTATTCCAATGTTTCTGGGGGTCCCAGGTGACCCATTATTTTCTTGAAGAGTTACTGAACAGATATTTTTATATTTAGCTGTATACTCCTGAATGATTTTATTGGTAGCATCAGTCGAACAATCGTCAATAATGATATATTCAATCTGATCTATACCCATTGTCTGATTTATGACTGATTCAATCGTTTTTCTGATGAATTTTTCAGCATTATAAGCAGCCGTGACTACAGTGACCTTTTTTTCTTTTCCTAAAAATTTATTCCTTAAGCCAACAGGGTTATTTTTTATTGAAATATTACCGCTCTTTAAAAGTTCCCTCGCCTTTTGACGTACCAAGAAATTCATACGATTCCCTCCTTTTAAGTAGAGGTAACATAGATGTTTCTATCAGGCAGCCAGTTACCAGTTACTTAAAAGCAACAATACCCTTTATTTAAGGAATCAATCATTAAAAAATTTATCCACGATTCTCTGTGTAGCTTTACCATCCTCTATTCCACAATACTTCTCTCTAAATAAACCATATCTCTCTTTGTATTGCATGTTTATTTCATCAATATTGGTAATAGTATCGATAATCTCCTCAGTCGTTTTTAAAAATGGACCTGGTGCTTCCTTTTCAAAGTCCATATAGAATCCGCGGATGTTATCTCTGTAATCTTCCAAGTCATACGTGTAGTACAAAATCGGCCGGGCAGTATTAGCAAAATCGAACATTACGGAAGAATAATCCGTAATCAATATATCAGAAATCAGGTAAAGTTCCTGGATATCTGAATAATTGGATACATTTATCACGAAATCCTCGAATTCGCTCGGAATGCTCAGATTATTACTTATAACAACATGCATCCTTAACAACAGGATATATTCATCCCCTAGTTCTTCCTTCATTCTTTCCAAATCAAATTTCAGCTCGAAAATGAATTTATTATTTTTCGAAGTTTGATTATCCCGGAATGTAGGAGCATATAAGATGACTTTTTTTCCTTTTGGTATCTTCAGTTTTTCCATCACTGAGTCGGCAACCATTGAAGCATCTTCCTTGTAAAACAAATCATTTCTCGGATATCCCGTTTCCAATATTTCCCCTTCATATTTGAAAGCACTTCTGAAGGCTTTGGATGCGTATGGACTTGGTGATATTAAATAATCCCAAGTTCTCGTTGCACCATGCACCCGATTCAAGTACCCCTCGTCTCTTCCTTGAATATTATCGATATCAAACAGCATTTTTTTCAAAGGGGTTCCATGCCAAGTCTGAATATATGTCGTTTCCTTCCTTTTGCTTAAATAAGTAGGGAAGTTTTGATTATTTATCCAATAACCTGCTTTGGCTAAATAATAATAATATTCCGGGCTTAGGCGTTTGATCAGCTTCGTATTCTTTCCTTTTATCGGTAAATTACCATTATACACCCAAACTTTTTTATATTTATTATCCCTTTTGACCAGTTCTTCATAAATATATTTGGGGCTATCGGAGAATTGCTTCCCTATCCCACTTTCAAAAAGAATAAGGTTCCGGTCAACCGGTATGACCCTGGACATGATTTTATAAACTTTTTTCATGACAGGGAAATATTGTTCACTTTTCCTAAATCGATTCATAATGAGTTTTGATATCGGGTGGTTATATAATTTAATAAGTGAATTCTGATCTTTTTCTGCATGTTTAATCACTTCGAATATCCTTGAATTAGAATGGACATCCCGATATTTAATAAAACGGTTGGCCTTATCGATATACTTTTTCTTCATGACAAAATCAGTATTGGCGTATTCGGCTAATACACCTAACAATCCATCCAATTCATCAACGATTTCACCCGGAAGATCGTTATCCAAATCCAAATGTGACGGTCTTTTCCCTATGAAACGATCTCTATCAAATTGATAGTAAATAACCGGTTTATGCAGGAAACTAAAGTCGAAAGCAACACTTGAATAGTCCGTGATCATAATCGCACTTTCCTTAATTAACCTTTGGACATCCACTTCACCCTGACTAATCACCCGAACAGGGGCATCTTTAAAATAAGACGTGAATTTCTGCATATTAGGGTGAAGGCAAAAAATGATTTCAAACCCATTATTTTTAGATAACTCATGTAAAACCGGGTGATTCACCAAGTTCTGATACCTTTCGAAATACTCGCTTTCCAAAAATATTTCATCGGATGTAATCCAATCTCGCCATGTCGGAATGATCAGTAATTGCCGCTTTGTTAAAACATCATCCTTAAATAGTGAGTCGAACCTAGAAAGTCCGGTCGTGAATACTTCCTTCTCGTTGTATCCAAAATCCGTTACGATCATATCATTTTCGAAGTCTGAACTAACTAGAAAAACATCCGTACTAAAACCGGAGGATGCATTTTTGCCGTAGTTTGCAACCATGTTCTTAGTGCCCATTACACCATGTTGAAGAAATACTTTAACTCCCTTAACACGATTTTTAAATTCAGATGTTCTTAAAGGATATAAATAATCCGGATGATGTGATGAAATGATACGTGTCGATTCCATTGTCTTTTTAATATGATCCTTTGACTTGAAATAAAGGATATTTCCAAAGGGCTCGACGTTCTTGGCTTCCACGGAATTTTCTTCTATTACATAATACACTTCTTTTTCAGGGTGGTTTTCCCTCATATATTTAAAAAAGTGATATCCGGTATCTTGGGCTTTATAAGTTCTTTCACCAATTAGCCAAACATCCTTTTTCTTTTTAAATAGGGCCAGAAAACGCCTCCATCCCATCATCTTTTTTAAATATCGATAACTTTCCGTAGAGAAGTTAAACACTTCCAAAGATAAATTGGATGCTTTAAAGGTATAATATGGATTGATGATGGCCACTCCATTATTCGAGCTCACATCGGTCTTTTTTGTAAATAATTTAGTTCTCGTGGTTGGTCTTCCGACGCGTACCATTTTCGGCTCTTCCTGATCATGCAAATGTAATTTCATGTAAATATCATAGACATCATCTTCCAAGTCCACACTGACTAATTGTTCTAAATCCAATTTCAAATCATATATATAACGATTCAGTCCAAATTTCTTAATATTCATTTCCTTATTATGAATAAAAGATAGATTGGCCTGATATTCTTTGCCACTTTGTCTTCCTCTAACTAGGCCCTCACCTTTTATGATCACGGAATGCTTGGTGAAGATTTGACCATTAACCTGCATGGTCTTCGAATTGTTTTTGATTTTTTCAATTTGAGACTTAATCTGAATTTTAGGGGTTTTATTGATGCAAAGAGATATATTTCCTTTATTCGTTATCGAGAATATACTTTGTTTATCTTCATAGGTGAAAATACTTAAATTGTTCGTGTACGTCTCCTGAAAACGCCCTAGACGAATTGGAAATTCAATATGAACCTGTTCGTTCTCTTCTACATATTCAGCTTTATGTTCGATATTAAGTATTGTTTTCTTGCTCAGCTTTTCAATCGGAACGGCTACCTTTATATAACAGTCATAAACAGTCGGTTCATCATCTGCTAATTTCCTCATTAAATCTTTCATATCTACTTTAAAATCAAATTTAGACGAGCTCACTGATTCAGCTATTTTTATTTTTTGATCTTCATTTTCCCTAGAATGTAGCCATAGTTCTTTTGCGCAATAATGTTCTATTGAGAATTCTCCTTTAATCAATAGCATATTTTCTTCTTGCGCAATGGTCAGAACTTGTTTCAGCTTAATTTTAGGCGCTTTTTTTGCTTTCCCTTTTCCAAGAAGCTTTTTAATCATTTTAGACCACCTATAACAAATTATTTATTTAAATAAAAATGAATCATTCATTGTACTTTAAAATCATAAACTTTTTTTGGTTTTTCCTCAATATCATTAAACAGACAGGTAGATTTCCCGTATTTTCCCTTCAATTCCTCTTATGAACAAAAAAGAAAAAATCCAGGTGATTCATTGTCGTACTGAAACAAAAAAACCGCAAAAATCATTTGCATGTCCTTCCATGTTGCCAGAATGGAAAGGGAATAGCAAAAACATGTCTTTCAATTACAAAGAAGTCTTCTTACTATCAAAGTGAACGCTTTCAAAACAGGTCAACCGTTTATATTTTCCCCTCATTATGGATCCATAAAAGTTAAGCGATAGATTTATGGCCGATAGATACCATCCTCTGTCCTTTACCTTTCACTATTAGAAAACAGGGATTTATGAAGCCCCTCTAGTTGTTCTCTCTTAAACGTGGTAAAATTGTGAGTGGCTTTTCTGATTGCAGCAAGAATGATGAAATCTTTCTTCATTCATTAATGTGAGGGAAATTATTTTTAAATATCATTTAGTATAAATCCTTACATTAATTATAGACACTTTATTATGCCCTTTAGTGTCATACAAATTAGTCAACATTTAATTTTAACTTAAAAATTAATATTTACAAGAATCATCAATGTAAAAAATTGTGGTTTATTTGTAAAAAAATTGTGGTTTATTTGTAAAGCTATTAAGTTATAATTAGTTAGAGAATGCCATTGCCTAAATATATAGGAATACAACAAGCAGAATTAAAATGCTGGTTGCCTGTTTTATTGTTCCATTTCATATTCTAATAGACCAAATATATATTAATTTGATTGAATAACAGTTCAAGAGTCTTAAAGGAGGAATACAAATGAAAAAAGTAATCACTTACGGAACCTTTGATTTGCTTCATTGGGGTCATATCAATCTATTAAAACGTGCTAAAGATTTAGGGGATTATCTGATCGTTGCCATTTCTACGGATGAATTCAATGCTTTAAAAGATAAAAAAGCTTATCACAGCTTTGAAAACAGAAAAATGATCCTAGAATCAATTCGTTATGTGGATGAAGTCATACCTGAAGACAATTGGGAACAAAAGAAGGAAGACATCGTTCGTGAAGGTGTGGATATCTTTGTAATGGGTGATGACTGGAAAGGCCAATTCGATGAATTATCCGAAGTTTGTGAAGTGGTCTACCTTCCAAGGACAATCGGCATTTCGACTTCCCAAATTAAAGATGACCTTCTACAAGTTACTAATGGCTAAAGAATTCGCGATAGGGGTTTATCTTTTTTGTTTCAAAGTTTTATTCTCTATCTTTAAACTTTTCCCTTTATATGACAAAACGACCTTTGTCACATCATTCGGGGACAATTGCCAATATATCGCAGATGAAATGGACAAGCAGGACATTTCCGTTCAAAAAGTATTTTTAATGAAATCAAGCAGTTCTATACAAGTTAAGGACGATGGGGAAACCATCGTCCTTCCGTTTGAATCAAAAAATATCAGTGCCATGATCCGATCGATTTATCATCTGGCTACATCAAAATGGATTATCATCGATAATTATTTTGGCTTTCTTTCAGCCATTTCATTCAAAAAGCAAGTGACATGCGTGCAAGTGTGGCATGCGGCCGGTGCCGTAAAGCAATTCGGAGCAAAAGACCCTTCCATTAAAAACCGTTCAGCCGGTGCAAGGAAAAGATTTTTTGAGGTATATGATAAATTCGATTATGTTACGACAGGTTCAGAGAGAATGGCCGAGATTTATCAAGAAAGTTTCCAACTGCCGGCATCCCATATCCTAAGGACCGGGATACCTCGGACCGATTTCTTTTTTAATGATGAATCAAAAAGGACTGCCCGTAATGCTTTGCTGGCCAAGTATCCAGAACTTGAGCATAAGAAAATCATGTTATATGCCCCTACATTTCGTAATGACGGCTTGAACAACGGAAAGATTGCTCTTGATTTGGAATTGCTCTACAAGGAACTTAAGGGCGAAAATTATGCGTTATTACTAAAGCTGCATCCAGCTGTAAAAGCAGAGCATGATATACAAGATAAATTCCCGGGATTCATTTTCCCTGTCAATAGTGACTTTCACGTTAATCAACTGCTGATCAGTACGGATCTTTTAATAACCGATTACTCATCGATTCCATTTGAATTCTCTTTTTTGGGAAGACCCATGATATTCTTTGCATATGACTTAGAAAAGTATGTGCAGGAACGGGGATTCTGGGAGGATTACTCTTCTTCCATGCCCGGACCCGTGGTATCCACCACAGAAGAGCTCTTGAGGAAAATCCGTACCGCCGATCATTCATTAATGAAGATCGCTTCCTTTAACCAAAAATGGAATGAATACTCCACTGGAAAATCAAGCAGGAATTTAGTTGATTTCCTTTTTAAATAAAACCACCCACTTCGTAAAACAAAGTGGGTTTTCTATTTTTCCATAAACACTGAGCGAGAATACACCTCCCAAAAAAGATATATATTTACAGAAAATGACAAAGAGAAAGGCGAAACTCCAAAATGTGAAAAAAGACTCACAATATAGAAAATATTGTAGATTGCAATACTCAAGCGCCACCAATATAAACCAGTAAAATACTACTATTTTCCCCTTGTAACAAAAATGTAATATGTTTAAAACCATTTATTTTGTTAGAATAGGGAAAAAGACATATTTGAGGTGGAAAACCGTGAAAAAAAGTGTTGTCGCATTTTCGACATTAGCCATTTTATCTTCGACTTTTGTTTCTCCTGCCCTTGCCGGTACATATACAGTCAAAAGCGGTGATAACCTAAGTAAAATCGCCCAGAAGCATAATACGACGGTAAAAGACTTAAAACAGCTTAATAACTTAAAATCAGACTTCTTGAGAATCAATCAAAAATTAATTACACCCAACTCCAAAACAACATCAAATGCTTCTTCAGTTTCCGTGAAAACAACAAAGAAAACCACATATACCATTGTTTCAGGTGATACCTTAACCAGGATAGCAAACAAGCATAACCTTACACTTGCTGAATTGATGAAAATGAATAACTTAAAATCCGATAGAATTTATGCAGGCGCCAAACTTATCGTATCCAAATCAACCACCACCACTACCATTGATTTACCCGGCAGCTCCAAACCATCCAGTGGTACACAGACCCCAGCCAATTCGTCTACATACATTGTGGTAAAAGGTGATACTCTTTCCAAGATTTCCAGAAAAACAAACATGACCGTAGCCCAGCTTAAATCAATCAACTCGTTAAAGTCCGATTTAATCAGAGTGGGGCAAAAACTGAAATTAAGTAAATCGGCAAGCACTGCCCCTGCAGATAATAACGATGGTGGAAAAGTGGAAGCCCCAAGTTCAGGAAACAAAGTGGCCAAGCTCGTTTCCGAAGCAAAGAAATTGATCGGCACACCTTATTCGTGGGCGGGTTCCTCCCCATCAGGATTCGATTGCAGCGGATTCATCTACTATACGTTCAAGAAGGCTGGGTATGATGTTCCAAGGCTTTCATCATCCACTTATTATGATATGGGCAAAAAAGTTACTTCACCGAAAAGCGGCGATCTTATCTTCTTTGCAACGGGTTCCAATAAATCAGTCATAAGCCATATGGGAATTTACTTGGGCGGCGGGGAATTCATTCATGCCTCATCAAGTAAGGGAGTAACGATCAGTACCACTTCAAACTCTTATTTCAAAAGTAAAATCATCGGTTATAGAAGTTTATAAGATTTACTTGCCAGACTTTCTCTTAAAGTCTGGCAAATTTATGGAAATAATCATAACTTCTTTAACTCTGCTATACAATTTTGGAAAACAATTGAATGCTGTGCAAACGAAGGAATTCAGAATCCTTCGTTTTTTTGAATGAAAAAAGGTAAATATGCACTCTACCTACAAAAAGAAACTATTCTATTTTTGACAAAAAAAAGGTATAGTTAAAAATACCGACTAGGTACTTTTTCACACCTTCCATTTTGTGGGATGGTTAAGGGAGGAATATTAAATGAGATCCGAACATAAAAAAAAGAAAAAGAAACGCAAAACGTTTAAAATAATCGGCTTCACCCTTCTTATCCTTATCATTGGCGCAGGTGTTTATGGCGCTTCAGTATATCAATCATTAGCCGGTGCGATCAGCACTATGCAGGGCACAGCCCATAAAACGGATAAACGTGTAGAGGACATCAAGTTCAAAAGCCAAGATCCATTTTCATTACTGATTCTTGGTGTGGATGAAAGAAAAAATGACTCAGGTCGATCAGATACGATGATTGTCATGACCGTTAATCCTAAAAAGGAATCGATTGAGTTATTGAGTTTACCGAGAGATACGCGTACAGAGATCGTCGGTAAAGGTATAAATGATAAAATGAACCATGCCTATGCATATGGCGGAGTGGCCATGTCGATAAATACAGTGGAATCCTATTTGGATATCCCGATTGACTATTACGTCAAAATGAATATGGAAGGCTTTCAGGATATTGTGAATGCCGTTGGTGGTGTCACAGTCGATAATGATATGGACCTTGCCTATAAAGGATATACCTTCAACAAAGGTACAATCGACTTAAATGGTAAAGAGGCCTTGATTTATTCCCGAATCCGTAAAGAAGATCCCCGCGGGGATTATGGACGGCAAATGCGGCAACGCCAAGTTATCCAAGCTGTCATGAAAAAAGGGGCAAGCCTATCAACACTTACCAATTATGACGATATATTCGAAGCTTTAGGTAAAAACGTGGAAACCAATTTAAGTTTCAATCAAATGTTGAGCATTCAAAATAACTACAAATCATCCCTCAAAAATATTGAACAATATACACTTGAAGGTGACAATCAACGGGTAGATGGCGTTTGGTACAACATCGTTCCAGAAGATACAAAGCTTGAAGCCCAAAATCGTGTTAAAGCACATTTGGGATTATAATGGAAGGAGGATGACTTTTATCGGTCATCCTCTTTTTTTACTTCTTTCTCAATTTTTTTAAAGTAATCGGAACGTATCACCTGATCACTCAGATCAATCTCCTTTTGATCTTTTGGTGAAAATCCTTCGACCTTGCCTTCCCCATTTATTTTCATTTGAGAACCATAATCCCCTTTTAATATCAAGGCATCACCTTCTTCGCCATCCAGCATGCTCTCTCCAAAGTATGAAGAACTCTTTATATTGAACAGATCATATAGAGTGGGCAGAATATCGATTTGGCCCGCCACCTTATCTATCGATCTCCCTTCCATATCCTCCTGATAAATGATCACGGGAATGGGCATATATTTTTCAATCCACTCTTCATCGCTGATTTTACTACCGTAATACGCTTCAACCTCGTGTTTATCTTTTAAGAATAGCCCATCATGATCTCCGTAAATGACAATTACGCTGTCTTTCAATTTCCCGTCATCCTTCAACTTCTTCACGAAATCCCCGATAGCTGAATCTGTATAATGAATGGCTTCGAAATATTTAGTCAGATAACTATTTTCTTTTCCAACTTCAGGCTTCATTGTTATCTGTTCCTTCGGCAGCGAAAAAGGTACATGGCTGGTCAAAGTAACGAAAAAAGCGTAATAGGGGTTTTGTTTATCTTTTAAGAAATCATAGCTTTGATTAAAGAAACTGCGGTCTCCCAAGCCCATCGAAATCATCTCATCCTGCTTCATATCCTCTATGGAAAGATAGTCATCAAAACCTAGCGAGGGATATGCATGCTGCCTATTCCAAAAGTCTTCTTCATCTCCGTGGAAAGCAAAACTTTGATAATCCGACTTCTTTAATTCCTTGGCAAGACCAGGAAAATCATTATAAGGGAACCGAAAAAAGGTCGCACCTTGCTTTAAAGGAAATAGTCCGGTATTCACGATAAGCTCTCCATCAGATGAATTTCCAAATACCGTCTGCGGATATACATGCGGGAAATACAATCCCCCTTTCGCCAGTTCATTCATGAATGGCGTGACCTCCTGCCCGGCACTGGTTTGAAAGAGCGGAAACGCCTGTAAAGATTCCACCTGGATGATAATGAGATTCTTCCCCTCCAAGGATCCTGAAAGGGCATTTTCCTTTCTTTTCTTTTTATTGAAGTAATCAGAAACGGCCTTCTTTTCTTCCGAAGACATTTCATCCCTTCCCGAGTCAGTAAAATAGGCATACGCATCCAATGCGTGATGACCGATAGGACCCCAGTTTCGCAAAAAGGTATTTGCCTCATAACGACGGGTTATATCGACTTTGTCGATAAAGATATTCTTGACCGGTTTTAATCCTGCTATCATCAGGAATATTACGGCCGGCACAAGTGCCATATGCTTGAGGGGGTATTTTTTCTTCACAAAAGATTCAGCAATTGGAATGCCTGCCAGAAGAAAGATTGCATCCTTGATTTCCATCATACTGAATATACTTTCACCAAGCCCATTCAGATTGCTTTTTTGCATCCACATATAGGATGTTATAGGTGTCGAATAATAACGATAAAACCAGATGTCCCCAAGGAAAAAGACCATGATCGAAAGAAGGAAAACTGAAAAAATGATGCCCTTTATGATTCGATTCGATATCCATTCCTTCAGATAAACAATAAAACCCGCAACACCGATGATTATCGTAATGATCCCAATAGAAGGATCGTTACCCATCCTATTATTCGTATAAATGAAAAGTATGGCCACGATTGAGAATGACAATAACTCAAATAGCCTCTCCTTCAAGCGTTGATTACAGTTATTCTTCATGCTCCTGCCACTTTCCTCATCATTATTTCCAAGCCTTGGTTAGGCTAGATTGCGGAAGATTACTTATAAATATTACTTAGCGTTGCCATTTATGAGAAATTGCACACAGAAAATGGCATAAATATTTGGTGCTACTGACTTCCCTTATAAACAAAAAACCTTCATCACTAAAAGGATGAGGGCTTTGCTTTGGCACTCCGGCAAAAAGCTGCCGATTGCCGCTAGACTCATGCAGTTGTTTTTCTACTTTCTCTTCCATTCAAAAGCAATCTTCCAACCTTCATCAGGAATCGATTCCGCCAACATATCCCCTTCCTCGAACAAGAAACGCCATGGCATGCATGAAAGTGCTGGAAGCTCACCAAGCTCTAAAAGATCGAATGTCTTTTTTGCGAGGAATTTTCCATCTCCATCAACTAACAGTAAATCCACGATATCAAAACTGACAGCTTTCTCTATTGAACTTCGCAGAAAAGCCTCTATGATGACATCATCTTCCACCCTAATCAGCTTGATGCCGGATATTGAAATTTGGTTCGGTTTTAATGCAGGCAGCCTTTGATGGTGGAATTTATATACATATTCCTCTTGCTTGGAAATATCCCATCCCCTGTGAAACATCAGGACAGTATGAACGGTGTCATCATGATTTGCTAACTTAGGTACATCTGAAGCTGCATTATCCCTTTTTCCAAATAAACTCATCGTTCCTCCCCCTCCAAAGAAGCTGCATCTTGCTGATTGCTTTTCATATATTCCATAAAACGGATGCTTATCTCCGCCTCAATTTTACTTAATAGAAGGTTGAATTGACTGAGAGCTGCTTTTTCAAACAACGCATATGGGTCCTGCTGACCATATTCACTTAAACCAATGCCTTCCTTCAAACTGTTCATTTCATCTAAATGGTTCATCCAATTTGTATCGATGTGCTGCAGCATGAAAGCGCGCAACTGGTTTCCCCATTCTGCATCGTCTTGAAAGATCACCAGTCTCGATTCCCATTCAGCTAAAGCCTCCAACACCCTTCCTTCAATTTGGCCTTCTATATCCTTCAAATCACTTTCCTGCCAACCTAACGACAGCAAAACAAAGGTTAGCTCTTCAATTAAGGCAGAGGAGTCAGGCTCCGCTATATGTTCACGGTCATATTTCACTGTGAGGCGAGTAATGTATTTTACGATGTAGTCAAGTAAAATGGCCGACATCCGTTCAGGCTCCATATCAAGAACCCGATCTCTCATTGCATAGATGATTTTACTCTGCTCATTTAATGCATGTTCCAACTTCAATAAGTGATATCGGCTTGATTGATGCATCTGCTCTACCGTTTCCTGAACCATTTTAACGAATTTATCGGGTGCAGGGCCCAGCACCAACCCATTTTCATCCGTTTTGATTTTCTTGATATAACGTCCCATTTCTTCTTCATCATAGTAATTAAACAAATCATCTTCCAAAGAAATGATGAATTGTGTTGAACCAGGATCACCCTGCCGCCCGGAACGTCCTCTTAACTGCATATCGATCCGACGGCTTTCGTGTCGCTCCGTCCCGATAATATGAAGGCCGCCCAATTCCTTTACATCATTCCCAAGTAATATATCCGTTCCTCTCCCAGCCATGTTCGTAGCCAGCATCACTTGTTTTTTTTGCCCGGCCTTCGCAATGATCTCCGCTTCATCCTCTTCCGTCTTTGCATTAAGGATTTGATATTTAATTTTTCGATTATCCAGTTGAACCGAAATTTTTTCAGATTGCTCAATGGAGGTCGTCCCGATCAGGATAGGTCTGCCGCCATCATGGATCCTTTTTACTTCCGTGACGATTTTGTTGATTTTGCTTGTTTCATCTTTATAAAGCAAATCAACCTCATCCACTCGAATAATAGGTTCATTAGTTGGAATTTCAATGACGGGGAGCTGATATATTTCCTGGAATTCAGACTTTGATGGCATGGCACTCCCTGTCATCCCAGACATTGAATGATATAATCGAAAATAATTTTGAACGGAAATCATAGCCTGTGTTTCATTCTCTTCGGAAATCTCCAATCCCTCTTTTGCCTCAATGGCTTGATGTAGCCCGTCACTGAAGCTTCGCCCTTCCATCACCCTGCCTGTGAATTTATCGATGATTGCAATCTTTCCATCGAAAACAATGTAGTCCACATCCAATTTCATGATTGCCCGCGCTTTCAGCGCCTGTGTAACATTATGTAATAACTCTTGATGCTCCATTCCATACAGATTGTCGATGCCAAAGGCCTCTTCAATCTTGGAAGCACCTTGATCCGTGAAAAAGGCGGACCTTGACTCGATGGAAATCTCGTAATCATCCTTTTCTATAAATGTCTTCATGATTTGCGCCGTGATCTGGTGAAGCTCGGTTCCGTCGTTTGCCCTGCCCGCAATGATTAATGGTGTCCTCGCTTCATCAATCAAGATGCTGTCAACCTCATCGACAATGGCAAATCGGTGTCCTCTTTGAACCTTGTCTTCCCTTCGATAAACCAGATTATCACGCAAATAATCAAAACCGAACTCTGTTGCCGTCCCATACGTGATATCTGCCGCATATGCTTCACGTTTCGCAGAAGGTCCCATTTGGGAAATGTTCAAACCGACCGTCAAACCTAGAAATTCATGAATTTGTCCCATTAACTCTTTATCACGTTTGGCCAAATATTCATTGGCCGTAATAATATGCACACCGTTACCGAACAGTGCATGTAAATAGCTAGGCAATGTAGAGACAAGCGTCTTCCCCTCGCCCGTATTCATTTGGGCAATGCCCCCTTCACTCAGGACAAAACCGCCTGCAAGCTGAACATCATGGTGTTTAAGATTCAATACTCGCTTGGAAGCCTCCCTCACGACCGCAAAAGCTTCGGCTTGTATATCCAAAATATTATCACCAGCATCCAAAATGCTTTTAAATCTATTCTTCATTCCGCTTAATTCCAGATCTGAATATTTTTCATATTTACCCTCTAGCCGATTCACTTCTTCAACCAACTTATAAATTCTCTTCAAGTCTTTAGAACCTTCTTTGAAGAACTTTTTCATACTGGATAGCATAGGGTTTTCTCTCCTATTATTTCAATTGACCTTTAGTGAAATTATATCAGTTATGTATTTACTGTTTATAAATTATCGCCTTCATATTGTAATTATATAGAAATTCTTTAATTTTTTGAAAGACAAATTATACAAAAATCGACTCGATGCCGCTAACCATGCTAAAAAGATTAGTTCCATCCTGAATATCAGGGAGGGGTTTTTTTATCGATTTAAACAAATAATAGGAAGACTTTCACCCAATGGAGGATTTCAGATGAATAAGACATCTAGATATAAACTCGTACAGCCGCACCGCTTTGGATTATTCGTTCTTATAATTTTCTTTATTAGCATGAGCTCCCCTATTCAAGCAGAAACAAGAAACACCCCCAAGAATGTCATATTGCTGATTGGCGACGGCATGGGGCTAGGGGCAATAGAAATTGCCCGGCAATTGGAATATGGAAAGACAGGTGTACTACATTTGGAAAAACTGGAGCATGTCGCCCTGATGCGCACCTATTCCGCCAATAATTACGTCACTGACTCGGCAGCAGGAGGGTCGGCGATTGCCACTGGTATAAAAACCAACAATGAATCAATCGGTGTCGATGCCAATGGTTCCGAGGTGGATAGTGTATTGGATGCCTTTCAGAACAATGGCAAAAAAGTCGGGATCATCTCAACCAATATGGTAGTCGATGCCACACCCGCTGCCTTTGGTGCAAGTGTGCCTAACCGCTGGACAGGTGGCGCAAATATCGCGAGGCAGCTCTTTGATAACAGGATTGACGTCATTCTCGGAGGTGGTGCCAGCTATTTCGAGGCGGATAAGCAGAATGGCGAGGATTTAATCGCCAAATTTAAACAAGCTGGCTATGGGATTACGACGACTAAAGAAGAACTTAGTTCCATTAATAATCCGGCAAAACTTTTAGGATTATTTCACCCTACCTATATGAATTTTAAACTGGATAAAGAAGTATTACATTCCCAAGAGCCATCCCTCCCCGAAATGACATCCAAAGCGTTGGATATTTTATCCCGGGGTGATAAGGGATTCTTCTTGATGGCCGAAGGTGCGCGTATTGACCATATGGAGCATGCAGCCGACATCACTGGAATATGGAAAGAAACCATCGAATTTGACCAAACCGTAAAAGAGGTTGTAGATTGGGCAAAAAATCGAAATGATACGTTGATCGTTGTACTTGCAGACCACGAAACAATGGGGACCTCCGCTTCTGAAACAATGGATATCAAGGCATTGAAAAAAATCAGGGTTTCATCTGAATATATGTCCAAACAGCTTACATTCGATAAAAATAATGAAATCAATCCAGAAAGTGTCGTTTCCACATTCAAGAAGTATGCACATATATCCCTTACGGATCAAGAAGTCGATCAATTCATCAATAACGTAAGAATGAATAAAACGCTTGTCTATCCAAAGCATCAAATCGATTGGGAAATCGGTAGCACCATCGCCAGGCACCATAAGGCGGGCGTAGCTGATCGAAGCATACGGGCAGCCAGTTCCACAGGAGGACATACAGCCAATATGATTCCCGTTTTCGCCTCGGGTCCAGGCAGTGAAGCCTTTGATGGAGTCATTGAAAATACCGATATCTCAAAAATCATCACAAAAGCCGCCGGCGTTCCGTTCACACCCGGTCAGCATAGAACAAAAGAGGAATGAATGCATTCATTCCTCTTTTAAGATTCTCATTTTTTGATTAAGGTCCGTTAACTCAAGTTATGGCGAAGTTTGCGGGTATTACTCGTGAATTTGCAGCATTTACTCGTGAGTTTCCGCCTTTTACTCGTGAATTTGCAACATTTACTCGTGAGTTTTCGCCTTTTACTCGTGAATTATTGCATTTTACTCGCGAGTTTGCAGCATTTACTCGTGAATCCGCATTTTACTCGTGAATTTGGTGTGTATACTCGTGAGTTTCCGCCTTTTACTCGTGAATTAATGCATTTTACTCGCGAGTTTGCAGCATTTACTCGTGAATCCATACTTTACTCGTGAATTTGGTGCGTATACTCGTGAGTTTCCGCCTTTTACTCGTGAATTAATGCATTTTACTCGTGAGTTTGGGGCATTTACTCGTGAGTTTGATGAAGAGTCTTGATGCCATAATAAAATAGAGCAAAAAAAGACGCCATGATTGACGTCCTGCCCATTCATTTTTTTATATGTTTTTTTAATACATACCCAATTTGGTTTCCCTTTTTCACTTTGTACCACTCATCTTGTTGAGCCAGGATCGTTACAGATTGGTCCCTGTATAGATTCCCAACCGTTTCAGAAGATGCATTTCTATTTTCTTTAATATATAATTCGCTTGCTGTCACTATTCCCGTCGTCTTCCTAATCGAGATTTTCGTTGAAATGGTTTTCTGATTGTCACTCTTATCCTTAGCTGAGATTGTCACCGTAAATATGCCGCTGGACATATTTTTGAAATCCCATGTTGCGGATTGCCTGCCTTTACTGAACGGCCTTTCAGAAAGGATACCGACAACCTTCCCTTTACTGTTCTTAATTTCCACTGTTACATTAGCGTTTTCATTAATTATATATGTTATGTTCGCTTGCTCGGTACTATAGTCGCCCGTTGTTTTGACTTCGGTGATTTTCGGTGCCGACGTATCTTTACTGATCTTAATCGGCATTGTTGCCAAACCTTCATTCCCGTTGCGGTCCATTGCTGATATTTCTGCTTCATATGTACCGTTACTCACCGCTGTTGTGTTCCAGATTGCTGAATGGGTACCCTTTTTCATTGTTTGGTCACGGACTGGGGTAACAATAGATTTCCCTTTACCATCTTTAATCGTAAGTGTTACCACAGTATCTTCTTTTAGGGAGTATGTGATTCCAACCTCATCATTGACATGATCCGTTTGCGCTTTCATGCTTACTGAATTCGGTTCTGCCTTAGCGACAAGATCCGTTTTAGATCCAGCGCCTGGTCCATATTCCCTTTCTATAGTTGTGTCGGGATAATAAAATCCCAAAATATCCAGATAAGATTGTCCTGCTTCCGCTCTGTTTTTCGCCCCAAACTGACTTAGCCCGACACCATGCCCATATCCTGATCCTTTAATAGAAATTTTGGGGTGATCGGAGGATGAATGGTCAACCAGATAGCTTTTCATCACCTCTTGCCCCACCATGCCCCTGATTTTGGAAGCTGATACATTAGTAAGCTTAACCGTTTGCGGTAATAGCTTTCCCCCGTCATCAACGAGATCCCTTACATAGAAATTCAATTGGATGGAGCCTTTCGTTACACGGCCTCCCGTTTTCTCATCTGAAAATGTTAACAAGGGAATCTCCGTTATTTTAATATCTTTCTGCGCATATCCATTATTCTTCAGCCAAGCCTTAAGCTTCGGCACAACCGTTTTATCTTTTTCCTCTACACTTGTCCACCATTCTTCCGGTTTAGATAAGTCCATTTTTGAAAGGTCGATTTGCTGCTTGTCCAGCGTTATCTCCCAACTGGTTTTCGGATCATAGAAATCTTCTTTTATAGATAAATATGCAAGGGGGTTGCCACTTGACCAAACATTTGAATTCGATTCGGTCATTCCTCCATTGCTTGAGGAAAAGAACGCTTCGATTATTTCGCCATCATGCTTGATTACCATGCCCTTCGTCTGCTCAATGGCTGAATTAGTTCGATAGTGACCGGCAGCCCCGCCATATACTTGGTAAGAAACCGTATCGTCAATTATTGTGGATTGATGGCGAAGTGCATAGGTCCGGGCGGCAATCGCTTGTGCTTTTAAGGCTTCGGCATGCCAAAGTGCAGGCATCTCCAGCGGGACGACGCCCTTTAGATAATCTTCCATATAAACAGTATTGATCGGCCGGATGTAACCGTCCTCCGCTTTAAATGAAAATGAGCCTTGATACGGACGGCCGTTTATGGATAATGAAGAATCAGGTTTAACTGGTATTACCTTAAAAGAAGCATAAGATCCCTTTTTCTTAGATCCTTTGTATACGGCAAGTTTAGCCGACTCCACTTTCAAAGTCAGATTTTCCCCTGCCTTTATGAATATCTCTCCCCCTGATGTACGGTAGTCACCAGTTGCCGTTATTTCTGCGCTGGTTCTATTGCCCAAATAATTCTTCAGTTTCACTTCCATGGTTGAATTTTCTTCTGCTGCCGTCGCTTCATGAGAAGGAAATGCAAAAAAAGTGATAAAGAAAGCGATAAACAAATACTTTAATCTTTTCATTCCTTTTCATCCTCATTCCCATTCTATTCATCTTTCAAGGATTTTTGAATTAATCCTATTCAATCCATCGGCATGTGGTAACATAACGGCCTGGATGATGTCACTCTGTAAACATCATGATTTCAGGACGTCCCTAGTATACTAGCAAGTTATTGAACTCCCTTTTTACATTCTGTATGCACGACCCATTCTCCTTCAAATCCAGCTTCATTGCCGCCACAAATTAGAATCCACAACCAAAATAAAGCAGGACATGGAAGAAGCCAATGTCCTGCTTTTTAATGTTAAATGTTTGCCCAGTTCAAGATGGGGGACTTTTTTCTTTACTTCAAATACTTCTTCAACACCGGTTTCATTTGATCGACAACGACATGGCTGCCGCCTCGTCCTTTTACATCTTCCATCATCCATGCCATGAGAAGTTCCGGGTCTTCTGTGTCCATGGCAACAAACCAGCCGTTTTCTGTTCCGTCCGCGTTTTTGGATGCCTTGATTTCAGCAGTTCCCGTTTTGGCAGCGATTTTGATGCCAAGATCAGCTATTCCATGTCCGCTTCCCTTAGGATGCTCCACTACTTGTGTCAGCATCTTGGTGACCTGATTCGCTTGGTCTGCTGATATCGCATTTTCTTTCCATATTTTCTTTTCTATTTTATCTCCTGTTATTAAGAAAGGTGCAGGAATGTTTCCTTCATTTAGGAAGGCTGAATAGGTCATGGCGAGGTGGAGCGTGCTCATTTGAACTTGCGCTTGACCATATCCAGCATCTGCCAATCTCCCCTCACTGTCGATCTTGCCGATGCTCGATGCTTTGATCGGATAATCATAATTCAAAGACTCATCAAATCCGAAAGCCTTGAGTCCATTCGTGAATTTTTCCTTTCCAAGCCCGAGAGCTTTTTGGGCAAAGTAAATGTTGTCTGAATAAATTAATGCCTTTTCCATATCGATCGGAACACCAGGGTCCGAAACCCTTGTAATGGAATGATCTTTCCATGTCGATTTGGCCCACGTTTTCCCTTGGATATTGATCGACCCTTTCGGATCCACACCATTTTTCAAGGCGATCGCCGCAGTGAGGGCCTTAATGGTTGAACCAGGTGCATACGTCGAACTGAAACGGTTCAGAAGTGGTTTTTTCGGGTCTTCTTCAAGCGCTTTTTGTTCTGCTTTCGTTATTCCGAAAATATATTTATTAGGATCGAATGACGGACTTGAAACAAGTGCAAGCGTTTCGCCTGTCTTCGGATCAATTGCCGATGCCGATCCAACTTCGTTCTTATATTGCTTGAAAATATCCTTTTGAAGCTCGGCGTCGATGGTCAATGTAATTGTTTCTCCCTCTTCAGCAGGCTTTTCAGCAATCACCTTTTCTTCGCCATCTTCGGTTTTAATGAAGATTTTTCCGCCAGGTTTGCCTTTAAGCCGCGCTTCCAACACTTCCTCAAGACCTCGCTTGCCAATAACATCACTTGCGGTATATCCTTTTCCTTTCAATTTCTCCAGATCCTCGGCCGATGCCTCACCGACATATCCGATTAGATGGGCAGTGGCCTCTTTATACGGATATATGCGCTCTTCCGTATTATTGACAGATACCCCGGCAATGCTCAATAGCTTTTCCAAAGTTGCGCTATTATCATTTGACATTTTCTTGATGGGCACGAAATAGCTTGGCTTTACCCATGTTTGTTTTAATTTCTGATTCACTTCGTCAGTGGACATGTTGAGGATTCCAGCGACCTTTTTAACCGTTTCGGTTTCGTTGGCCATTTTCTCTGGCACGATTCCCACTTCTGCCACCGTTCCATTCATGGCGAGGCCGCGTTCCTTTCGATCGACAATTTCCCCGCGAATGGCTGGATACGATTCAACCGATACCTTCTCACCAGCTTCCAATTGAGGGAATATGTAGCTCTCATCCCACTTGATGTACCAATTTTCTTCCTCGCCTTCCCCTTCCTTGACAAGTATCGCTTTATGCTCAGAGCTGACAGCGCCCGCCATAGTGGACATATCAACGGTATATGCAAGGCTTACCTTCTCTCCATCTTTATGATCTTTTTCTTCTTTTGGCTGTTTATAGTCCACCTTTAAATGGTCGGCTTCAATCCCCGTATAGATTTTTTCATAACGCTTCTCAAATTCATCCGCACTGATTTCTTTCCTTGTCTCAGGTGACAGATACTCGTACATCTTCGCAAAATCTTGTTTATTCCAAAGCTTCGTGTATGCCGCAAAGCGCTCTTCCGGACTTGGCTCATCCGAGCAACCGGCCAGGAACAATACGCTCATCAACAATAAGCTGGAAAATAAAGCTAGTTTCTTCATGATTTCCTCCTAATGAATAGTTAGAATGATATACCTATAGTTTAGCAAAATATTAGGGAAATGGGGGATTTTGCATGCTGAATTTCTTCACTTTTCTAATTAACCATGTTTTTTCTAAAACAAAAGTCCCGTACATCGCGTACAGGACTTTACTTTAAAGCATTCTTTTTTTTCGGCTTTTTTTCTCTTGCAGCCATTTTTTCAGGAAGATGAAGCCGAGGATGGCCGAAATGATGAGTCCGCTTGTCGTTACAATGACAGCTACCCATTCGTATAAGCTGTAATCCATATACGCTTTCCATGGTAATTTCCCTTTCCAATCTTCAATATATAGATTCATTCCGAATATCCCGGAGATCACCGTATAAATCGTTAGTATCTGTAAAAGATAATTACTTCTTTTCCCAGACAGTTTATCCTGATTTTGATAAAGGTAGGAAAGTGTTTCCTTCACTTCACTGTAGAGAGGGGCAATCCTGAAGGTTTCATCCGTTTTTTTGAAAAGCTCTTTACCGATTGCCGTACTATTCACTTCAGTGAATAAGTACTTTGCAGAAAACTGAGTGATCATGAAAATCAGCTGTTCTGTATCCGATTGATCTTTTTCCACATCAATCTGGGAATGTTCATGAGCCAATTTAAGCAGTACGATCTTATAATAGAAGAAAAGCAACAATGTATAAAAATGCTGGCCGTACATTTCGCTTGCCAGTTCTTGTTCCAGTTTACCTGTCGCTTTCGTGACACACGCGAAATGATACATGCTAGTTACATAATAGGTTTCCTTTCCCCACCTGTCATATACCCTTTCTTGATAATACTTTTCTATATAATCAGGGTTTAATGCGCCTATATATGGCTCACCATCATTGTCATACCCGTTCAGCTCACTGATCCGGAATAAATCATTTTTAGAAATATCACGATTCTCAGGGAATGCCGTATAACTGATCACATACATTCTTTCATCAATGAAAAAGGGCAAACTCCCAAAATAGGTCGGATCCGCTTGTTCTTCATCCATATATTCCTCAATAGGCGGCAACAGTTCATTGAAGATGAAATCCTTCACTTGTTCATACTGATTTTCCCGGCAGCCAACTTTCGTTTTTTCTTCATCATCAGCAATCGGTTCGAGGATTCTAAATGTATCACCAAAATAGAGCACATCATTATGTGAAAGCCCTTCAGGTAAAGTAACACGAAGATTCATCATGCCGATATGAAATGGGCATATGAAGATATCTATAGAGTTAATAATAAATGGGGTATTTAGATAGGGTGATTCGAAGGTACAATCAATATCCAATTTTTTCGTGAAACGCCGCAAGCCTTCCTTCTGTTTTGCATGACCCGGAAATAAAATCGGCTCGATGTATGGCATGAAGTACTTTTCCAATTTACGGTGTGAAACTTTATGGCCACCGTAAAATTGATTTTGTTGTTCCATATCTTTCAAGTTCAAAAAAACGAAATTTTCCTCAACCAATTTCCCAACAAACTTTTCAATCATTTTTCCTTCAAGTGTAAAGGGAAAAATGAACTGCTGGAAAGTTCGCTTCGTGGGATCATTCTTCACTTTCACATCCATAAAATATATTCCTCCGATTAAACTGCTATAAACACAGGTTTAATTCATCTTGTTTCTTATATTTACCCATGTATATACAAACAAAACGAAACATAATATAGAAATAAAGTGGACAAATTATCCAAAAAACAAAAAGATCCCCCAAGCAAGTGCTCGGGGGCCATCGAAAAGAGTTCTTCAACCCTCTTCACTTTAGGGTACTAGAAACTGATGTTTCTAATGAAAAATCCGATATTCGGACCATTTTAGCATTTTTTTAAAGTATGATAAAACACGAAATTCCTCCATATTTAGGCTTTACCACTTATTATCATCTAATTAATCCTTATATGCAGGGATTGACAGATGAAAATATAACTCTAGGAATAATTACGTTATCTTTTTTTTCATTATTCACTTTATGAGGAAATCACGTTTTAATTTTAAAAAAATGGGTAAATAAAAAATGTAAAGGAGAGACATCATGAAATCCGATAGAAATAAACAACACTTTAAATTTTTTGAAAGAACAAATAACGCTAAACCAAGTGAAAGGAAACAATTGAGCGATTTCATCAAAAAGAAAATGAATGCTCAAAACTCTCATTTAAATGGTAAAAACTCATGACATATGGGATGTCATGAGTTTTTATCGTTTAAAATGCGATTTCATTTCCCTGAAGGTTGTGCTTCACACATTTTTTGATACCGATTACATTCAAAAAATGTTTAATTTTCTTCATTGAGGTTGCCTGATATTCATCGGCAATGGAAAACTCTTTAATATAGGCGATTTTTTCTTGGACATCTGTATCTATATGATCTTGGCTGTATTCTTTTTCACCTGATTTTTGGCATGTGTACACCACAGCTTCACCAATATTCCTTGTTGCCTTATCAAAATAAAAAGAAAACACAATGGCACATTCATCATCGTAAAAAGAGGGTTGAACTTTCATATTAATATCAATCATTAACCTTACACCTCTCTCCGTTTTGTTATTTACACTATAACAAAATCATTAAAAGGAAATAGGCGTTACAAACTACCCTCACGTTTCTTCCACGCCTACCAAATGAACCTTACACTCCCCATTCATAGATAATTATAACTACAGGAATATGCGCAAAAGAATAATCAACCAAAAATGATAATAAAAAAACATCTTCAATTGAAGATGCTTGAATCAGTTATAGTAAGCTTCATTTACTTATTTATATAAACCTGGAAGTTCTGCGTAAAGGCCTGGTAATTCGCTTGGGACAATAACAAAAGCAGCGATGATAAGAAAAGATACGACTAATGCTTTAGTACTTTTTTTCATAGGTCATTCCTCCTTTTCTTTTAAAAAAATATTGGTTAAAATAGAAATAAATTCTATAGTTATATTTAACCACACTTCTTAAAACCATATATTTCGACTAAAGAATCTATTTAAACCGTTCAGGACCTGTACATACCGCTTTCACCGATTTTTCATAACAAAATATAACTCTAGGCATATTTTAAGGAGAATCAAAATGGATTTTTTTGCAGTTGGACAAAAGATCAAAGAACTACGTAAACAAATCGGGCTTTCCCAGGAAGAGTTGGCAACCGGTATTTGTACACAAGCACAGATCAGTAAGATTGAAAAGGGCGATGTCTATCCATACGCATCCACTCTCTATTTAATTTCCCAACGTTTAGGCGTTGATGTAAACTATTTTTTCGATATTGGAATGACCCCTAGGCTGGATTACGTGGAAGAAGTGATTTATCAATTAAAAATAGCCAGAAGAACCCGAAATTATGAGGAAATGCAGCAAATTGTAAAGGCTGAGGAAAACAGTCCCCTCTTTCTTCAGAATAAAAAGAATCATCAATTGATTCTTTGGCACAAGGGAATATACGAATATGAAAAAAATAAAGATTTAGATAAAGCCATCGATTTCATTAATCAGGCCATAGCCATTACCCATACGACAGACAAAATTTATTCGGAACGGGAGCTTGAAATCTTAAGCAGCCTTGGTGTAATGTATGTAGCCGAAGAACAGTACGAAAATGCATTCGCCTTGTTACGGAAAGCTTTAGATCACTTGAAAGCCCTGCCCTTTTTGACGGATAAAACGCTTAAGACACGTCTATCCTATAACTTCGGCAGGGTGTTAACACGCCTGGTCCGATACGAAGAGTCCATTGCCTGCTGCCAAGATGCCATAAAGTGGTGCCTCGAACATGACCAATTATATGCTTTAGCGGATTTACATTACCATTTAGGGTATAATTTTGAACTCGTAGGTAACTTTGAAGAGGCAAAAGAGTACTTGGAAAAGTCAGCGTTTCTATTCAATTTACAAAAAAATCATACCTTTGTTACATTCATCAACAAAAAGTTGGACAGTTGGAAGAATGAAATGAAAATTAACTAATTTCATATTTTAGAGCCATTCCCGCGGGAATGGCTCTTCCCATTAACCAAGAATATGTATAATCTCACACTCATCATTTTCAAAACCTCTATTCTACATTTTAAATTCCAAGCCAAAATGAAGTATAATAAAGAGATGCTTCAAAAACGCCCATTAAAAAAGGGTTCCGGCCCCTCATCACTTAGTTTTGTGAAGCTAATGAGGATGAAGGATTCCTTGCATGTTCATCGTGAATGCCAGTTATTCCTGTTTATATCCGAATCGCTTATATTCAAGCGGATTTTTGACGATATTGACTTTTACAGGGTATTTATGAATATAACGGCAAGAAGCAGTGATTAAATCGAATAGAACGTAAAGAGAACGGCCATGTTCCGGCATTCGATCATATATACACAAAGCCGGGACGGGATTACGAAAAGTTAAGAACTGATGGTTCATGATCATACAAAAATATATAACTAGGGCTGGTCCCTGAAGGAGGAGAGTATGGAGCGGGAGTTGTTGTTAGTTGGGGAGCGGCTGGCGGAATTTTTGGAGGCCGGGGATCCGGAAGATTCGGATGTGGTGAATCAAGGGCTCCAGTTATACCGTCAGGGGCTCGTTGATATTAAAGAAGAAGCGGTGGATACGATTGCGGCTGAGGTACAGGAAGAGACACGATTTAAGGCCAGGCTGAATCTGCTCTCCCCACAAGATGGAAGCTGTACATGTGATTCAAGGTTCATTTGCCGGCATCAAATGGCCGTTTTCTTTTCTGCATATTCCGAACACGCTAGTGTTTCCGAATGGCTGGGCGATTGGAAAGCACCTAAAAACGCCTCAGCCGCCCAAGCACTGCAGCAGGTGAAACCGGCAAGTGAATTACTTAAACAGGCGGCGGGGAGATCCATCACCTTAGATAAAAGCTATCCATCATGGAAGCAATTCGTGAATGATGCCTTTGCGGAACATGTCGAGCCCCATATAGGCGAGGCTACTTACATGATTGAAAATCATATACAAACTTACTTTAAACGCCTTAGCTCAAAAGCTCCAATGGAAAGGGAATGGAAGTTGCTTTATCATTTTGTTACGCAATTTTGCACAATGCAGCAGACACTGAGAATGATTCAGCTGCATAAAAGTGAGACGCAAACGATCAGGGTCTTTTATGCACTTGCCGTCGACCTGGCAGAAGAGCTGCATGAAACGGTACAGCCGCTAAGCAGGCAAGCGCGGCCCTTCGCCTTTGATCCCTTCGTTTTCAGCATCAAGGAAGATGTAGCTAAACTGCTGGATGGAGGTGAAGGCCTCGAATATGAAAAGATCGACCTCTACCGGGAGATATGGAGCTACTTATTCTCCAACTCCTCATGGCGTAAAGAGGAACTTGAACGAATCAATAAAGAACTTCCCGAGAAGTATATGGGCACCACTGAGAGGACGTCCTATACCCTCGCAGCCATTCACCTATCCCTTTTGGAAAACCATGATAAACAAGCGATTGAGCTTCTCCATGAATTGAAGAAGGATGCCTGTCCATACATTTTTTATTGGCTGAATCTCCTGGCTGAATCTGAAAACCGGGCACGGGCCATCCCTTTCATTGAATTCATCAATAATAATGTCCAGGAATTCCTTGCCGGTCTATCCGATTATTATAAACGGGTAGATTTCGTCCGGACCTTTACGACTTTAATTAACAGTTGCTGTTATAAATTAAAACGGAACGATTTGCTTGAGAAATTTTACAGGGCCACCCTTCCGCACAGCTATTGGAACTATGCAAATTTCCTTTTTGAACAAGGACAATACAAAAAATGGGTGGAGATGCATATTTACTCGGAAATCAGCATTGACTTAATCAGCAGTGAATCCATCAAAGAAGTGGTATCAAAAGAACCGGAACTAATCCTGCCCCTTTATTATCATGCGGTCCAGGAAAAAGTTTCTTTGAAAAACCGGCCTGCTTATAAGCAAGCTGTCCGTTATTTGAAAAGGATGCGCACCATCTATAAAAAGAGCAAAAAGGAAGACGTATTCGAACGGTATATACTTTATGTAGCAGATTCGACCAAACGGCTTCGCGCTTTCCAAGAAGAACTAAAAAGGGGTAAGCTTATCGATGTTTAATCCAGGGAAATTAAAAATCAAAATAGCCGCTCTCGAAAACGGAACTTACGCCCTTGGTGTCGTCAATGAAGAGAATACCTTCCTCACCACGAATCATATTCGCAGGCTGTTATTCAACTGGGATGACGCAAGCTTTTATGGAACTAAAATGACTACGGATATAGTGGATGGAAATCAAGTATTCATTCTTGACGCTTGGGGACTTCTCAACTTTTTTGCGAGGGAAAGCTTTAACTCCTTCATAGAATGGGAATGGTCCGAAATATCCTCCCTTTGCCTTTCAGCAGCGCCCGTTCTTCATGAATCCATAGAAGCTGGAATCCCCGTACCGGATTTCACTAATCTACAATTGGACTCCATCGGCTGGAAACTGCCTGAAGAAGTGGAAGAGGAATTCGTCCCGTCCTTTTGGGAAGAAGAAATATCTTTGGATCTTCCTTCACCTGAACCGGAAACCAACCGTACTTTTATCGAAAAGTGGTATAACGGTGCCGCTAACATGTATTTAAAAAACTATTCACCCATGCAGCATAAATGGAGTGAAGCCGTCGGGGCATTAAAGGATACTCGACTTTCCCCCGAAGAATTACAGGCCTTTTTTGACAAAGACAGCTGGCAGGAATGGCTCGGTACCCTGCCCGACCCAAAACCATTCACTATAGGTCTCCGTTTAACTGAGCCACCTGAGGGTAATGGGCCTTGGATACTCGATGTTACCCTTCGTTCCAAAAGGGATGAGAATATCATTGAAACATATACAGGAAAAAAACTGCCGCGCGGCTGGAACAAGTATGCAAGTGATGTGGTGCGTGCCACGAAACGCTGGCAACTCGTCGTGCCATGGCTTGGGGAGAATGGCCGTCTGAAAAGGGAGATTTCGGAAACGGACGCATGGGAGTTCTTGACCGATGCAAGCGAAAAACTCCTGTTTCTTGGCGTCGAAATTCTCCTTCCATCGTGGTGGCTTGCCTTGAAGGAATCCTCATTGAAGGTCAAGGCGAAAGTGAAGAGCCAATCGAATCGCGGCCCGTCTTATGTAGGGTTAAAAGCTTTGATGGACTTTGATTGGCGATTCTCATTAAATGGCAAAGAGCTCACTGAGGCGGAGTTCGAGGAGCTCGTCAATGAAAAAAGGCGGCTTGTCTTCATACGCGGCCAATGGGTCAAGCTTGACCCAGCATTCATTAAACAAATTCAGGAGCTTATGGAAACAGCCAATGAAAAAGGCATCCAACTGACTGACTTGCTGCAGCAGGAACTGTTGAATGGCATAAATGAAGATGGCGATGACGATTCTGAAAACCATGAAATGCTTCGGATTCAATTTGAATTGAACCAGGAGCTCCGTAAAATGGTGGGAAGGCTCAGGGAAACCAAGAACATATCCGTCCTGCCCGTCCCTAATGCACTTCAAGGAGATTTACGCCCTTATCAAAAACTGGGCATGAGCTGGCTCCTTTTTTTAAGGGAGCATGGTTTTGGTGCTTGTCTAGCCGACGATATGGGACTTGGAAAAACAGTCCAGATGATTGCCTACCTGCTTCATGTGAAAGGCAAAGAAGGAGCTGGTGAAGAGCTGCCCACTGCGCCCAGGGACGAACAAAAGAGTGAACCGATCATCGTCGAAGAGGATAGCGGCGCAGAGAGCAGTGATGAGGCTGAGGCCATTGCCACTGCCCCCGAATCCGTCTCTGTTCAATCGGCGCTAATCGTCTGCCCGACATCGGTCCTTGGCAACTGGCAAAAGGAATTGGAAAAGTTCGCACCTTCACTTAAAGTTCACCTTCACTATGGATCGAATCGTGCTAAAGGTGAAGTATTTACTAAACTGGCAGCCGATCATGATATTGTCTTAACATCATATGGACTGACCCACCAAGATGTGGCTGAACTGACCTCGATCCATTGGAGCAGCGTTATCCTTGATGAAGCACAAAACATCAAGAATGCCCAAACGAAGCAATCCAAGGCGGTGCGAAAGCTAAATGGCAGACATCATATCGCCTTATCGGGTACGCCGATGGAGAACCGTTTAAGTGAGCTATGGGCGATTTTCGACTTCATCAACAAAGGTTATCTCGGAACGCTAGGTCAGTTTCAGGAGAAATATGTGGCGACCATTGAGCGTGATGAACAGAAGGATAAAATCAAGGAATTACAGCGTTTGATACAGCCATTTTTGCTTCGCCGTACAAAACGCGATAAAGAAGTCGCTCTTAATCTTCCGGATAAGCAAGAACAAAAGGAATTCGTACCGCTTACCACCGAGCAAGCATCGTTGTATGAACAACTGATTAAAGATACATTCACTGATATCGAACAACTGTCTGCCTTTGAAAGAAAAGGCATCATCCTCCAGATGCTGAATAAGCTAAAGCAACTTTGCAACCATCCAGCTCTTTACTTAAAAGAGACGGAAAAGGAAAACATCATGAAGGCACCTAACCGATCAGGCAAACTCGAGAAGCTGACCGAGCTTATCGATGCGGTCCGCGAACAGGATGAAAGCTGTCTCATTTTCACACAATATATCGGGATGGGCAATATGATTAAAGAATTGCTGGAAAAACGATATGGCTTTGAAGTGCCATTCCTGAATGGGAGTGCGAACAAGAAGCAGCGTGATGAAATGATCACCCGATTCCAAGATGGGGAATTCCCTATTTTCATACTCTCATTGAAAGCAGGCGGCACGGGTCTTAATCTTACAGAAGCAAACCACGTGATTCACTATGATCGCTGGTGGAATCCAGCTGTTGAAAATCAAGCCACCGACCGTGCTTACCGAATTGGTCAACAGCGTTTCGTTCACGTTCATAAGCTAATCTGCACAGGGACCCTGGAAGAAAAAATCGACCAGATGCTTGATAAAAAGCAAGCCTTGAACGACGAAATCATCAGCAGTGACAACTGGATCACCGAACTTTCCACAGAGGAAATCAAGGACTTGGTCGCTCTTCAATAACCTGATTTCACGATATGAAGATGATTGAGGGCAAAAAAAGGAGAATGCATATAGATATGCATTCCCCTTTTTTTATACATAGGCGTCCTGTTATACATGGCATCGTTTGGTTCGAAAACGTTTATTGATTCAAAATAGCGACTTCACCATATAGAGGGCTGTGATCCAAATGATGATTGCAGAAATTTTATTTAATATTCCAAGGAATTTTCCAGATGTATCAACCTTTTTCAGCAATCGTCCCGCAAGACATAATCCGTGGAACCAGCACCATGACACAAAGATGCACGTCATGGTGAAAATCATTTTATCTTTTCCTGAATAAACAAGTGAGCTCGAACCGATTACACCTATCGTATCCAGGATTGCATGCGGATTCAGTAATGATACGGATAAAGCAAATACAATTTGTTTTTTTGTCGACATCTGCATGGATTGGACACCTGACTGTGAGTTTGATTTGGCAAACCAAATCTGAAAGCCCATATACAATAAAAATATAACGCCGATTATGATTAATGTAAGGCGCAACCAATCGTATTGCATGACAATCAACGAAACACCTAAAATAGCTAACAGAATGAGCACCGTATCGCAAATTGCAGCCGTGATCGTTGCTGGCAATGCTTTTTTTATTGTAGGTTGGATTGCTCCTTGATTAAAAATGAAAACATTTTGCACTCCCAATGGAAGTATCAGCCCTAATGCCAATAATAATCCATGAAAAAATGGCCCCATATGAATACCCCCTTCCCTCATATTCAGTATAATGAGTAAAACAAAGGAATTGACCCTCCAATTGGTTGGTCTTCAAACCAACCAATTTAAAGGAATATAGAACATGAAAGGAGTGGTTTTCGTATGTTTATCGAATGGAGACCAAACCGGTCTTCCGCGCAATCACTTCACCAACAAATAGTGGATTGGATCAAACAACAAATTACACGGGGGGAATGGCCAGTTGACACTAAGCTTCCATCTCAACGCACATTGGCCGACTCATTTGGCGTAAACCGAAGTACCATCATCACAGCCATAGATGAGTTGATTGCAGACGGATTATTGGAAACTAAGCTTGGGTCTGGCACTTTCGTTTCCAATAATACATGGAATGTGCTCGTCTCCAGCAAACAGCCCGACTGGAAAAACTACGTCCGGAATGGCCTTCATGAACCTAATTTAAAAACGATTCAGGATATTAATCAGTATGAAACGGATACTGCCATCATCAGATTAGGCACTGGTGAATTATCTCCAGCTCTATTGCCTACAAAGCAAATCGAAAAGACGTTGCGATCCACTTCCTTTGATGCACACTCATTAGGATATTCCGAACCCAAAGGTGACAAGAGACTTCGCCAATGTATAAGTGTTTATTTAGAAACAAAAGGGATCAACGCAAGTCCCGGCTCCCTCATGGTCGTTTCTGGCGGGCTCCAGGCACTCCAGTTGATTTCAGTTGGTTTACTTCAAAAGGGATCGATGATTTTACATGAGTCCCCTTCCTATTTAAATTCCGTCCACCCTTTTCAATCTGCGGGCATGCATTTAGTAGGTTTATCAAAACAAGGACGTGAAAGTATCCCGACACAAATGAAGCGCATCAATGGGAGGAAGAAAGCGTCACTGTTTTATACTGTCCCAACGTTTAACAATCCAACGAATACTACATGGTCAAAAGAAGAAAGACTTAACCTCCTATCACTATGCAAAAAAGAACAGATCCCGATTATTGAAGATGACGTATATAGTGATTTGTGGTTTGATTCGGAACCGCCGCCGCCATTAAAATCCCTTGATGCAGATGGCCTTGTATTGCACATTGGCAGCATGTCCAAAACTTTAAGCCCAGGATTGCGCATCGGCTGGATTGCCGGCCCCATAACTGTGATTGAACGTTTAGCGGACATTAAAATGCAAATGGATTACGGTTCCAGTGCACTTTCCCAATACCTTGTGGCAGAATGGTTAGCAACTGGTCAATATTCAAAGCATTTAGAATGGCTAAGGCAAGAGCTGATGGAACGCAGGGATTTTACATTAACTCTTCTCAATCAATATTTTAAGGGACTGGCCGAATGGCAAATACCTCAAGGCGGATTTTATATATGGCTAAAATTATGTAAACCCATCGTGAATCCAAACCTTTTCAAGCAAGCGATAAAGGAAAACATACTTCTTAATCCGGGATACATATACGAACCAAACAACCATACACATATACGGCTATCATATTCATACGCCTCGGAGGAACAATTAGCTTATGGCATCCAAACCCTTTCAAAGATCATTCGGCGGTTGGTTTGACATCTCCAAGGATAGGAAACGCTCATCATGGCGAAACATTAATGGAGCTGCCGTGGCAGCTCCATCCATATCACTTATTGGCAGCTTTAATTTTCACGTTCCGCTCTTTTTGCTGAATGATGAAAAAAGAATGGTGATAGCCATGATTGATCATGATATGATCGAGGATTGCCGTAAGCGCCTCCCCCTTATTCACCTGATAAGTCTCTGAACTTTCCTCAATGATGATTTTTTCTTGGTGGGGGTCATAATTAATAGATGTTTTAGCACCTCTTTCAAAAAAAGAAAGGGTTACCTCCTGACATAGAGGAAAATCCTGATAGGGTGAATCAGAGCGTGGATCCTTTTCAAAGGGAGAATGGACGTGCTGAAGTGCATCAAAGAAACTCGGTTTTGTAAGATATGACCTTTCGCTTCCTCTCCTTTCGAATTTCACTGTAATTCCAAGACTACTTACTTTATTGCTTGATTTCTTCTTATAATTCATGGATACCCTCCTTTTTATTAGGTTCTTTATACCTAATTCTTTTATCTCATACCATATACCTGCCGGATAATGAAAATACTTCCTCACTAATAGATTTCCATATTAGCACGGTGAAATTACAGTAAACTACTCCATCTTCACGAAAAATTCAAAATCCGGAAATCTTATTACGCAAAAACGGCCCTCTTGGATAAGAGGGCCCATACTGTAGTTGAAGAAAGCGAGTATGCCTACAGTTTTTTTCTTTGAAAACGTTCCGGCTTATTTCAGAAATCCGCTCCCTTTCCGCCGACTGTCTGCCAAGCCTCCTCGACGCAAGCGTCTGTGGGGTCTCGGCTAGCCAGTTATTCGGCAGAAGTGTCGCAAATTTCTTCAATTTAATGAGGTTTCATTCCTTATAAAAAGGTAAAAATTCATGAAGGATAACCAAGATTTCTTTTTATAATCCCGGAGGGTCCATTCCTAACCCCATCTTGTATAAGGAAAAGCGAGTTTTCCTAAAGTTTACTCCTACGGGAATAGAGTGTGAAAGGGAGACCCCACAGGCGCAAAGGAGCGCCGAGAAGGCTTCCCGGACCTCACGCGGAAGGCGAATGCCCTATACATTCCAATCAACGTTAGCATTGTACTAACCCTCAAAAGATGCAGGTAAAATCAATTATGTCCACAAAAAACAACCCTCTTGGATAAGAGGGCTGCCTTACGTTTATTTTTTTGCTTTATTGATGTTAAAGGATTTCTTCGATTCATTTCCTGCAAGATCGGTCACCTTAAATTCAATCTTGTTGTTGCCAGTCTTAAGCGGCAGTTCCAAATCCTCTATCTTTTTCTTATAGGAACGCATTTTATATGGTTCCTTGAATTCATGATAGAATATTTCACTTCCGTTCAGGTAAAGGCGGATTTCATCGAAATTATCTTCTACCGTCACGTCCACTTTTGGATTCTTGCCTTTGAACCCCACAGTTTCCGGTACGCCTTTAACTTTTAAACCTGGCTTTGTTGCATCGACCATTATCGTCCTTTTAAAGGAAACCGTGTTATCCCATTTATCGGTTGCTTTAACCGTGAAGCTTTGGACACCATCTTCGAATTTCTTTTCATATGAGAATTCATATTTTTTATTCTTTTTGTTATACGTTGCAGGTACCGTTTTATTGTCGATTTTAAATTCCTTTATTTCCGACGCTTCTTCAATTTCTCCTGTTATTTTGATTTTATTTTTATTATTCACGCTCAAGGCTTCAGGACTCTTGATCTTTACAGCTGGTGCATGATTATCGATTGGAGCCGAATCACCGGCCAATTCGGTTTCAGCCGTTTTCTCATTACCTGCATAGTCGATTGCCACAACCTGAACCTTTTCGCCTTTTACATCAGGCAGGGTGAATTGTTTAGCATTCGCCGGGAGCGGCTCTTCCATGATGGATGCTCCATCGACTTGTACATCGTAATAAGCAAGCCCTGAACCATTTAAATTATCCTTACCTTGGATGGTTAAAACATTGCCTTTTTTCGAAATCTTGACCGCCGGCTTTACCGTATCGATTTTGATTGGCATTTTAACCGTCTGCCATTTTGCACCCTCGTAATCTATCATTGCTTTGATTTCAAAATAATAGACCCCATCCTTAGCGAGTGCATTATTGATTTTACCGTCCCATTTACGTGCCGGATCCAGCGTGTATGCGGTCCCTAGTCCGCCATCATAATAGTCCTTGCGTACATTATTCTCTGTGCGAAGTTTCCGGACTGATTTGTTATCACCATTCAATATATTGTATTCTACCTTTTTCGCATTCCTTAAGAATGATAGGACAGGCACGAAGTCATCCTGTGCACCATCACCATTTGGGGAAATCGCGATATTTTTGCCATTGAATGTTTTCCCCGCAGGGTCATAGCCAAGATACGTGAAATCTTCACCTGCTGTCGATACTCCTCCTGCCATGCCATAGAAAGATTCTTTGTCATATTTAGTGCCATCCAGGATTGGGGCTTTGTCCCACTCCCCTTTAAATCCTACATACGGTACATTCAGTTCCGGATTCGTATCGGCTGGATCCTTCAATGAAATGAACCCTTCAACAAAATAGCCGTTTGGAAACACCTTGTCAATATCCACAAGAGTTTGAAGGTCATCTCCAAGTACCTTTGCATCGGATATGTCCACTTTCACTTCGAATGTAATCGATTTTTTTGCAGGAACGGTAATCTTATTTGTATTTTTATTATTGATTTTAATCGAAGCGTTCTTAATTTCCTGTGCTTCCAGCTCGTTAGCGGTATAGCCCAGCTGTCCCTGGATTGCATAGTCTGTTTGGATATTTCCTTTTACATCATACTTGACTGCTTTGTTGCTGAAGTTTTCAACCTTTAAAGTAAAGGCGAACTTATTGCCGACCTCCTTCATGGCAACCTTCGCTTCTTTCGTGAATGCCTCGGTCACGACAGCAGGTGTGGACAATGCGGATTGCAGCTGCATGACCCCGGCTCCCTGCCTGCGAGGCGAATAAGGGTTTTTCCAGTCAAGTGCCTTATTGACGACTCCCTGATCCGTTAATGGTTTTGATGTATTCATCATCAGGTTCTTCGCTAAATTAGCCCGGGCCGATCCTTCTAATTTAAAGTCTTTATCCACTCTTTCAAGAACCAGTGCCGAGCCGCCGGAAACATGCGGCGCCGCCATCGAAGTACCGCTCATCATTCCATATTCATCATTGTTCAGCGTTGAATAAATTTGTCCGCCCGGAGCGGTGATTTCCGGTTTGAAATCCAAGTTCGGCGCGACTCCCCATGAACTGAATGAGCTCATTTTCCCTGCTTCTGGATTTACAGCTTTTGTTTTATCACCATTAAAGGTAATCGTCACCTTTTCGCCATCCGCTAAGGCCGCTTTCAGCTTTGCACCATCCGATTTCAACATGAACAGCTGGGGAATGGTGATGCTTGGATCTGTAGCCATGGAAATATATCCGTCAGCATTATTGTAAATTATGACTCCTGTCGCTCCTGCTGCCTGGGCATTTTGCGCCTTTTCTATAAAAGAAAGCGTGCCGCGCTCGATGAGGGCGAACTTGCCTTTAACATCCACTTTGGAAAGCTCCTCTGGCGTCCCAAGACCAGCCGACACCAATTCATGCGATTTATCCTTCAAGGCATTGGGATGTACGCTTGAAGCCGACATGAACGGAGCTTTTCCTGCCTGACCGTTTATTTCATAAGTCGCTGCATCCAAATCCATATAGTTATTCTCTACCGATGCCACTTGTACAGAATCGTAAGCAAGTCCTGGTGAACCTGAAACGCCAATGTCCGGGTTCGAGGCTGATGGGTTGGCAAATCCATTTCCAAAGTGTGCCGAGTTTCCTGCTGAAATCGACATGAGGATCCCATTATCAACAGCTCTGGATACCGCCTGCTGCTCCGGATCTTCTGCCGATACAAAGCCTGCAGTGGAGCCAAGGCTCATATTCAGCACGTCCGCCCCAAGAATGATGGCATCGTCAATCGCCTTAATATATATATCGCCCCATGTTGTCTGCATGTCGGGATCATTTCCGAAGACCTTTAATGCAAGCAGCTGGGCTTCAGGAGCAACCCCTTTAATGCCGCCATTCTCTTCATCTCCATTGGCTCCGGCCGTACCTGCCACATGCATTCCATGCATGGAAGCCTCTTCACCAAGGTCAAGGATTTCTTCATTTTCATCCATGTAATTGTATCCATAAGGAACCTTGGCCGTATAGTAATTGCCTAATAGATGGCTGGATTCCTTCATCGCGCTGATTTCACTTTCAGTCAGTTCAGCCTTATTCTCCTCGTTCAGGACCATATCACGGTGAGATGGGTCGATTCCAGTATCAATAATCCCGACGACCATCCCTTCCCCTTTATATCCATATTCCCGCCATGCTTCCTGGGCTTGGACAAGTTCTTTGCTATATAGCATGTCGGGTTTTTCTGCAGGACGTTCATATTCATTCGCTATATGTACTTCAGCAACTTCAGGCATGGCTTCCACCTTTTTGATCTCACCATACTGAAGTTCACCGCTGAATCCATTGACGACTGTCGTAAAACTTTCAAGTTCCTTGAAAGCTATTTTTTTCTCTTTCACCTTTTTTTTCAATTTCTTCTGAGTAGCTAGCTTTTCAGACTTTAATTGTTGTTTCTTATTTTTCGATAATTGTTTAAAAAGCTTCCCTTCTTTCGAAGCGGTTTCTATTGCCGGGGCTTCCTTCATCTCTACGATGACCCTGACCTTCTCATTGCTTTTGTATTTCTTCCCCAAGTCATTTTTCTTCAGCTTTATAATACTTTCCTGATTCTTCTTACCTGCACCGCCCGAGCCTGTCGGGGGATCTGGGAGCTTGGCTGCGGAAACGCTTGCAGTAAATACTAATAGAAAGATTGCTAGAATGGACAAGCTACGTTTGATCAATGAACTTTCCTCCTCTAAAATAAGCAATTTTTGGAATATTCTTACTGAGTATAAAAGTATCACAACTTTTGGGGTGATTTTAAGGGGTAATAGTCACTATTTTCCTATTTAGAACTAGGATTTTTTTATTATTTTTCATATTTTGCTGATTTACAAGATAAACGGCAAAAAGATGGTGATGTTAAACTAACATCACCCTTTTACTTCTAGTTTTTCATTCTTGGATCCAAGGCATCGCGCAGTCCATCCCCCATTAGGTTAAAGCCGAGTACTGTAAGCATGATCGCAAGCCCAGGGAAGAGAACCGTCCATGGTGCTTGAATGATGAACGCCCTGGAATCGGCGAGCATTTTTCCCCACTCTGGTGCTGGCGGCTGTGCACCGAGACCGAGAAAGCCGAGCGCTGCACATTCAATGATGGCAGTTGCAATCGCCAAGGTACCTTGAACGATAATCGGTGCAAGGCTATTCGGAAGGACGTGGTGAAGGAGAATGCGGCCATCCCCCATTCCAATTGCCTTTGCAGCCGTTACATATTCCTCTTCTTTCACCGTTAAGACCCGTGACCGTAAAAGCCGGCCGAATATCGGGACATTGACGATGGCGATGGCAATAAGTGCGTTGCGAAGGGAGGGCCCCAAAACGGCAACGACAGCAATGGCAAGCAAGATACTAGGAAAGGCCAGAATAATATCAAAGATCCTCGATATGATCGTATCTATCCACCTGCCGTAATAACCGGCAATGATCCCCAAAAAAGACCCAACCACAACAGATCCGGCAACAGATAAGAAGCCGACCCCTATTGAAATGCGCGAGCCATAAATGACCCTGCTCAAAATATCCCGGCCAAATTCATCCGTTCCGAACCAATGCTCCGCAGACGGGGCCAAATGTTTATCACTTAGCTTTTGCCCATCAAATGAATAAGGTGCTATAACGGGCGCGAAGATGGCGATTAAGATGAAAAATGAAACAATCCCCAGACCCACGATCGCTACCTTGTTTTTCTTAAAGCTTTTCCAGCCTTCCTTCCAGGGAGAGATGACTTTTTCCTCTGCCTCTTTTGGAGGAAGGATTGGCGGAGTATTCGTTGCTATTTCAGGCATGAGTTTCCCTCCCTATTTATATTTAATCCTAGGATCGATCGCTGCGTACAACAAGTCCACAACTAGATTAATCATGACAAACAAAAAGGCGATGACGAGAATTCCGGACTGTATCACCGGATAATCCCGAGATAGGATTGCATCATAAATATATGTACCGATACCTGGCCATCCAAAAATGTTTTCCGTTAATATGGCGCCGCCTAAAAGTAATCCTGTCTGCAGACCGATAACCGTCACCACTGGAATCAAGGCATTCTTAAAGGAATGCTTGTAAACAACCCAAAACATTTTCATTCCTTTAGCACGAGCCGTACGAATGAAATCCGATCTCATGACTTCCAGCATGGACGAACGTGTCATCCTTGCAATAATCGCCATCGGAATGGTAGCAAGCGCTAACCCCGGCAAAATAAGATGCTTAATCACCTCAAAAAACTGATCAACCCTGCCAGCCATGAGCGTATCTATCAAATACAGGCCGGTTATGGCCTCAACGGGATCCCTGATATTGTCCCGCCCTGTCGTCGGAAGTAAATCCCATTGAATTGAAATGATGTATTGCTCCATTAATCCCAGCCAGAAAATAGGCATGGACAAACCAATCAACGCAATCACCATGGCGACATAATCAAACCATGAGTTTTGAAACCAAGCTGATATTATCCCTGCATTCACGCCTATGACCACGGCGATGATCATCGCGATCAAGGCCAGTTCTATCGTGGCCATCAAGTATGGTCCAATTTCTTCAGAAACCGGACTATTCGTTTTTAACGAAACACCCAGGTCCCCCTTTAACAGGCCTGATAAGTAATCCCAAAATTGAATGAACCAAGGTTTATCCAGGCCAAGCTCCTTTGTCATCGCAGCGACTGCCTCTTCAGTTGCTTGCTGCCCTAAAATCACCTGTGCTGGATTTCCAGGAATTGCCCGTATCATCATGAACACAATAAACGCCATTCCGAGTAACACCGGAATGAGAGATCCTAAACGTCGTACGGTATAGGAAAACAAAACAATCACCCGCCTTTTAAATAAGGGTCCTTCGAAGCGCCCTCGATCATTTTGAAATGCATTCCATAACAAAACCGGGAAGCATGCAAGACTCCATACTACCCGGTTCGTACGGTTAATTTTCTAGAGAAACATTAACAAGGGATTGTGAACCAGTTGGATGTGGAACAAACCCTTTGACCGTCTTAGATCCGGCTAACTGCGGTAAAGAGTGTACAAGCGGAACCCATGGAGCTTCATCATGGATGATTTCCTGGGCTTTTCCGTACAACTCATTACGCTTGGCTTCATCTGCCGTGGACTGGGCTTCGATCAGCAATTCATGGACTTCATCGTTTGCATAACGGGCATAGTTGTTGGAGCCGATATTATCTTTATCCAATAATGTATAAAGGAAGTTATCTGCATCTCCATTATCGCCTGTCCAGCCCATCATGAAGGATTGGGCCTCACCAGCCTGCACTTTCTCTAAATATGCAGCCCATTCGTACGAAACGATATTCGCTTCGATGCCGACTTGTTTTAGGCTTGCTTGAATGGCTTCAGCCACTTTTTGACCATCCGGCATATATGGGCGCGGTACCGGCATTGCCCATAGATCCATTTTAAATCCATCTTCAAGTCCAGCTTTTTTCAGCAGTTCTTTCGCTTTTTCCACATCGTAATCATAGTCTTCGATTTTGTCATTGTAGCCAGAAACGGATGGAGGCATAGGATTCTTGGCAGGCTCTGCTGTGCCTTCATAAAAATTATCAATGATTTCCTTTTTGTTGATCAAATGCGAGATGGCTTGACGCACTTCTTTCTTGTCGAATGGTGCTTTCTCAACATTGAAAGCAAAGTACCCGACGTTCATGGATGCACGTTCGAATATTTGCAGTTTTTCATCTCCTGTAACCTTACTGATATCACTTGGGTTCAACCCGTCCATCAGGTCTATTTCACCCTTGATTGCAGCATTTAAACGTGCAGAGTTATCTTTAATGACCTTAAACGTGACTCCATCAAGTTTAGGCAGTCCATCTTGCCAATAGTCATCGTTTTTCACCACTTCAATCGTATCGCCAGGTTTCCATGATTTGAACTTAAAAGGACCTGTACCAGATGGGTTTTTAGTGAAGTCGTCACCCTCTTTTTCAATTCCATCAGGACTGGCAATAGCAAATGTAGGCATCGCAAGGTTTTTCAGGAACGGCGCCTGCGGACGGTTCAAAGTGAATTCCACCGTGCTGGCATCGATCGCTTTTACTTCTTTGATAACATGACCTTCATCACCTTCAAATCCTCCGAACATGGAGGCATAGTACGCAAATTTCCCTTCATCCTTACTTTTTGCCCATCGTTGAAAGTTTTTTACGACCGCATCTGCATTGAAATCCGTACCATCATGGAACTTGATTCCGGTTTCCAATTTGAATGTGTATGTTTTCGCGTCATCGGAGACTTCCCATGACTTTGCAAGACCCGGTTTGATTTCCGTATCATCTTCCCCATATTTCACAAGCGTTTCAAAAATCTGCTGAGTGACGATGAATGATTCCCCATCGGTTACGATAGCCGGGTCAAGACCGACAGCATCTCCGCCTTTACCGTATATCAATACGCCGCCCTTCGCTTCACTAGATCCCCCTTTACCATCATCTTTCTCTTTTGATGTAGACGAGGAGCATCCCGCAAGCGCTAGCGAAAGAGCCAGGATACCAGTCAGCAACAATGCCAATGTTTTCTTCATATTCTTCCCCCTTATTATTTGCGAATTTATGTATACGTCGTGTCAATTGTATAGATGACAAGCAACGTAGTGACCAGGTTTATGTTCAGTCAGGATTGGCTTGTCCGTATTGCATTCTGCCATCGCCTTCGGACATCTTGTATGGAATGGACAGCCGCTGGGCGGGTTTGATGGGCTTGGAACATCTCCCTGCAGGATTACCCTGTCCCCCTTATATTCCACATCCGGAATGGGCACGGCCGATAATAAAGCCTGCGTATATGGGTGAAGCGGATTTTCATAAAGTCCTTCACTTTCCGTCAATTCAACAATATGTCCAAGATACATCACACCGACACGGTCGGAGATATGCCTTACCACTCCAAGATCATGAGCAATGAACAAGTAGGTCAAATCAAAATCTTCCTGCAAATCCTGCAACAGATTCAAGACCTGGGCCTGAATCGATACATCCAGTGCAGATACCGGCTCATCGGCAATGATCAGTTTAGGGTTGACTGCAAGTGCCCTCGCGATGCCAATACGCTGCCGCTGGCCTCCGCTGAATTGGTGCGGATACCTTTTAGCATGGTAACTGCTTAAGCCGACGACCTTAAGAAGTTCCTGTACACGGGCCTTCCGCGCCTTTTTATCTTTAACCCCGTGGACAATGAGCGGTTCTTCCAAAATTTTTTCAATAGTATGCCTGGGATTGAGGGAGGCGAATGGGTCCTGGAAGACCATCTGCATTTCACGGCGCATCTTTCTCATTTCACTGGAAGATAAAGCAGTCAGGTCCTTTCCTTCGAAATAAACATTGCCCTCGCTCGGCTCAAGCAATCGAAGCAATAATCTTCCCGTCGTAGACTTTCCGCAACCGCTTTCACCGACAAGTCCCAAGGTTTCCCCTTTATAAATGGAAAAAGACAAACCATCGACTGCCTTGACCTCTCCAATGGTCTTTCCCAGAACCCCTCCTTTTATCGGAAAATGCTTCTTTAGGTTTTCTACCTTAACCAATGTTTGATTCATGCAAGGAAGCTCCTTTCCCATCTTCATACAGCCAGCAGCGAACATGCTGACCCTCATCGAATTCCAGTAGAGACGGGGTCTCATTCATACATTGCTCCATGGCATGGGAGCAGCGGGGTGCAAACTGGCACCCGAGGTTGCTTGTCCCAGGTTTTGGCACATTACCCGGTATCGAGTATAGGCGCTCTTTCTTTATTCGCATATCGGGAATCGACTGAAGTAAACCAACCGTATAAGGATGCTTAGGGTTTTGGAAAATCGTTTGCACATTTCCTTCCTCAATCACCTTGCCGGCATACATGACAATGACACGTTCACACATTTGCGCCACTACCCCAAGATCATGGGTAATCATCATGATTGCCGTGTCTGTTTCTTTATTTAAATTCTTCATTAACTCCAGGATTTGTGCCTGGATCGTCACATCCAATGCCGTTGTCGGTTCATCGGCTATAAGGAGTTTCGGCTCACAAATCATGGCCATCGCTATCATGACCCTTTGTCTCATTCCGCCAGAAAGCTGATGCGGATACTCTTTGAGCAATTCCTCGGCACGGCCAAGCCCAACCAGCTTCAACATTTCCACAGCTCTATTTCGTGCCTGCTTTTTATTCCATTTTTTATGTATCCGAAGCGTCTCGACCAACTGCTCGCCAATAGTGAATACGGGATTCAAGCTTGTCATCGGTTCTTGAAATATCATCGCTATATCATTCCCGCGAATTTTTCTCATTTTTGCTTCAGAGGCATTTGCGATGTTTTCTCCTTTAAAAAGGATTTCCCCCTCCACCTTACCAGCCGGTGAAGAAACCAAACCCATGATGGACAGAGAAGTTACGCTTTTTCCGCATCCAGATTCTCCTACAATCCCTAAAACCTCACCAGGATTGACATGAAAGTCGATTGAATTCACGACAGGGATCACCCCATCGTCCGTACGAAAACTGGTTCGAAGCCCATTAACCTTAATAATTGGTTCGTCCATCAAATCACTTCCTATATATAACTTATTTTCCATTATATTATTGGGTTTATTATTGCATCAAAATTAAAATATTACAATATATTTTCTAAAAATTCTAATTTAACAGAATTATTTTTTATTTTTTTCTATTTACACATATTTTGGCACAAAAAAAAGACTGCTTATTTGCAGTCATTCCAAGGGGGAAATCATATAACACGATTTTTTTGAGGGTAAATCGGGGTTTCCTGCGGAGAAGAAGCTATATTAGCTTAGGGGAATGAATGGATGAAAAATAATTCTATATACTACTGCGAAGTTTTATAAAAAATTCATGTAATTCTATGCATTGGTTATTCATTATGGTCATATAAATACTTTTATTGTGTTTCGAATTTAGATCTTACATTTTAAAACAATTCTTTATTAAGCAAGCTAGCATGCCCAACCTTCAAGTAACACTATAAACCAATATGTTCAAAATCCTTGGGCTTACCATCATTTTGTTTAGTTCCGATGAATTGAACCCTCTCGGCGACCACTTCAGTTACATATACATATTTACCCTCCTGATTTTCATATCTCCTTGTTTGTATTCGGCCAGTTATGCCGATTATGGCTCCTTTTTTACAATATTGAGCAGTATTTTCAGCCGACTTTTTCCATATGATACACTGTACAAAGTCTGCCTCATAGTTACCGACAGTATTACGGAAGTTCCGGTTGACTGCTAATGTGATATTGGAAACAGCCTTGCCATCGGGTGTGTATCTTAATTCTGGATCTTTCGTAAGCCTGCCGACGAGGGTAACTTGGTTAATCATTTTTTCACTCCTTCCTCTTCAATTGCTTTAATCATACGCTTTCTTCCATCGATTAAAAAATGGAGGAAATGATCTTATTACACCATTTTTCTTCATAAAAAGACGTTTGGATTGGTGCAAAAACACTTTTTATTGTTTAAAATCAGGTAAAAAACGAATAGTTAACAAAATTAAATATTTTGCAAATTTTTATTCCATCCTTCATAATTTAGACAAATGTTGGGTTTTCATTTCATTAAGAGACTTCTTTTTAGTATGATATAATTACCTTTAAAAGGATTAATCGATATGTACCCTTTCAAAAATTTACGTTTAAGAGAGGTAATCGCCGCTCTTTCTTGCAAGAAACGGAGGAATTAGATGAAATCATTCAAATTGATCTCGTTGCAAATTGTTACTGAAAATTTAAACTTGATTGATATTGCATTAACAGATGGATTGATTATAAATAAAGAAAACGACGCTAGATCATGGTTACTGGAAGCCTTTGTCGAAGAAAAACATTTCAAAGAGCTTGAACCCTCACTTCCCGATATAGACGGAGAGGTGTATATCCAGGCAGTCATTACCAAAAAGGACAATGAACCGGCTTTGTTTCAAACTGTCTTACGTACAATAAGAAAAGTGGGCAATCACTATAGCCTTTTATTCGTTGGTCATATCCAAAAAACACGGAGCAAATATGCAGAACTCCTTCTAGAAGATTTGGTCCAAAAGGGTCTCGTCGGCGATGAACTTATAAAAGAGTTCAAGCAAAAAATCCGCTCAAAGCCTAAATTAGCAACTAATAAATAAAAAACCTTCCCTTAATTTCCATCCCCTAATCGAATGCACATAAAAAAGACTGACTTAGACGGATAAGGATATTAATCCTCTTTTGCCTAAGCAGTCTTTCTCATTCTGTGCTAATTACTTATTTTTGTCGTCATTTTTATCAGGGTCTTCAATCAAGTCATCGGCATCATTATCGACGTTATTATCGTCATTTTCAAGCAATCCATCATCATTACCGTTCATGCCGTTATCATCCGTACCATTGTTATCATCTGTACCGTTGTTATCATCTTCAATGATGTTGTTATCTTCTTCTGGTGCAGGATTGTTGTTGTCATCATTATCCGTTCCACATCCAGCAAGGAACATAATAGATAATAAAGATCCCCCAAGTAGTGCAAAAATTTTCTTCATCATTTTTGGCAACCTCCCTTCTTTCTTTATCATTAGGTATTTTGCCCGAATGTGAAAATAACTTGCGTCCTATTTTAAATTTAAAAAGAAAATCTGCTTTTTGGAATTAAACATTAAAAAATGCCGGACATAATAATGTCCGGCATTCAAAGGGAGAATAGAAAGATCTAAAAACCGCTCTTGCTTTAAAAAAGCAATGCAGTGCTATTTATATACACCGCTTCACGATTCCTTAAACCACTTTTTGAAAACATATAGTTAAAACATTCCATTCCCATCACGGAAAAAGAATCTTATTTGTCACCAAAGGCAAACATGATATCGGCCTCACATGCTGTTTCCCCATCAACCGTCGCCACCGCTTTCCCTTTACCCATTGACCCTCTCATACGCACTATTTCCACTTCCAGACGCAGCTGATCACCTGGTTTAACTTGCTTTTTAAAGCGGCAATTATCAATCCCAGCGAAAAATGCAAGCCGGCCTTTATATTCTTCTTGTTTCAAGACGGCTACAGCGCCAACCTGCGCTAAGGCCTCTACAATTAAAACTCCAGGCATAACTGGATAATCGGGGAAATGGCCATTAAAGAATTCTTCATTTGCCGAGACATTCTTCAATCCAACCGCTCTTTTCCCTTCATCAATTTCTATGATCCGATCGACTAATAAGAATGGGTAACGATGCGGAATAATTTCCTTTATTTGTGTGATATCAAGCATACTTGTTCCTCCTATGACTTAAATATTTCAAACATAACGTAAACTCGCCCCTGTCATCTAGACAGAGGCGTAGTTGCCATGAAATATAAATCCGTTAACGACAGCAACTACTTCAAAAAAACATGGAACTACGCGCCCTTGTTCACTATATCAAAAATATGGGTCCATGTGGATTTTTGGAAAACATCCATTGCATGTCCTCCGCCAATCACACTATATCCTAATAGTGCCCCGGATAATACAGCAATGAAAATCAATCCGATAACAATGAGTAAACGAAGCCAAATTGGCAAAAGACGGACCTTGATCCTACGATTCGGTTTCGCCTCAACTTCCTTTATCTCTTCTTCAATTTGTTGTCTCATTACACGATTTTGTTCCATATAGAATGTGAAAGCTCCTTTTAAGAAAACTCGCCGACTGATATCCCCGATACGCCAGAAATTCAGCAGCTATGCAAAATGGTCGGCACGAATGATTTCTCTTGTTATGAATTCATTATAACCGATTTGCTCTAATTCCGCAGGGAGACATTTTATTTACCAGTTACCTTAACGGATTCCATTGACTAATCCGCTCATTTGATCAGCCATCGTTACCGCCCTGGATTGAAATTGGTAAGACCGCTGAACATTGATTAGATCCGTCATTTCTTTGGAAAGATCGACATTTGAGGACTCCAGAGTACCTTGACGGACTGCTGCCTGGTTGCGGGAATCCCCTGTTAATGCAGTCATGATATCGTCTTCCGTAACACCCAAGGCATTGAAGTTTTTGGGCAGGCCAAGTAAATTCCCGCCTAGCCGGTCAAGAAATTGCGGTTTCTTTACCGAGACTATTCCGAGCCCAAAACTCTTTTCGCCATATTCTTCCGTATCCACTATCAATAAGCCTTTTTCCGAAATCTTAATGTCTTTAATATTTCCCTCTATGAGGATCGGTTCACCATTTTCATCAAGTACTTTATGTCCAGCAGAGGTGACAAGCATCATTTGGTCGTTAGCATTAGGGGATAAATAAAAGGCACCATCCCTTGTAAGCCTTGTATGGACCCCATTATCGTCCTGAACGCTTACGGTGAAGAACTGGTCATCTCGGGTGAATGCGGCATCAAGGTTGCGGTCCGTCGTCTTTAAGGCACCCTGTGAAAGCACCAATTGAGATTGGCTTATCATTGCACCTGTTCCCTGCCGGATGCCAGGTGCGGTCAACCTTCCTTTTTCCTTGGTCTCACTCGGTTGATTATTGAAACTCTGTGTCAATAAGTCATTGAAACTCGTTTGGGTCTTTTTGTAGGCTGTCGTGTCCACATTCGCGATATTATTACTTATTTGATCGATTTTACTTTGAAGCTGGTTCAGCGTATTCGTCGCCGTCATCATCGTCCGGTTCATGGTTTTTCCCCTTACAGTTCAAATTTCCGAATTTCACCTACTGCTCAATTAAAGCCTGCCAACTTCATTGACCGCTTTATCCAAACTTTTATCATAGGCTTGAAGCACCTTCTGACTCGCTTCAAAAGAGCGGTATGCCGACATCATTTCTGTCATCGTTCTCGATTGGTCAACATTGGAGCCTTCAAGAAAGCCCTGCTCAGTGGAAAAACTGACATCCGCAGCCGCGTATGCGCTAGGTAAATCCCCATCATTCACAGCCTTATATAGGCCTTCGCCATCTTTCATGAGCTGTAATGACGGATCATCCGAATAACCGATCCCCAAACGTGCGGTTTGAACATTTCCCTCTAAAATAACACCGTTTTCCGCTACTGTGAATCGATCGCTATCAAGCTGGATCTTTTCATTATTTTCGCTCAATACATAATGACCGGACGGCGTAGTCAGATAACCTTGCCCATCCAGGGTGAAACTGCCGTTACGCGTATAACGGATAGCACCATCGCCATCCTGGACAGTAAAAAACACCGAGCCTTGCCGACCCGTTTCCTCATTGATCGGTAGGTTTTCATCAACAAGGGAAATATCCGTATTAAGCTGGGTTTCTTCCAATGTGCCCTGTGTAAATAAAGGATTCGCCTCCTGTACGTAAACACCCGTACTGAGCCCCCCAACCTGGGAAAAGTTAGACATGCTCAATTTGCTCTCCGTGGGAACCGTTTCACCACCCATGCTGCTTATGAGCTTTTCCGGAAAAGACCTTACACTCAATTGATCCGCTTTATACCCTGTTGTATTCGCATTGGACATATTGTTTGTGAGTAATTCCGTGCGCCTTTGCTGTGCAAGCATCCCGGAAGCAGCCGTATAAAAACCTCTTAACATCTTCTTCACTCCCCAATCTACATAACTTATCCGTTCAATATCTCATATCTATCTTATCGGTCATGAACATCAGTATCTTAAGGAAAAGGAGAAGCATTAGGCAGAAGAATTTGTCATATCATAGGCTAGGTCAAATTTAAAGGAATGGTGTTAAATTCTCGACTAAAAGAAGAGGGCCTATTGCTCATCAGTACTGGAACTGCACGCACTTTCACTATGCCTCACGTTTGTCTGAACCTTAGACCCCTATCTTATGATGCGGATTTCCACCCGCTTTTTAGTTGAATTTGTGCCGTGGCAATTTATCCATATTATCAAGCATGATACCGGTTCCGATTGCTACACAATCCATCGGCTGCTCGGCAACGAGCACTGGGACCTTAAGTTCTTCAGCAAGAAGTAAATCAATCCCGTGAAGCAAGGCTCCCCCGCCTGTTAAAATGACGCCGCGGTCGATGATATCAGCAGAAAGTTCTGGCGGCGTCCGCTCAAGTACGCTTTTTGCAGCTTGTACAATGATGGAAACCTGCTCGCGAAGAGCCTCCTCAATTTCTTCAGAATTGACCGAAATGGTTCTAGGCAATCCCGATACCATATCACGCCCACGGATATCGATGACTTCATTACGAGATCCAGGGAAGACGGTTGCAACCTGGATTTTAATGTTCTCCGCTGTACGTTCACCAATCAGGAGCTTATACTTCCGCTTGATATAATGTAATATTTCATTATCGAATTTGTCACCGGCCATTTTAATGGATGAAGATGTAACGATATCCCCCATTGAAAGAACGGCAATATCCGTTGTACCCCCGCCAATGTCCACGACCATATTGCCGCTTGGCTGAAAAATATCCATACCGGCACCGATTGCAGCCACTTTCGGCTCTTCTTCAAGGTATACTTTCTTCCCGCCGCTTTTTTCGGCAGCTTCTTTAATCGCCTTTTGTTCGACACTTGTTATGTTGGTCGGGCAGCAAATTAAAATTCTAGGCTTTGAAAGGAAGCCTTTCACATTCAATGTATTGATAAAATGCTTAAGCATCGATTCTGTTACATCGAAATCTGCAATGACACCGTCTTTTAAAGGACGGATTGCGATGATGTTTCCTGGAGTACGGCCTACCATTTTTCGAGCTTCTTCCCCGACGGCAAGAACACGGTTCGTATTCTTATCAATCGCCACTACCGAAGGCTCATTTAACACAATTCCTTTACCTTTGACATGTATAAGAACATTGGCTGTTCCAAGATCTATCCCAATATCTCTAGCAAACATTTCTTAAATCCTCCTTGAATATCCTCACATATAACCTACTTCTGTCCTAATTGTTTATTTTACCATATTGCATTGACACAAGTAAGTATGAATTATAAATAAACACTAATACAGACTATTATTTCCTATTTTGACAATATGTAAAAAAAATCAATGCCTTATGCACTACCTTACCTTATTTCCCCATAAAAAAATTCCGGCATGGAACCGCAATCAAGGTTAAGAAAAAGCTGACACTCACTTTCATGTCCCCTTATTCATTCCCCGATAGCCCGATTCACTTCCAATTGCCGGAATGATTCAAGTATCATTTAACGATTTCTTCTTCTCTTTCAGAACGTTTGTATTTTAATTTTGTCGCTTCTCCACCTCTAAGGTGACGAATGGATTTATGATAATCCAATATATCCTTCACTTCGTTAGCCAAATCAGGATTAATTTCTGGCAGCCTCTCAGTTAAGTCTTTATGCACTGTGCTTTTAGAGACTCCGAACTCTTTTGCAATGACGCGGACTGTTTTTCTAGTTTCCACGATATACTTTCCTATCTTGATAGTTCTTTCTTTGATGTAATCGTGCACACCACTCGACCTCCCCAAATTGGATGTGAGAAGTGTGAAATGAGATTCGTATTTTTCGAATCGAATACCGCTGCCCTATAAACAATGAAAGATAGAATTATTCACCTATTAGATAATTTGTAATAAACGATTCCTCACCTCAAACACTCTCTTTGCATGGTTTATAACATCTTATTAGCTTGGTTAAGAATATATGCCTAATGGGACAGGAGGTTTGGATATATTTCTGATTTTCATCTGTTTATTTTCATTAAACGTAAATTATTTCCCGAGAAATTTGTCAGAAATTCAAAGGTTTCAGCATATTGGACAATATTTCCCCGAAAGAAAAAAAGAAGCCGTTCAAAGTGAACGGCCTCCTTTTACCAAATTTTCAGTTGTTGTCATTCGTAACGCTCTAGGTTTTTGTTTTGATTTTATTAAAAATCTTAATCTTAATTAGATTGATTTAACGAATCTTTTAAGGAATCGCTTTCTTCAGTTGTATCTTCACCAGGGACAGAGCCTTCCTCATCAGTGCCACTCTCTAAATCAGTGCTCTCGTCAGTTTCGTCAACTGCAGGTGTTTCTTCTTTGTCAGCTTCAGATCCTTCGACTGCAGGTGTTTCTTCTTTATCAGCTTCGGCATCAGTTGCAGATTGGATCGCAGAAGCTTGTTTATCAACAAAATCAAGTGGGTTTAACGCAATGTTATCTTTTCTGATTTCGAAGTGGACATGTACGCCAGCCTCTTCATTGATTTGGCTTTTTCCGGCTGTAGCTATTGCTTGTCCTTGTTTCACTTTGTCACCGACTGCAACCTTAATGTCTTTAACAGATTGATAACGAGTAACAACGCCATCTTCATGCTCTACTTCAACTAAATTTCCAAGTAACGCATCGTCTTGGACTTTCGTTACATTTCCACTTAAGGAAGCTTTTACATCGAAAGACTTTCCATCTTCCATTGCAATGTCTATACCTTTGTTTTGCTCATATCTATTGTTGTAGAAAACCAATGCTTCTTCTTGTGCCTTTTCATCCGCATTCACATCATAAAACTGTTTCTTGATAACCGATTTGTCTGCATCGGCTACAGGCATCTTGATTGTCTCAAGATTGCTATTAACCTCTACAGAAGGTTCACCATAGTTTTTTCCTGTTTCAGCCGATTCCTCTTTGCCATCTTTAGCTGAATCATCAAAACTATTTTGTAATAAGAAGGCCGCGGCTAAGATTATGGCTGCACTTGCGATATAGATTGCTGATAATGCCCAACGTTGTTTTAGTATACGTCGGATTGTGGAAGTTGGTTTCTTTTCTTCCTCTCTCATATTAATCACCTCAGCAATCATTCTGAACATTTTGTTAAAATTATATACATTTTGGAAAAAATTTTTTTTTGGATTTATTTTGTGGAAATGAAACCGATTTTATTCGTAGAATGGTAAAATGTTTGGTATCTTACTGTTGAAGGATGTTTAAATCATGAAAAAAGCTTTTAAACTTGTGTTAACGTCATTGCCTTTTCTATATATGATTGCCATTTGGATAATGTCGAGCAACCCCGATGATATGATTCTTGATCTTCCCTCATCCTCATTTGACCGATTTATCAAAGAGGCACTTCATCTGGTCGAATTTGCCCTTTTGTATATATTATTTGTTTCGGCACTTGCTGCACACCAAAAACTGAGACCTGGTTTAAGCCTGTTGGCTGCCCTTGTAGCTTGCCTTTATGGAGTGATTGATGAATACCATCAATCTTTCGTCCCGTACCGCTCCTCTAGCTTAATAGATGTCATTAAAGATATCATTGGAGTAGCTGCAGTTTATTTTCATGTCCAATATCATTATTTCAAGCGTAAACGGGGCTTTTTGACCTTTATAGAAAAATTAAACGAAAAGAAATGAGAGATGGGAATTCCCATCTCTCATTTTTTTGCCGTCATCGTATTCAGCCACTTACTTGAAGACTGGACTTTGACGCCTTTATAATAATATTTCACGATGTCTTCATAGGTTTTCCCTTCCCTGGCCATGCCGTTAGCACCGTATTGGCTCATTCCAACTCCGTGTCCAGATCCTTTTGTCGTGATCACAATCTGGTTGCCTTGACGCTCCCAGTCAAAATCGGAAGATGTCAGCCCGAGCTTCTCACGAATCTGTTTTCCTGTCATTTTCTTTCCTCCGATATCCACTACACCTACGCGATTACCTGATGTTCTTTCAATGACAGTTCCTATGGATGCTCCCGAAGAAAGACTTACACCCAATTTATTTTCAAAATCTGCAGTGTCGACTACTACTTTATTATAAAACTTTGGTGATTCTTCTTTATCCCATGGACTGGATACACTTTTTAAATAGGGAAATTCAGCTTGCCAATAGTCCTCGGAATTCTCCGTATAGCCATTGCTTGTCGAAAAAAAGGTGGCAGTAATCGGTTTTCCTTCATAGGTTAAGATTTGACCCGCCGTTTCTTTTATGGCCTTGTTAATTTTTTGCATTTTCCATTTATAATCAGAGCCCCACTGTTTTTTCAGCTCATCATTATTCTTATAAACTTGGTGCATGACCGTATCGCTTACATCGGCACCATCCGGCAAGCCTAATCGACTTTCGCTTATGAGCTGATTGACAATATAGGTTCTCGCCGTCAACGCTTGTGCTTTCAGCGCTTCTTCTTCAAAATCTGCTGGCATTTCAGCTGCAACCACACCACTCAAGTACGATTCAATCGGCAGTTTTTCAATCTTTTTTGCAGATGTGCGGTAAACGGCAACTTCTACGGAACTCATTTCATTTGCTGCTACCTCTTTGCCTTCATTCTTCCCTTTACTTTCCAATTGCTCGGTCAACTGCCCACTTGTCTTATCATTTGAAAATGGAAGCACAAGCACTGCCGGAATCATGATAATTACGAATGCTACTGCTATGAATAGTACGACCATCGGTTTGATTGCTTTCAAATTCCTGAGCCTCCCTACACTTGTTTTCTCTGCCGTATAATCGTATCCAGCAGGTATCTTTACATAACAAATGTATGTCGAAGGACAAGCATTTATGAATAGAAAAACGACAAGTATTTAACTGTCGGCCAAGAATCCGGAACATGATAAAAAAAACCATTCACGGTTCGGAGACTCGAACGTGAATGGTTTTATAAGCTACTTATGCGTTTAAATCTGCAATTTTTTTTGTTTCAGCAGGCACATCTTCGTTAATACGTTCCACATCAGCACCTAGAGATGCCAATTTACCATGGAAATTCACGTAACCTCTGTCAAGATGCTTCAATTCTGTAACACGTGTAATGCCATCTGCAACCAATCCAGTCAGGATGAGCGCTGCCGCGGCACGTAAATCTGTTGCAGCTACTTCAGCACCTTGAATGTTAGTTGGACCATTAACGATAACGGAACGGCCTTCTATTTTAATATTGGCATTCATGCGACGGAATTCTTCAACATGCATGAAACGGTTTTCGAAAACGGTCTCCGTAATCATACTTGTTCCTTCAGCACGCAGTAATAATGCCATCATTTGCGATTGCATATCAGTCGGGAAACCAGGATGCGGCATTGTTTTGATGTCAATGGCCTTCAAGGTTTTTGGACCGATAACGCGTAATCCATCTTCTTCTTCAAGAATTTTAACGCCCATTTCCTCCATTTTAGCAATAAGGGAAGTAAGGTGTTCAGGTACAGCTCCTTGAACAAGAACATTGCCGCCAGTAAGAGCGGCCGCTGTCATGAATGTACCAGCTTCGATACGGTCAGGTATAATCGTATGTTCAGTGCCATATAATTTATCGACACCTTCGATTCTCATCGTACCAGTACCGGCACCTCTGACTTTGGCACCCATTTTATTAAGGAGATTCGCAAGATCTACAATTTCAGGCTCTTTGGCCACATTTTCAAGAATCGTAATACCTTCAGCAAGCGTAGCAGCCATCATGATGTTTTCGGTGGCACCAACACTTGGGAAGTCAAGATACACTCTTGCACCCTTAAGTCTGCCTTCTACCTCGGCATCAATGAAACCATTGCCGACCTTCACTTTTGCTCCCATCGCTTCAAAGCCCTTTAAATGCTGGTCGATAGGACGTGATCCGATGGCACAGCCACCAGGAAGAGCAACGCGGGCCCGGCCATTCCTTGCCAGTAATGAGCCCATCACTAAAACGGAAGCTCTCATTTTACGTACATATTCAAATGGTGCTTCTTCTAATAACTCTCTTGATGCATCTACAGTTACTTGATTGTCATGAAAGGCAACATCTGCATTTAAGTTGCGCAATACTTCATTGATTGTATATACATCGGAGAGCGTAGGAACATCTTTAATGATACTTTTCCCATCACTTGCTAATAATGTTGCAGCGATAACTGGCAAAACGGCGTTTTTAGCACCTTCTACTTTAACTGTCCCGCTAAGCCTTTTTCCGCCGCGGACGATGATTTTTTCCAAAAGTATTCCCCTCCGCGTCCATTTTCTCTATATTAATATTCAAACGTTATGATTGGTGTGCCAACTACAAAGTTCGTTCGGTCACCCAATCCTTCTGTCCGTAGCCCAAACTGCAAATTTAATTTTTCTTTTGTCAAAGGTTGTTTAAACAAAGTTGAATGTGCAGATATAGATGTAAAGTTTGTTTCGTGCACACTCTCAATTTCCCTTGCTTGGAACATATCTAACAGGTCTTCAGTTTTAGAGTTTAAAACCGAATCCATATTATCATTGATAGACCCTTTAATACAAGAAAAAATTGAAGGAGTTCCTATAAATAGGTCATTCACCCTGTTTTGGAACGTAGCGGTAAAAAAGGCATTATTGGCTTTCTTCCACTTTTTCCCCTTCACTTCGTAAATAACATAGGTAACTTTATCAAATTTCTCTTCCGTTGTCATTATTTTGATAGACTCGGTCAGACCTGAATCGACATTGTAAGTTAACGCCTCAGCCTTCCAGCCGGAAGCATCATCTTTCCGGTGCCATTGAAATTGAGGGTATTTTCGTTTTAAAGCTGTAACTTCGCTTTCAAACTCTTGTTTAGTTGTAATCTCTTTATTTATTTCTCTAGTGAGTACAGACCAATCCCCTATGTCTAAATCTTTATCTTCCTGTAACAGTCCCACCATTTTAACTATATCTGGTTTACTTTCTGCCACAATCGTACTATTCCCAATTAAAATCACCATCAAACCGAGAAATACTATGTATGTTAACATTTTTTTATTTAAAAAATACATGTTAAATCCCTCCCCTTTTACACATTCTTTCCACAAGGAGAGAGATCATACTTCGATTTTTCCGACAATTGGTGACACCTTCCCCTTAAACTTGAAGGAAGCAATAGCGAATACAAGAGTAGAATCATATTTTGCTATAAGAAAAGTCTTACAGCATATCAGTCATTACTAAACATATACGGAAGTTGGTTTGCAAATCCCAGGTAGTCGAGGAAGAAATTACTTACAACTGAACCGATGGCAACCGTTAATAAAATATATAATACCCTGGCCTTGATGACCGAATTGGATCTTAACATTTTATCAAAATGTAATGCCTGTAAAGCCCACCAGGTAACTGCGATGAAAAACAAGTGTGCAATTATTCCTGTTAAAGCCTGCTGTCCCATTGCTGAAAACATGTACATACCTCCTAAAAGACACCCGAATTCTATTCTAACACAAAACCCCTTCATATTTGGAATTAAAAAGGAAGAATTGCAAAATATCTTTTTAAAACTGTAAATAGAGGCTTGATCCAATGGAACAAGCCTCTGATACAGGCATTATATCATTTACTCGAAATAAAGTCTGTAAAATCACCAAATTGATCATGAATAAAATCAAAGGCAATATTTGGCGCCACCCCGAAAAGTATGGTGCCTATTACGCATATGATCAACACGGCGTAAAGACCCGGACGAATTTTAATGACCTTCCCTGAATGAATCGGTCGGAAAAAGACCTGCACCAATAATCCGAAATAATACACATAGGACACAATGGTACCTGCAATCATGATTCCCGCAAGGACGAAATGTCCAGGCTCCGTTATGAATGTCCCAAGAAAAATATTAAGTTTGCCAATGAAACCTGTCGTCCCGGGAATTCCAGCAAGCGACAGGATGAATACGGTGAATGCCATGGCAAGATACGGGGATTTCCTCCCCAGTCCTGCAAGAATGCTGATATCTTCGGACCCACTTTGACTGGAAAGCAGCTGAATGACTGCAAATACACCGATATTCATTAATACATAAGCCATTAGGTAAAACCAGACAGTATCCAGGAGGAAATATCCCCCGCCCAATGTTGCCACCGCCACAAGCAGGTAACCCGCATGGGCGATGCTTGAATAGGCAAACATTCGTTTTAAATTTTGCTGCCTTAACGCAACCACGTTTCCAATGATGATCGTCAGCCCCGCCAATGAAGCTATATAAATATTATTTTTATCCAAAAAATCGAGCGCCCCGAACGTATCACCGGAAGCTGTTAGGAACAACGAAAGAAAAAGGCGCAGGATGATGACGAAACCCGCCATTTTCGAAATTACACTCAAGAAGGCTGCGACCGGTGTCGGTGCCCCTTCATAGACATCCGGCGCCCACATATGAAACGGTGCGGCAGCTATCTTGAAGGATACACCGACAAATACCATGAAGAAAGCGAGCCCCATGATGTATTGCAGCTGCCCGTCCGTCATCGCAGCCATCGTCCTGCTCATTTCGCCTAGATTGACGGAACCGGTCACTCCATATAAATAGCTCATCCCGAATAAAGTGATTGCTGTGGAAATGCCTCCGTTTATCACATACTTCATGGACGCTTCGTTGGACTTCCGATCATGCTTGCGCATTCCGACTAATATATAAGATGAAAGTGAAAGAAGTTCCAGTCCAACGAACAGCGTGATCAAATCACCGCTTGAGGACATGACCATCGCTCCAAGCAAAGCGGTCAGGAACAGATAATAAAATTCCCCCCGGTGCTCCCGCAGCCCCTCTTTCGGTTCATATCCTTCAGCCAGAAGGATGATCAGGGCCGCTCCGAATAATAGTAGCAGCTTAAAAGCTTTTGCAAATGAATCTAAACGAAACGTATCGGATAAGATACTGACTGTCTCAAAGGATAGCAGGCTAATCAGTGACAAACATGCCAAAATGATTCCGGTTAGCGCGAGCCATGCCAGTTTTCTCCGATTAAAGTGCTTCGGCCAGAATAAATCCAGTATCGAAAGAATCATGGTCGTTCCAAGAATGATGAATTCAGGCATCATCGCTCCCCAATCATAAGAAAGCATCGTGTTCCAATCCATCCTTCATCGCCCCCCTAGAGCAAGCATCATGGCTTCAATCGTTCCTTGAAGAGGCCCGCCTAACAAATTTGGGTATACCCCAACAGATATTATCAAACCGAGAAGAACCAACGCCGGAAAAAACTCCCAGCCCCTTATGTCCCATTTCTCTTTTTCTATCAAGCTATCATTTTTCCCGAAAGTCATAAGCATGACCGCCCTCAGTACATAAACAGCGGTTAATACCAGCCCGATCACCCCTATTGCCGCAAGCATCGGCTGACTCTTGAATAAGCCAAGAAATACCATGAATTCACTGATGAAGCCGGACATGCCAGGCAAACCGAGTGAAGCCATTCCGCAAGCTAACATAAACCCTGAAAAAATCGGCATCGACTTGGCCAGCCCTCCAAGCTTAGGAAGCATCGTGGTTCCTGTACGTTCATACAACACTCCCACCAAGAAAAACAACAAAGCAGCAATTAGCCCGTGTGAGATGACTTGAAAAATAGCTCCCTGAATGCCCGCTTCATTCAAGGCTCCCAGCCCCATCATGACGATACCCATATGCGAGATTGATGAGTAGGCTAAAACGAGCTTGAAATCCGTTTGTACCAATGCCAGAAAAGCACCATATAAAAAACTGAGGACCCCAAATAGGACAATGGTAAAGGCCAAGCTTTTATATTGTTCAGGAAATATCCCCATTCCAAACCGGATGATTCCGTACGCCCCAATTTTCAATAAGACACCGGCATGTATCATGACAATGGATGGGGGTGCTTCTGCATGGACCCGCACCATCCAGCTATGAAAGGGAAAGACCGGCAGCTTTATCGCAAATGCCACGAGAAATGCAAGACATAAACCATATTTCATCGAACCGGATATGGGTGCAAAAAGCGAAACGCCGCCCATTGTCATCATCTGTGTCAATGCTGCAATGTTGGTCGTACCTGTCCTGGCAAACAAAATCAAAATGGCCACCAATAAAACAGCCGAACCAATGCCATTATAGATCAGAAAACTATAAGAAGCTTTCTCCCTCTCCAGAAAGCCCCATCTGCCAATTAAAAAGAAAGCAGGAATCAAAGTCATTTCGAAAAAGATGAAAAAAAGGATCAAATTTTCTGCCGTGAAGACACCGAGCATTCCAATCTCCAGGATCAAAAATAATAAATAATACCCTTTCCATTCTTTTTTTATATAAATGGATGCGATTGCGGCCAGTGATGAAATGATTGTTGTCAGTAATAGGAAGATGAGACTTAAGCCATCCAGCCCCAACTCAAAATCAACCGTGAAGAGCTTGGGATCATACATCTCCAAATTTCCAAACCTGATCCAATTCAACTTAATGTCAAATATGGATAGGGCCACACCCGAATAATATTGGCTGCAAAGAAAGAATGATAGGAAAAGGGGAGGCAGTGTTCCGAAAAAACCAAATTGTTTAATCGTCCTTTCCTCTTTTTTCGGCATGAGGGCAACCATCACGATGCCCAGCAGCGGTGAAAACACCAAAAGCGAGAGCAAATAGACATTCATCTTAGATACCCCCCAGTTACTGCAAAAATCACCAACAGTACCGCAAGTCCCAGAAAGGCTATCATGCCATATTGCTGTACCTGTCCCGTTTGCAGTTTAGACCCTATTTTCCCCAATCCTTCTATTGAACTTGTTACAGTGGAAACAAGCCCACCGACAATGAACCTTTCAATATAAGATAGGAATATACTAAAGCCTTTGATTGCATAGCCTGCAGTAAAATGATAAATCTCATCAATGTAATACTTATTTTCCAAAATCCTATATACCTCGGAGTTTTCTTTGACCAGCCATTCCCGAGATAACTTCTTTTTAACGTATATCATATAAGCAAGGTAAATCCCGGCCAGCGACACAATCACGGCCATCAACATTATCCAAATGGGCCCCTCACTATGGCTGGCGCCTAGAAGAGCTTCATTTCCCTCCACAAGCCACTCCCCAAGAAAAGTTCCAAACCACGGTGTTTGGATATACCCACCGATTACAGCAAGCAAAGCCAATGCGAGCATGGGAATTAGCATGATGAAAGGTGATTCCTTGATCTGTTCTGCTTGACTGCGTGAATCGCCTGCAAACATCATGAAAAACAGCCGGAACATATAAAACGCAGTTAAAAAGGAGGTAACCGCCGCTAGACCAAACAATATATAACTACCATTCTCCCAGGCTGCCATTAGAATTTCATCTTTACTGAAAAAGCCCGAGAGCAACGGAAACCCCGATATCGCCAACGTGCCAGTCAAGAACAGCGGACCGGTCCAATTCAACTTACGCCATAAGCCGCCCATTTTTTCCATATCCTGTGTATGTATAGCGTGAATAACACTGCCTGCTGCCAAAAACAGCAATGCTTTAAAAAAGGCATGGGTCATTAAGTGAAACACCCCGGCCACATATCCCGAGGTACCCAAAGCAAGCATCATAAAACCAAGCTGAGAGATGGTCGAATAGGCCAATACACGCTTAACATCCTTTTGCACCATGGCAATGCTTGCGGCAAATATGGCTGTAATTCCACCTGTTATGGCCACTACCTGCATCGCTGCAGAACTAGCCATGAATAACGGAAACATGGCCGCCACCAGGTATACCCCTGCAGCAACCATAGTTGCCGCGTGTATCAATGCGGAAACCGGAGTCGGGCCTTCCATTGCATCCGGAAGCCACGTGTGAAGTGGAAATTGTCCAGACTTCCCAACAGCTCCGATAAAAATCAAAATAGCGATTAAAGTCAGTTTATCACTTGATATCATGCCCGATTGAACGGCTTGAAAGATCTCTCCATATTCAAAGCTGCCTGTTTCCCAGAATAGCAGAATGATGCCGATTAAGAGCCCTACATCCCCAATCCTGGTCATGATGAATGCCTTCTTCGCTGCAGCCTTAGCTTCCAGTTTATAAAAGTAAAAACCAATGAGCAGGAAAGACCCCACCCCGACCAATTCCCAGAAGATATAAAGTTGTAATAAATTGGGTGCCATGACTAGTCCAAGCATGGCAAAGGTGAAGAAGCCCAGATAAGCATAAAAAATGGAGAATCGCACTTCACCCTTCATATACCCCTTCGAATATATCTGGACAAGCAGGCTGACAAGGGAAACGACCACAAGCATCAAGGCATTGAGCTGATTGATTTCGAATCCAGCTGAAAGTTGCGTCCCTCCGAAGGAAAGCCAATCTATCGATATATTATAAGTGGGTTCTTTAAATCGCTCGATCAGGACAAGCAACGATAAAACGAACGAAGCCACTGTACATATTATTCCTATAAAAGCCCCTCGTTCCCGCAACCGCCCGCCTGATAGAAGCAGAACCAGAAACGTGACGAGTGGAAAGATCGGTATGAGCCATGCGTGCTCCATCATCGTATCAAATCCCCTTCTTCAATTATATAAACCTTCAATTCTTCATCATTTCCATTTCATCGACATTGACCGTCTTACGATTGCGATAAAGGGACATTAGTATGGCCAGCCCTACAGCCGCCTCGGCTGCAGCGATCGTAATCGTGAATAAGGAAAAAACTTGACCCGTAATGGATGGCGTTACCCCGAATTTACTGAAGGCCACTAAATTGATATTTGCAGCGTTCAGCATCAGCTCGATTGAAATCAAAACAATGACCGCATTTCTTTTCGTCAAGGCACCATACAGCCCTATACAAAACAAAACGAGTGCCAATACAAGGTAAGCCGACAAAGGGACTCCCGTCATGATCGATCTCCCTCCTCATCATCTTTTTTAGCCAATACGATGGCACCGACTAAAGCAACAAGCAGGAGTACCGACATCACTTCAAATGGAATTACATATTTTGAAAAAAGTTCGATTCCTATTTGCTTTGTATTTTCCTCATGCAACGCCGTTGGCTGTACAGGTATATCCAGATTATAAATCCCAAGATACACCGCTACGGCAAATCCGGCAATCGCTGCCAGCAAGGAGAAATTCCCCCAGCCCCCTTTAGCCGGTGCATCATTTTCCTGGTGTTTTGTCAGCATAATCCCGAATAGCATCACGATCGTAATTGCCCCTGAATAAATAAGGATTTGGACAATGGCGACAAACTCGGCCGAAAGCAACATATAAATACCTGCAATGCCCAAGAAAGTAAAAACAAGTGCGATAACCATGTGCACCACTTTTGTTAAGGTAATCAGCAACACCCCGCCTACTATCGCGACGAGTGCCAAACCAATAAAGGCAATCAATTCACCCGACAAACTCATACTTTATTCACCTTCCGGATATTTTCATCATTTTCATCCAGCCACTCCAGATTTTTAAATAGATGATCACGGCTATACTCGGCCAGCTCGAATTGATTCGTCATCACGATCGCTTCTGTAGGGCAGACCTCCGTACATAAATCACATAAAATGCAAATCTCGAAATTGATGTCATACGTATCGATGATTTTCCCTTTTTTCGAAGGGTCCGGATGTTTCTTACCAGTTAATTGAATACAATCCGTTGGACAAATCGTCACACATTGATTGCATACGATACACTTTTCAGGATAGAACTTTTGGATTCCGCGAAATCGGTCAGGGAGCGGAAGCGGCTCATTCGGGTAGTCATAGGTCACTTTTTTCCTCGTCAAGTTCTTTAATGTATAGGTTAAACCTTTTGCTAAACCAAGCATATAAATCCCTCGCTTTCCGACCAGCTTAAGTTTCTAAAAAAGGTTAAGCAATTCTTTTATTAGTGCCGTCAAAAATATATTTGCCAATGCAACCGGAAGCAGCACTTTCCATCCGAATTCCATCAATTGATCAGCCCTTATACGAGGAAAGGTTACACGGATCCAGACCAATATATAGAATACGGCACTGAACTTCAGACCGAACCAGATGGCCGCCGGAATAAAATCCAAAAACGGAATAGAATTCCATCCCCCTAAAAATAATACAGTGGTTAGCGTTGCCATTGCAAACATATACACATATTCGGATAACATAAAGAAGGCCCAGCGAAATCCAGAGTATTCAACATGATAGCCTGCAACAAGTTCGGATTCCGCTTCCGGAAGGTCAAAAGGAACCCTGTTCAACTCGGCAACCGATGCAATGAAAAACACGATGAACGCAACCGGCTGAAGAAAAATGAACCAAACCTTTTCCTGTGCTGCGACTATATCATTCAAGTTTAAACTGCCTGTTATGAGGACGATGCCCACTAGCGACATCACCAAAGGGATCTCATAAGATATCATTTGCGCGGCTGCCCTCATTCCGCCAATCAAAGAATACTTATTATTGGATGCCCAACCTGCAGTGACGATGCCGATGGTAGATATGCCGGAAATCGCCATATAATAAAGCAGTCCGACACCTATATCAGCAAATTGGAAGGCATCGGTGAACGGCAAGGTGGCAAGGACCATGAAAGCGGGAGCAAAAGTAATTACCGGAGCTAAAATATATAACGGCTTATCAGCTTTCTTGGGTATCGTATCTTCCTTGATCAGAAGTTTCAAAACATCGGCAACGGTCTGCAAGAGACCCCATTTCCCTCCAATTTGGTTTGGGCCGACACGCATCTGCATGAATCCCATGATTTTACGCTCTGAAAGGATTCCATAGGTTACAAACCCTAAAACGACAAACAGGAGCAGGACTGCCAAACCAAAAAAAATGCCAAAATTCAGTAGGCTTGGAGCGGAGTGGAGAAGATCCTTGATCATTTATCCATCCACCTCCCCTAACACGATATCGATTGCACCTAAAATCGTTATCAAGTTCGCCATATTTTCCCCCTCCAATAATTTCGGAAGAATTTGCAGATTATAAAACGAAGGTCTGCGAAATTTCAAGCGGTATGGCTCCTTTTTCCCTTCACTCGCGATATAACAGCCTATTTCCCCTCTTGGTGATTCAATTCGGACAAATGCCTCACCCTTAGGAACCTTTATTATTTTAGGGACCTTAGCAAGGACCGGCCCTTCTGGAAATTGCTCAACCGCCTGCTCGATGATTTTCAGTGACTCTTCGATTTCTTCCATTCTACAATGATAGCGTGAAAAGGCATCACCCTCTTCCCTTGTAGGAACATCGAATGTGAACCTGTCATAAATGGAATATGGTTCATTTTTCCGTAAATCCCACTTCACACCTGTACACCTTAAGTTGGCACCGCTAAGCGAATACTGCAAGGCTTCTTCCTTCGTATAGATGCCCACCCCTTTAACCCGATTAACAAAGATTTCATTCCCTGTCACAAGCTCATGGTAACCGGCAAGCTGCTCCCTCATATAAGGGACAAACTCGGCAACCTTCGCAATCCAGTCTTCAGGAGCATCCCATTTCACACCTCCGACACGCATATAATTGAATGTTAGGCGTGCCCCTGACAATTCAGTCAATAAATTAACGATCATTTCACGTTCTCGGAATGCGTAAAGGAAAGGACTCGTCGCACCTATATCCAGCAAGTATGTACCCCACCAGACGAGGTGGCTTGCAACTCTGCCCAATTCCATTGCGATGACCCGCAAATATTCTGCCCTTTCAGGGATCTCCACCCCCATCATCGTCTCAACAGCATGGCAAAGCACATAATTATTTGTCATTGCCGCCAGATAATCGAGCCGGTCGGTATATGGGATTATTTGTGTATATTGCAGATTTTCCGCTAGTTTTTCCGTACCGCGATGCAGATACCCAATGACAGGTGTAGCCTCTTTGATAATCTCACCGTCAATCTTGATGACAAGCCGAAAAACACCATGTGTACTCGGATGCTGCGGCCCGACATTGAGAAGCATTTCTTCCGTCCTTAACATAGGGCTTATACCTCCACATCATAAGGCTCATAATCTTTTCTAAGGGGATACCCTTTCCAATCTTCCCCAAGTAAAATCCGCTTTAAATCAGGGTGTTCATAAAAGTTAATGCCCAATAAATCATACGCCTCACATTCTGGCCAATTGGCACCTGACCATAATGGGACCAATGATGGGATTACGGGAGTATCCCTATCAAGCTTCACCTTCAAGGCAACTGATTGGTTCATTTTGAATGAGTGTAAATGTACATAGATTTCCATATGGGATTCAAAATCCGTACCATGAAGTTCCGATAAATACGAAAAATCAAGCTGTTCATCGTACCGCAGAAATTTGGCTATTGAAAAATATGTATCCGGATTGGCCACTAAAGTGGGTACATCTTTTGATAGTCTATTAATATAGTTCTCTAATAATGCCCCTTGTCCTACATGGCTTTCAATAGCAGAAACAATTTGATCAAGTTTCGACTGATTTGGGGAAATTTCGCTAGGGGTGTCAACTTCCTCGCTTTCCTGTACAGCAGTCCTGTTCTTCGCAGCAGCAGCCGCTTTCGCTTTGGCAGCGGCTGCTGCCTTCGCCTTGGCCGCTGCCGCCGCCTTTTGCTTCGCTATGTCCATTTCGCCTTCCGGCTTTTCTGCCGTTTCTTCTTTCGCCTGTTTCCGGGCCAATGTCGCTGCCTTCGCCTTGGCCGCTGCCGCCGCCTTTTGCTTCGCTATATCCATTTCGCCTTCCGGCTTTTCTGCCGTTTCTTCTTTCGCCTGTTTCCGGGCCAATGCCGCTGCTTTCGCCTTGGCCGCTGCCGCCGCCTTTTGCTTCGCTATATCCATTTCACTTTCCGGCTTTTCTGCCGTTTCTTCTTTCGCCTGTTTCCGGGCCAAAGCCGCTGCTTTCGCCTTGGCCGCTGCCGCCGCCTTTTGCTTCGCTATATCCATTTCGCCTTCCGGCTTTTCTGCCGCTGCTTTCGCCTGTTTTTTGGCCAGCGCGGCTGCTTTCGCCTTGGCCGCTGCTGCCGCCTTTTGCTTCGCTATATCCATTTCACCTTCCGGCTTTTCTCCCGCTTCTTCTTTCGCCTGTTTTCGGGCCAGTGCTACGGCCTTTGCCTTGGCCGCGGCCTCTGCCTTTTGTTTCGCTAAGTCTTCCTTTTCACTCATCTATATCACCCGCTTTCCGGTTTTCGCCTCATAACGGATTTTTTCTTTTAATTTATTGATCCCGTAAATAAGTGCAGCTGGGTTTGGGGGACAACCCGGTATATATACATCGACAGGTACAATTTGATCTACCCCTTTGACCACTGAGTAAGAGTGAACATAAGGCCCGCCAGCAGTTGCACAGGAGCCCATTGCAATAACCCATTTCGGTTCTGGCATTTGTTCGTATAATCTACTTATTATTGGAGCCATTTTTTTCGTTACCGTTCCTGAAACAATCATGACATCCGATTGTCTGGGGGATGTCCGAAAAAAAGAACCAAATCGGTCCAAATCATAATGAGAGGAGCCGACACCCATCATTTCAATTGCACAACATGCCAAACCGAAAGTCATTGGCCAGAGTGAGTTACTTCTAGCCCAGCCTTTTATTTGTTCAAGTGTGGATAAGAAAATACTGTGGCGCATTTCTTCCATTTCTTTAGGGGTAAGTTCATCCAACTTCAATTCCACTTTAACACCTTCTTTTTCCAAGCATAGATTAGTCCTAGCATAAGGATCACGACAAAAAACAGCATTTCAATCAATGCAAACAGTCCGAGTTCATCATAGGCAACCGCCCATGGGTAAAGAAAAACCGTTTCTACATCAAATATGACGAACATCAATCCGAATAGATAATACCTGACATTGAATTGAACCCTTGAATCCTGAAAAGGATCGATTCCGCTTTCATAAGTCGTATATTTCATATCTGTCGGTTTATAAGGCCTTAGCAGTCTACCAAGAAATAAAGCGATCACAGGTAATAAAATACCGAGACAAAGGAAAACAAATACAATTAAATAATTATTTTGGTAAATATGCAGCTGTCCCATGTTCATCTCCCTTTATGGATAAATCATGTTAACTGGGTACAAGTTAAATTTGCCTGTCTTCTTTTTGGATACTGTAATAAAATATTATGCAGGGTAACAATCTTTTAGAAGCTACGTGATAGGAGGGGGTATGAAGCAATAAATGTAAGCGTATACATTATAACATTAGGATAAAAACATGTCGACGAGTTAAGGTTTAAAATGGAAAATACTTTACCCTATAATTCGACCTTTTTTTCCTAATTCCGATATTCCATGTCAATATTCCTCAAAAACCTTCAGGATAAAAAAACACCTGATCTTACCACGAATGGCTTGATCAGGTGTTTTCATCAATTAAAGTTATCGCATTTCTGCAATTTGGATTCGGTTAATGGCACGTTTAAGCGCTAAATTAGCTCTTTTGGCATCATTTGATCCATCATTGTTCTGCAATCTTTGTTCAGCACGGGCTTTTGCTGCTTGAGCACGTGCAAGATCGATAGTTTCAGCTCTTTCAGCAGATTGAGCTAAAATGGTTACCACATCAGGGCGAACTTCTAAGAAGCCACCATTTACAGCTACATAGTCTGTGTTGCTTCCATTTTTAAGACGGACAGCACCAATGGTAAGCGGGGCTACAGTTGGAACGTGTCCAGCCATGATTCCCAGCTCACCGCTTTTAGCTTTAGTGCTTACCATTTCAACTTCTGCATCATATACTGGGCCATCGGGAGTAACAACATTGACTTTAATGGTCTTCATTTCATTCCCTCCTAGGTCCCTTTAATTAAGCCATTTCTTTTGCTTTAGCAACAACTTCTTCGATGCGGCCAACTAGACGGAAAGCATCTTCTGGAAGTTCGTCATATTTTCCAGCTAGGATATCTTTGAATCCTTGGACTGTTTCTTTAACTGGTACATAAGATCCCTTTTGACCAGTGAATTGTTCAGCCACGTGGAAGTTTTGTGACAAGAAGTTTTGAATTCTACGAGCACGTTGAACGATTACTTTTTCGTCTTCGCTTAATTCGTCCATACCCAAGATGGCAATAATATCTTGAAGTTCTTTATATTTCTGTAAAGTCGATTGCACTTGACGAGCCACTTTATAGTGCTCAGCGCCAACGATTTCTGGGCTAAGGGCACGAGAAGAAGACGCCAATGGATCAACTGCAGGGTAGATACCCATTTCAGAAAGTTTACGCTCAAGGTTAGTTGTTGCATCCAAGTGAGCGAAAGTTGTAGCTGGAGCCGGATCCGTATAGTCATCGGCAGGTACATAGATCGCTTGAATGGATGTAACTGAACCTTTATTTGTTGAAGTGATACGTTCTTGCAATTGACCCATTTCAGTAGCAAGAGTTGGTTGGTAACCAACCGCTGAAGGCATACGTCCTAGTAGGGCGGAAACCTCAGAACCTGCTTGTGTGAAACGGAAGATGTTATCGATGAAGAAAAGAACGTCTTGTCCTTGTTCGTCACGGAAATATTCAGCCATTGTCAAACCGCTTAGGGCAACACGCATACGTGCACCTGGCGGCTCGTTCATTTGTCCGAATACCATCGCTGTTTTCTTAATAACACCAGAATCAGTCATCTCGTAGAAAAGGTCATTACCTTCACGAGTACGCTCACCTACACCAGCGAATACCGAGATACCGCCGTGCTCTTGTGCGATGTTATTGATAAGTTCTTGGATAAGTACAGTTTTACCAACACCGGCTCCACCGAAGAGACCGATTTTACCACCTTTGATGTAAGGAGCAAGTAAATCTACTACTTTAATACCTGTTTCAAGGATTTCAACAGATGTTGATAATTCCTCGAATGTTGGTGCTTGTCTGTGAATTGGATCACGACGCACCTCTGCTGTAAGTGGTTCGAATAGGTCAATGTTTTCCCCTAATACGTTGAAAACACGACCTAGAGTAACTTCACCTACAGGTACTGAAATTGGAGCTCCTGTATCAACAGTCTCTGCACCACGGGTTAAACCATCAGTGGAAGACATTGCTACAGTACGAACTGTATTATCACCTAGTTGAAGGGCCACTTCAAGAGTTAGTCCTGTACCAGACGCTGTATTTTCGATTCTTAACGCGTTATAGATCTTAGGAAGTTGTCCGTCTTCGAATTTCACGTCAACAACCGGACCCATAACTTGAGTAACGCGTCCTATATTCATCGTTTTCCCTCCTAACGTTGCTTATAACGACTATCGAGTTTATGGAACGGCCAAGCTTCGTCCGGGCCGACCGCTCCTTTAATGATTTTATTCTAAAGCTGCTGCACCGCCGACAATCTCTGTAATTTCTTGAGTGATCGCTGCCTGACGTGCACGGTTATATTGTAATGAAAGTGAGTCGATCAACTCTTTTGCATTATCGGTCGCATTTTTCATTGCAGTCATACGTGCAGAGTGCTCACTTGCTTTACCATCTAATAAAGCACCATAAATCAAACTTTCTGCGTATTGAGGCAGTAATACCTCAAGGATTTCTTCTGCATTCGGTTCAAATTCATAAGAAGTCAATGTTGCATTGGAAGTATTGAAGTCAGCTAACGGAAGGACTTGCTTTTCCGTTACCTCCTGCTGGATTGGGCTGACATAATGGTTATAGTACATATAAAGCTCATCACACAGCTCATTCAGATATAAATTCACTGTTGATTTTGCAAGGGAGCTAATGTCAGCGAAAGACGGCTGATCAGGAACCCCAATTACTTCAAGCTCTACGTGCATGTTACGGCTGACAAAGAAATCACGGCCAACCCTTCCGATTGCGATAATGACGAACTCATCATTGGATTTATGGCGTTCAAGAATGGTTTTATGAACGTGGCGAAGTATACTACTATTGTATGCCCCAGCCAATCCACGGTCCGATGTGATTACCAAGTAACCGGTTTTCTTAACTGGACGTGAAGTAAGCATTGGATGAGATGCATCCGTGCTTCCGTTCGCAATACTGGATACCACTTCTTGAATTTTTTCCATATATGGAACATATGCTTTAGCATTAGCTTCCGCACGGTTCATTTTAGAAGCAGATACCATCTGCATCGCTTTTGTAATTTGACTCGTCTTTTTCGTTGAAGTAATCCGAGACTTAATATCGCGTAAAGAGGCCATTCATTCTCACCACCCTTTATAAATTAGTTAGACCTTATTATTCGGAAATAACGAAGTTCTTTTTGAATTCGTTAATTGCAGCAACGATAGCAGCGTCTTCAGGAAGACCTTTTGTTGTGCGAATGTGATCTAATAATTCCGGATGAGAACGATCTAGGAACACATAGTACTCTTCTTCAAAACGAAGGATATCCGATACTGGAATATCATCTAAATGACCTTTAGTCAATGCATAGAAAATCATGACTTGTTTTTCTACTTTGATCGGTTTGTTTAGATCTTGCTTAAGGACTTCAACTGTACGAGCACCACGGTTAAGTTTTGCTTGTGTAGCAGCATCAAGGTCAGAACCGAATTGAGAGAATGCTTCCAATTCACGGTATGAAGCCAAGTCAAGACGTAATGTACCGGCAACTTTTTTCATCGCTTTAATTTGTGCAGATCCACCAACACGGGATACGGATAGACCAGCGTTAATCGCAGGACGTACACCTGAGAAGAACAAATCGGATTGTAAGAAGATTTGTCCATCAGTGATGGAAATTACGTTTGTTGGAATGTAAGCAGAGATGTCGCCTGCTTGTGTTTCAACAAATGGAAGCGCAGTGATTGAACCGGCACCTAAAGTGTCATTCAATTTTGCTGCACGCTCAAGTAAACGGGAGTGCAAGTAGAATACATCCCCTGGGAATGCTTCACGACCTGGAGGACGGCGAAGTAGCAAGGAAAGTTCACGGTATGCAGATGCTTGTTTAGAAAGATCATCATAAACCACAAGAACGTGCTTGCCGGCGAACATGAACTCTTCACCCATAGTCACACCAGCATATGGAGCTAGGTATAAAAGTGGTGCTGGTTGAGAAGCTGATGCAGATACAACGATTGTGTAATCCAAAGCACCATTTTTACGTAGTGTTTCAACAGTTCCACGAACCGTTGATTCTTTTTGACCGATAGCGACATAGATACAGATCATATCTTGGTCAGCTTGGTTAAGAATTGTATCGATTGCAACTGATGTTTTACCAGTTTGACGGTCACCGATGATTAACTCACGTTGTCCACGACCGATTGGAACCAATGCATCGATTGCTTTAATACCTGTTTGTAAAGGTTCATGTACTGATTTACGGTCCATTACACCTGTTGCAGGGCTTTCGATTGGACGAGTTTTTGTCGTAGCGATCGGGCCAAGGCCATCTAATGGTTGTCCAAGCGGATTCACGACACGTCCGATTAATTCTTCTCCAACTGGCACTTCCATGATACGGCCAGTACGGCGTACTTCACTGCCTTCTTTAATGTCTCTGAATGGTCCAAGAATAACAACACCTACGTTATTTTGCTCTAGGTTTTGTGCTAATCCCATTGACCCATTGGAAAATTCTAAGAGCTCCCCAGACATTGCATTATCTAAACCATGAACGCGTGCGATACCATCACCAACAGTGATAACCGTACCAACATCGCTTACTTTAATTTCCGACTGATAGTTTTCAATCTGCTTTTTAATCAGCGCACTGATTTCTTCAGCTTTGATGCTCATGAATTTCACCCCTATCTGTGAATATTAACCTAATAGTTGTTTGCTAAGGCGATCTAACTTACCGCTAATCGTCCCGTCATAAATGCGGTTACCGATTTGTAATTTGATGCCGCCAAGGATATTGCTATCCGTAATATTAGTGATGCGTAAATTTCTTTTGCCGATTTTTGCTGCAAAAGATGAAGACACAGCTTCCACTTCCGTTTCAGTCAATGGACGTACTGTATAGACCGTTGCATCAGCTACTGAGTTTTCTTCATTCGCAAGTTCAATGAACTCTTGTGCCATTGCTGTCACTTCATCTGTACGATGACGCTCCACCATCAGCATCACAGTGTTTTGAACGGAAGAAGAAAGGCTTGCAAATGCATTTGCAATCAAAGCGCCTTTTGCATCTTTAGTCATTTTAGGATGAGCCAGGAAGCTTAATAGCTCATTATCTTTTGTAAAAACTTCATTCACTATGCGAAGCTCTTCTTCAAGTTGGTTAATGAGATTTTGCTCTTTCGCAATTTGGAAAAGGGCAACGGCATAACGCTTTGCTACTGTTATATCGCTCATTTCCCTTCTCCTGCCTCTTGAATGTAGTCATTAATCAATTGCTCTTGATCTGCTTCGGATAGTTCTTTTTCTATTACTTTAGAAGCAATGAGTACGGATAAAGATGCCACTTGCTCGCGTAATGCCGTAATGGCTTTTTCTTTTTCCTGTACGATTTCACGCTTAGCTGTTTCTTTGACGCGTTCAGCTTCAAGACGTGCTTGATTTACGATCTCTTCACGCTGTGCTTCACCTTGAAGTTTTGCGTTTTCTATAAGTTGTCCCGCTTCAGTGCGAGATTGTTTTACGATTTCACGTTGTTCTTCTAAATATTTAAGTGCTTCTTGTCTGCTAGCTTCAGCTGCTTGAATTTCATTTGCAACATGTTCTTCACGTTGAGTCATGATGCCCATTAGAGGACCCCATGCAAATTTCTTCAGCAACGCTAACAAAATGATAAACATTACTAATTGGTATAACATGTCTCCGCCATTAAAGCCATGAGACGTTGACCCAAGTACAAAGCTGCTTGTTAACACGCTTGGTTCACTCCCTTCACGAGTTTCACTTCTTAAAGCGTTCATTATATGAACTTTAGAAAACTATGCTCTTAAACTGTATAAAAACAGGATTGTGGACATAAAGGAAAGGCGAAGGTTCACATGGAACGAACTTCGCCATTTTTGAACTTTTTGAAGGTTCTATTAACCACCATATACCATAAACGCAATTACTACCGCGATGATAGGCATCGCCTCAACTAAACCTACCCCGATGAACATTGTTGTTTGAAGCATACCGCGAGCTTCTGGTTGACGAGCGATACCTTCTACTGTTCTTGAAACGATAAGACCATTACCAATACCTGCACCTAGTGCTGCTAAACCAATTGCAATTGCTGCTGCAAGAAGACCTACTGAACCTGTCATTATAAATATCCTCCTTAGATTGTATCAAAATTTATTATTTTTTTAGTTCTAAATGAACTTATAATTAATGGTCGTCACTGACTTTATGAGACAGATAAACCATTGTTAACGTGACAAAGATAAACGCTTGGATACTACCGACGAAAATACTATAGCCTTGCCATACTAATGTAGGCACAATTGCACCAATAAATCCGGCAGCTCCACTAAATGCCAGGGTGCCCGCTAATAGACTCAGCAAAACTTCACCAGCATAAATGTTACCATATAGACGCAGACCAAGTGTCAAGGAGTTTGTAAATTCCTCTACAAGTGTCATTGGGTTTTTATAAGCTTTAAAGTAACCCTTGGCGCCTTTCATTTTTATAGCATAATAATGCGTTAAACCTAAAACCATGACTGCAAGAGTCAATGTGATAACTGGGTCGGCTGTTGGTGATTTCCACCAAAGCACTCCATCGTAACTAATTGCAAACGGAAGACCTAGCATATTGGACACAAAAATGTACATTAGCAAAGTCATACCAAGCAGTTGAAACTGACCACCTGTTCTCCAGTCCATGTTACTATTAATAATACCCTTAACGAAATCCATAATCCATTCCATGAAATTCTGCATGCCGGTTGGCTTCATGGCAAGCTTACGTGTACCAAGCACAGCAAGTATGAACACAACTAGACTGGCAACTGTAATCATTAGGACGTTACTCAAGTTAAAGGTAAGACCCATAAATTCTTGTAAGGGTGCTTCATGATTCAACTATATTCACCTCTCTTCCCCGCTATCGACGTATTAATTGGATGAAAAAATCTATAAAAATGACAATATAAGCTGTCATTAATCCCCATACAACACTTATCAGATGAAAATGCTCCGGAAATTCCAATGCAATGAGTACCGCTAGACCTGCGGATGCCATTCGTGTCATCGTCCCAAGAGATTTCGTTTTCTTTCCTTCATCGAGCGCCTGACTGAACTTTTTCATTTTCTGATTGATCAGCCATAAATTGTATAAACTCAAACTCGTACCCAGTATAAGCCCAGCAAAAACGGCTTGATAACTCGTAAGTCCCCATCCAACAACATAAACCGCCAGAAGAAAAATTATATATTTACTCTGCCTGTTGAACATGATTTTCATTTCTGGCATTTTTCATTTAATCTCCTGAGAAATATTTTCGTACTGAATGAAGCATTGCTTGTAAACCTAGCAAGTCCACAAAGAAGGCCAATTACTAATAGCAGCGGTTCGAATCTTAGGTTCTGACGAGTAAAAGAAGATACCGAACAAAACTGATCCGACTATTTGAGAAAGAATCGCTGACATCAAAGTCATAGCCATTTTAGACGGCGATCATTTGACGCAAGTTGCATCCTCGCGGTTGAATTTGGTGGAGGATAGAAAACATTTCATGCTGTAAAAATCTGCATGCCGGGCTCCTGAAAACCCTCTCATTTTACATCCTTTGTTAGCATACAATAGGCTAGAATCATTGTCAATGAGTGGTTAGTGAAATTTGTCACAGGTTTGTAATTATTAACGAATTGTTCACAAATTATCTTTTTTATACTATTGACATCCATTTTATTTTACTTATTGTCCTCTCTTCACTCGATAAGTAACGTCTTTTCTATCCGATCTTCCCTTCCGCCCCTTCTTGCAAAGATTATCGCCTTATATATTCCTTTAGGCGGCAAGTCCTCTTTCAATACATCTTTTTTGATCAAACCGGAAGGAGCAGATCTGGACCAATCCAAATATCCAGCGAATTTCAAGCTATCTTCCTCATAAAGGGCAATTCCGAATTCTTCAGCCCCGCGCGGAAGATACATTTCGTATCGATATGTGCCTTCCTGGTCCCCTTGACCAAAATCAAATCCCATTATCCTTGGATAATCAGGCTCTTCTTTTACATATAAATAAGGAAGGGATATTCTTTTGGTTCCTTCCATTATAATGAGGTATCCATCAAAGACTCCTTTTTTAAGCTCGGCTGGGTTGACCTGCAATCCGACTTTTATCCGTTTCTTTTCCTTCGGTTTCAAAGTAAGGGATTTCGGCAATTCCCAAGTAAGCCCCGTCTCTTTTAATGGGACCATGAATGAGTACTTCCTCATTTCCGTTCCGGTATTTTCTATGACTATCGTTTCATGATGCTCTTCAATTCCCTCTTTTTTTGTATACATCCCAAAGGACAATGAGCTTGGATTCAAGAGCGTGTCCGCTTTTAACGCTTCGTCGACCTGGATGCGTCCAGCCCCCTGTTCATATGTGTGATACAATTGATACGCTGTTTTCCTCAATGGCTTGGAAGTGCTCATCAATGCAGATTTCACTTGGTCAGGAGTCCATTCCGGGTGTTTTTGCAGGATTAAGGCGCATGCACCTGCAACATGCGGTGCGGACATACTTGTTCCATCCAGGGACATATATCCTTTAGGAATGGTGCTTTCAATTTCCACTCCCGGTGCCAATACGTCAGGCTTTATTCCCCACGATACGGTTACCGGTCCCCTGGAGCTAAAATCCGCGAGCCTATCCTGCTCGTTCTTATAAACAAATTGAACGGTTTTGCTCTGCCCTTGCTCCATGATTTGCTTGAGCTGCAATCCATCTCTTCTATTAATAGAAGCAGCTGGGATGTTCATTTCTTTTTCCAAGCTTCCAGTAAAGCTCCCGCTCGTATTATTAAAAACAATTACCCCCTTCGCACCTGCCTTTTCTGCATTGGATACTTTCTGCTGGAAGGTAAGTGTGCCACGTTCCATCAATACAATCTTATCCCGAACATTCTTCAGGTCCTTTTCATTACCCAGTCCCCCATATATGACATCCTCGGAAAACGTCAGGTTCCATTTTTTAGAGCCTTGAAACAAGGTTAAATGCGATTGATGCTTTTTTGATCCAAGTCCGTAAATCATATACGGAACCCTTAAGGGGGGAGTCGAGGCCCCAACGGAAATCGCTTTTTCCGCTGTTCCGGGTGAACCGACGGTCCATACAGCCGGACCGGAATTCCCGTTTGATGTCACGGCAACGATGCCGCTTTCCACAGCCTTATTCAACGCAAGGGAGATGGGTAAATCAGGACCATTGACGTTATTGCCTAGAGAGAGGTTCAATACATCCACCTTATCCTTCATGGCTGTCTCAATGGCCGTCAATACTTGATCTGTATCTCCAGAACCGCCTGGCCCCAAAGCTCGATATGCGTAAATCTCCGCTTCAGGTGCGACGCCTTTCATTTTTCCATTGGCTGCAATGATGCCTGCCACATGAGTGCCATGCAATGTATCCAGGTCGCCTTGATTTTTGGTTTCCATCGGATCTGCATCACCGTCAACCAGATCCTTACCTCCTTTATAAGCTCGTTGCAAATCGGGATGTGTATAATCGATGCCAGTATCGATTATCCCTACCTTTATCCCTTTCCCGGTGATCCGGTGATTCTCCTTATCAAAGAAACCCCTGACCCTGTCTCCTCCTATGTATGGGACACTTTTATCCAACACGGCTTGATAAACGGATACTTCCGTTACGGCCTGAATTCCCCCCTCCTTTTTAAGTTGTTCTATTTCTTTCATTTTCCCGTGAAGGGAAAATCCATCCAGGGCAACCGAATAAACATTCCGTAATTGAAGAGATGGATATTTTTCAAGCAGTTTTTCGATCTTTTTTCGATTAAACGCCTTATCCATCGTGACAACAACCGTTACTTCCTTAGATTCAGATAGTTTTGGTAAAGGCGGCAAAATGACTTTTGCGAAGCCCTTTTCATTTTGATAAATAAATATAAAAAGGAAAACAAACACTATGAACGTTTTCTTTCCCAACATAATCATCCCCTTAGCAGTTATCTTTTCTCAACAACCTTGGAGTATGCAAATAAAAAAAGGAAAAGCGCATAGCTTTTCCTTTTTTATGGTTCAAATCTAGTTGGCGGCATATTCACTTGCTTAAAATAGTACCGGATCGCTTCAGCTATGCGGACCGAAGCATTTCCGTCCCCATATGGATTTGAAGCTTTGGACATTTTTTCGTGCACCTCTTGATCGGTGAGCAATTCATGTGCCAAATCATATATGGTTTGTTCATCAGTACCAGCCAATCTTAAGGTTCCGGCCGCAATCCCCTCAGGACGTTCGGTCGTATCCCTTAAAACCAGGACGGGTACACCAAGTGACGGTGCCTCTTCCTGGATTCCTCCAGAATCAGTCAAAATCAGATAGGCTCTAGAAGCGAAGTTATGGAAATCCAATACATCCAGCGGTTCGATCAAATGAACCCGTGGATCGTCCCCGAGAACTTCGTTTGCCAATTCTTGAACAAGCGGATTTAAATGAACAGGATATACCACTTGAACATCATCATGCTCAACAATGATTCTCTTAACGGCCCTGAAGATATTCCTCATGGGTTCCCCTAGATTTTCCCTCCGATGGGCAGTAAGCAAAATGAGCCTGTCTTCTCCAAGGTCATTTAAAACCGGATGGGAATATGTCGGCCTTACAGTCGTTTTTAAAGCATCCGTTGCCGTATTTCCCGTCACGAAGATATTATCCTTCTTGTTTTCGTTCAGCAGATTCTCCTCGGCTTTTGAAGTCGGCGCAAAATGCAAATCCGCCATCGTACCCGTAAGCTGTCGATTCATCTCTTCGGGATAGGGGGAATACTTATTCCATGTGCGCAGCCCCGCTTCTACATGCCCAATGACAATTTGATTATAAAAAGCTGCCAGACTGGCGACAAACGTTGTGGTTGTATCACCATGAACAAGAACAATATCTGGTTTAGCTTCCTTCATTACGGAATCAAGACCATTTAATGCTCTTGTTGTAATGTCAGCAAGCGTTTGCCTTTCCTTCATTATGTCCAAGTCATAGTCCGGCTGTATGGAAAATAGTTCGAGAACTTGATCTAACATTTGGCGATGCTGAGCCGTAACAGCAACGATCGGCTTGAAATATTCTGGGTGTTTTTGAAATTCGAGTACTAAGGGAGCCATTTTGACAGCTTCTGGTCTCGTCCCGAAAATGGTCATGACTTTAATCGGTTTGTTCATTCGTGACACCTCAGTTTCTTTCCTTATTTTGTGCCGAATAAACGATCTCCTGCGTCTCCAAGACCTGGAACGATATAACCATGTTCATTCAGTTTTTCGTCAAGACCCGCAATATAGATATCAACATCAGGATGAGCTTCTTTTAAAGCTTCTACACCTTCTGGAGCTGCAATCAAACACATGAATTTAATATTGACTGCACCGCGCTTTTTAATGGAATGGATCGCTTCGATGGCTGATCCGCCAGTGGCTAGCATCGGGTCAACGACAATGCATTCCCTTTCTGCCAAGTCACTTGGCATCTTCGCATAATATTCAACCGGTTTCAATGTTTCAGGATCACGGTAAAGTCCAACATGTCCAACCTTTGCAGCAGGAATCAGCTTAATGATTCCGTCCACCATCCCTATGCCTGCACGTAAAATTGGGACGATCCCCACTTTTTTACCAGAAAGCATTTTCACTTTCGCTGTGCTTACAGGCGTTTGGATTTCCACTTCTTCCAGCGGCATATCCCTTGTGATTTCAAATGCCATCAATGATGCAACTTCATCCACTAGTTCACGGAATTCTTTTGTTCCTGTATTTATATCACGTATATAGGCTAATTTGTGTTGAATTAACGGGTGATCGAAAACATAAACTTTTCCCATTTGGCATCTCTCCAATTCCATTGCTTAGTTTTGCGCTTTTTTATGATTTCCCTAATCGAATAGAAAAATTTTCGTGTCTTTTAAAATTCACTTCAACCTATTTTACAGAAAAATGTTTCAATCTTCAATAAAGGTTTAGATGTCAGACCTATTTTCACTATTCGGATTCTTCTAACACACTGACCTTCCATAAATGCAAAAAAACCGCTCCCTTTAAAGGGAGCGGCTCCGATATTACAATGAAGGATATAATTCAAATTTGTTCGCTAATGATTCAACACGCTGTTTTGCTTCTTCAAGCTTAGCTGCGTCTTCATTATTTTTCAATACAAGTCCGATGATAGCAGCTATTTCATCCATGTCTTCCAATCCGAAGCCACGTGATGTCACTGCCGCAGTCCCAATACGTATACCGCTGGTAACGAAAGGTTTTTCCGGGTCATAAGGAATCGCATTTTTGTTCACGGTAATACCGATTTCATCCAAAACATGCTCTGCGATTTTTCCCGTTAATCCTGTAGAGCGCACATCAAGAAGAATCAAGTGATTGTCCGTTCCATCAGAAACAAGAGTGAACCCTTCTTTCTTCAAACCTTCACCCAAACGTTTAGCATTGTCGATGATTTGTTGGGCATATACTTTAAAATCAGCTTGAAGCGCTTCGCCGAATGCAACAGCCTTAGCTGATATAACATGCATCAAAGGACCGCCTTGAATTCCAGGGAAGATGGATTTATCGATCTTCTTACCGAATTCCTCTTTACAGATGATCATCCCACCGCGTGGTCCGCGAAGTGTTTTATGAGTAGTTGTCGTTACAAAGTCAGCATAAGGAATTGGACTTTGATGTAATCCAGCCGCAACTAAACCTGCAATATGCGCCATGTCGACCATTAAATATGCCCCGACTTCATCCGCAATTTCACGGAATCGCTTGAAGTCGATTTCCCGTGGATATGCACTTGCACCCGCTACGATCAATTTAGGTTTGTGTTGACGCGCTTTTTCCAATACATCATTGTAATCGATACGGTGATCTTTTTCGTCTACACCATATTCAACAAAATTGTAGTTAACACCACTGAAGTTTACTGGACTTCCATGTGTTAAGTGACCACCATGCGAAAGGTTCATCCCAAGCACTGTGTCGCCAGTTTGAAGCACTGTAAAGTAAACGGCCATATTGGCTTGAGCTCCAGAGTGAGGCTGTACGTTCACATACTCGCCTCCGAAAATTTCTTTCGCACGCTCACGTGCTAGATCTTCAACGATGTCTACATACTCACATCCGCCATAGTAACGTTTTCCAGGGTATCCTTCTGCATACTTATTAGTCAAAACCGACCCTTGCGCTTCCATGACAGCTTCACTCACGAAGTTTTCAGAAGCAATAAGCTCAATTTTACTTCTTTGACGCCCTAATTCCAGTTGAATTGCGTTAAACACTTGCTCATCTTGCTTTGCTAAACGATTCATTCCGTAATTCCTCCTCAAATTGTGCGTGATTCGCTTTTTAGTATTTATGTGCAACATGCCTTCAAAAAGCATGAAAAAGCCTTACCAATAATTATTAGAAAATTCTACTCCATTTTAACATGTCTAATTTAGAAGTGATAGTCTAATTTTATCGAACATTAAATGTTTTTTCATTTAAAAATGTTCGTATTTAACATCGAAATTGTGATAAATAGCTCTTTCACCCTATATTCCATGAGCGAAATCACCATTCTATTAGCACTATTAAAGAAAGTTTTTTCTTCTAAGCCATACCTTGAGCTTTACGATTTTGCCCGCTTCAATTAAAAAACAGCATTCCCCATCCGAGAAATGCTGTCTTACTTACCCATTAAGTACAACTCTTGTTTTCAGAGAGGTCCCGATAAACTGCACGCTCCCCGCCAATCAGTTTCGGACGGGTTTTGGCCATGGTCACATGTGCATGTCCTATTTCTTTAATGGCAGAGCGAATCGGAACCGCAACATGCTTCAGATGCATACCAATGAATGTGTCTCCAATATCTATCCCCGCATCCGCTTTGATATGTTCAACGACGACTGCATCTTTCCATTGCTGATAGGCGTACGTCGCCATCGATCCCCCAGCTGTTCTTACAGGAACGACCGAAACTTCTTCATAACCATAACGAATCGCGGTTTCCCTTTGTAAAACCAAGGCCCTGTTTAGATGCTCACAACATTGAAATGCAACCTGAACACCCGTTTTTCCTTGAAAATCCCTCACAACGGAAAAAATCATCCCAGCAACATCGAGCGTCCCGTCAGTACCGATCCTTTTCCCGATCACTTCACTTGTACTGCAGCCGATAACCAGTAGCTGTTTCTCTTTTAAAGCCGTCTGTTCTTGGAACTCATATAAAAGTTCCCGAAACTGGTTTTCCCATATCTCCAGCTCATTTGAAAATGTAGCATCACTTGTCATGAAAACGCATCCTTTCAATAAGAAAACTTGCTATCGGAACTCTCCAAAAACCATAAGAATTAGCTGTGCTTACCTTCGTACTCCGCAATCTTACCGATCCTGTTTTGATGGCGCCCGCCCTCAAATTCCGAAGTCAGCCATGTTTGGGCAATTTCCCTGGCAAGACCCGGACCAATGACACGTTCCCCCATCGCTAACATATTGGTGTCATTATGCTGACGGGTCAATTTCGCACTATAGACATCATGAACCAATGCACATCGTATTCCTTTGACCTTATTGGCAGCAATGCTCATTCCGATTCCAGTTCCACAGATTAAAATGCCCCGATCGAACTCACCCCGTGCCACTTTTTCAGCAACCGGCAAGGCATAATCAGGATAATCCACCGACGTACTGCATTCACAGCCAAAGTCCTCAAATGGAATCTGTAACTCATTCAATAAATTCTTTATTTCTTCACGGATATGTATACCACCATGATCCGAAGCAATCGCAACTTTCATCATAATCCTCCTCTAGCTTTTTCATTTGATTTTATTGTGTCACAAAATTATGAAAAGATAAAGGATGTCCATCACTTCCCCGCAAAGAAGCAGGAAACCAACTCTGGTTTCCTGCTAGCGGGTAATGGTCCTGTTCAACTTTTCCGCTTTCACTTTAAGTTCCATTGCGGATTTTCCGACATTTCCCATGACTATCCCTTGTTCGTTTGTGACAGCCGTCACTTCTTCCGCTCCAGCAGATGCTTATTCTGCAATAGCAGCCACTTCTTGGGACTGCCTTGATCCTATACCAAGCTTAGTAATATCTTTTACTCCAGCGGCCACATTATGTACCCCAGTTCAATTTTTAAGCCTTTTGACTAATTCATCTATCAATTCCTGCAGCTCCCTGAACGTTTCCCGATAAATGCCTTCAGAACCGCCGAACGGATCCATTATGTCTCTATCATATTTATCGCCGAGAATGAATTCTTTTAAAGTAAACGTCTTATCGATCATTTGGGGGTATGAACGGGTAATGGCCGATTTATGCCCTTCCGTCATGGTGAAGATATGAGTCGCCCACTCCATTTCATTCGCGGACAAAGGCGTTGAATGATGATTATGCACTATGTCATTTTCAACCAATACATTTTTAGCATGCATCGAAGCATCCTGACCTGTTGAAGCATACACGCCTGCGGACTTCACTTCAACACCCGCAATATTCTTGTTTTTCAATATCGCTTCTGCCATCGGGCTTCGGCATGTGTTACCTGTACATACAAATAATACTCGGATCATTTTAACGCCTCCTTTTTATTCATTATAAGCTATCGCCCGTTTATTATAGTCAAAAAATCACTGTCATTGTGTCCGAAGAAAAATAAAAACCGCCCCGTTAATCGGAACAGTTGAGGAAGGAATGATATGAATTCAGGCGGATCAAAAAGAGAACAATAATTTCAATCCAAACGCACACAGGATGCTTCCGCCTAGAATCTCACTATACACGCCAAGCAAACCCTGCATTTTTCTACCCAGTAAAAGCCCCGCCCACGTTAATAGAGTGGCGGCAAACCCAAAACAAAGAACGGTTAAAATCGTTTTGGCACCGTAAATCCCCAGAGTCAACCCTACCGAGAAGCTATCCAGGCTTACCCCTAAAGCAAAAATGATTAAACCTTTCCCGACAGGAGCCAGCATCTTATTTTGCATGGCACCAGCTCCATCCTTTTTACCAGGAATAAACATCTGTATACCCAGAATGATCAACAAGAGACCGCCGGCGTATGTAGCGAAGGTCCCGAATTTTTCTGAAATGAAACGGCCTGCCCCCATTCCAAGCAAGGGCATCCAAATATGAAAAATGCCTACTGTCAAACCTATAAACAGAATTTGCCTCAACCTTAGCTTAAACATTCCCATTCCAAGGCCCACTGAAAAGGCATCCATTCCCAATGCGAAGGCCATTAGCAATAAGGTGATGATTTCTCCAGCAAATGTATTCATTCCAATCCCCCTCGGACGTGCCTACTACATGTTATGCATGTCCGAAAAGAAATAGAAGGATAAATCAGTCCTTATTACACATGTTCCTTGATGATTTGATGACCTGCAGCCTTCTCAAGCCGGTTCATGACCGCAGCCCCTATTCCATGGTCAGGAAACATTTCACTAAAAATGACATCGACCTCCAGCTCGTCAAACTGTCTTAAGGCATCATATAAGCCTGTCGCAACTGTATGTAAATCGGCTAATGAACCTGGGACAACCACATAATCCGCCTTATAATCCTGTTGATGTTCATAAGCCGTAATGATGCCCACCTTTAACCCGTCACTTCTTTTTTCATCCACAAGCTTCTGAAGGAAAGCTTGATTACCCTTGACTAAAAATAGAGGGGCCTTCGGTGCATAGTGGGTATATTTCATGCCCGGGGCTTTTGGCGCCGTTTCCTGATTCTTCAAAGCGACATCTTGCCTGACTTCCCCTATTACCGCTTCCAGCTGTTCCAGGGTCACCCCGCCAGGCCTTAAAATAACAGGAACTTCCACAGTGCAATCCAGTACTGTGGATTCCACGCCCACACCTGTATTCCCGCCATCGACTATACCTGCAATCCGGCCCATCAAGTCATCTTCAACATGTTTTGCTGAAGTGGGGCTTGGTTTACCGGAAGTATTTGCACTTGGAGCCGCAATGGGCAAATCACTCGCACGAATAAGGCCAAGGGCAACCTGGTGATCCGGCATCCTGACAGCCACCGTGTCCAATCCAGCTGTCACAAGATTCGATAGCTGGCCCGGTTTTCGTTTCATGATCAAAGTCAAAGGACCCGGCCAAAATTCTGCCATTAACTTCCGGGCCTGTTCCGGAATCTCTTCTACAATACCTGACAACTGGTCATCCGAGGCTATATGAACGATTAAAGGATTATCACTCGGACGCCCCTTTGCTTCGAACACTTTTTTGACCGCCTCGTCATTTTTGGCATTCGCGCCGAGTCCATAAACGGTCTCCGTAGGAAAAGCAACCACTTGATTAGCCTTTAATAATTCAGCTGATTGTGTAATCTGGGGATAACTTTGTAAATTATCCACATTTTTATCCACTGACCAAATTTTCGTTTTCATTTTGAACACCATCGCCTTTTAACATTTCTTATTTTATATAATCGCTTTAATATGAACGGTATTTTCAACTTAACGTACGAATTCCGCTTAAAAGATACTTTGAAAGTATAAAAGAAGTATACACATAATTCAAGTGTTATCCACAAATTGGGGATAACCACATCGAATCCGTGGATAAGTTTGTGGATATTAATAATTAATGACAGACTTTTTTGATTTTTTGTTAATAACCCTGTGGATAAGTTTTTAAAATTATCTGAATTTAAAGAAGAGGGACTCAGCCCCCTCCTTAAAATAGATCATTGAAGATTTCTGCAAACAAGGACTTCACTTCCACCTCGGGCTCCTTTTCCCCTTCATATAATTGTTGACCTTTTTCATTGGATGCCGCAAGTTCAACCTTGTTTTCTTCAACTTTCCCTTCAATGACTTCCTCTGTCACCTGTTCCTTATCTTTCACTACCGCCACTTCTTCTTTTACCTCTGGCTCTACAACCTCTTCTTTTACCGTTACTTCCGGTGCTTCCTCTTTTACGCTCTCCACGATTACCTCTTCTTCAACTACTTCTTCCGGCCCTTTTTCCTTTTCAGCCAGCCCTTCTTCTTCAACCACTTCCTCCGCAACAAGTTCACTCTCTTCATTCGTTGCAGCATACGCCTTTCCTTCCGAAGTCAATGACCCTTCCCCTTCATCCTCGACAATCGGACTTTGACTTACAGCCGTCCCATTTGAAAAATCCAAGAAACACAATGGGGGAAATAACACACACCACCAATTAGCGCCGTCCCCTTCACCAAGCGTGATAATCACTGCTTCATATTCCCCTGCCGGATATAAATACTGCCCGTACAGTTTTGTCGGAAATTCAGCTTGTCCAAAATCCACTTTCACCGACTGCTCCAAACCTTGTTCCTTTATTACCGCCTCAGCCGTCGCCTGGATATCCGGCAGATGCGAGGTGATCACATCCCTCGCTTCATCCAAAGAAGTAAGCTCCGCCACCCACTTAGTGATATCTTCATTTACCTTATCCCTAATCAGCCGTTTAACCGCTTGATCCTCCTCTGCATCACTATTGGCGAGTATCCGCAGCCGAATCGCCTCATCCGGGATTACCTTCGTATCTTCTGCACCGACCATCTCTGCTTTAGGCATATATATACTTACGATCGTTCCTATAGTTAAGATTAATAGATAAATAATGGCTAAATGTTTAGTTTTCATCGCCTTCGCCCCCTCACATGAATTAGTCTCACCATTTTCCAGCTATCTTAAACTAGTAAAAACAAAAAAAGTTGATAGCTGGAAATATAGATTCCAAAGGATTAGTGAGGGTGCTGTCCCTAAAAAAACCGTCTCACATAAGGGAGACGGATCATTTTAATTCAGCAAAGACCATTCGATCTTTTTCATTAATGTCATTTATGATGGATACTTCCGCGGCAGGAAAGGTTCGCTTCAATAAATCTGCAACCGCCGCACCCTGCCCTGCACCCACTTCAAAACCGATCAGTCCAGGCACCTTCATGACCAAAGGTAGCTGTTCCATAAAGCGGCGGTAAAAATCCAGCCCATCGAGACCGGCAAACAACGCACGATGTGGTTCATGACCAGTCACGACCACTGACATGGATTTATGATCATCTTCTGGTATATATGGCGGATTCGATAAAAGGATGTCCACCTTCTCGTTCATATTCATGAACGGCGAAAGCAAATCACCTTGCATGAACTCCACTTCGGCACCAAGTGATTCGGCATTTTTCCGCGCCACCTCAAGCGATGGTTCCGCTATGTCCGTGGCCGTCACCATCAGGTTTGATTTTTCAAGTTTCATCGTTATGGCAATTGCGCCGCTGCCAGTCCCAATATCAGCTAAACGGAGCTTCTGTCCCTCCATAAAAATGGCCGGGAGTTTACGTAATGTATAATAAATCAATTCTTCTGTTTCCGGTCTCGGTATGAGCACTTCTTCATTCACAAAAAAGGTCCGTCCATAAAATTCTTCACTGCCGATTATATATTGGATGGGCGTCCCCTCAGCATGCAGCTCAATAGCGTCCTTAAATTGCCCAAAATCCGCTTCACTAAGCTCATCATGGAGGTTGGCCAGCATTTGGGAGCGAGTTTGTTTTAAAAAGTGCTGTAACAGGATTTCCCCAGCATTGGCATCACGATCATTTTCCTTTAAAAAAGAAGAAGCCCATTTAAGGGCTTCAAACACTTTCACGGCAGAATTACTCATCTGCATTTTCCAGCCTTGAAGATTGGTCTTCCATGATTAATGCATCAACGACTTCATCCAGTTTACCTTCCATGATTTGATCCAGTTTTTGAATCGTTAAACCAATGCGGTGGTCGGTAACGCGGTTTTGCGGGAAGTTATAAGTGCGAATCCTTTCAGATCGATCGCCCGTTCCAACGGCCAGCTTCCTATTTTGATCATATTCCGCCTGTATTTCGCGATTGATTTTATCGAACACCCTGGCACGCAAAACCTTCATTGCTTTTTCTTTGTTCTTGATTTGTGATTTTTCATCTTGACAGGATACAACCGTATTAGTCGGAATATGAGTCAAGCGCACCGCTGACATTGTCGTATTGACACTTTGCCCTCCAGGACCGCTTGATGCAAAGGTATCGACACGAATATCCTTATCATGGATTTCAACTTCCACTTCCTCAGCTTCAGGTAAAACGGCAACCGTGGCTGTGGATGTATGAATCCGCCCGCCTGATTCCGTTTCAGGTACTCGCTGAACGCGATGGGCTCCATTTTCGAATTTCAACTTTGAATAAGCGCCATTGCCATTTATCATGAATATGATTTCCTTGTAGCCGCCAAGCCCAGTAGGATTAGCTTCAATTACTTCAGTCCGCCAGCCCTGCACCTCGGCAAAACGGCTATACATCCGGTATAGACTGCCTGCAAATAAGGCCGCCTCATCTCCGCCAGCCGCTCCGCGGATCTCCATGATTACGTTTTTATCATCGTTGGGGTCTTTAGGAATAAGCAATATTTTCAGCTTATCCTCAAGGCCTTGTATGGTCTCTTCAAGTTCATTGATCTCTTCTTTTACCATTTCACGCATTTCCGCATCAAGTTTCTCCTCCAGCATCGCCTTCGCTTCCTGAAGTTGCTCACGAACCGCTTTATATTCTTTATAAGTCGATGCGGTCTCTTGAATGCTGGATTGCTCCTTGGAATATTCCCTTAGCTTCTTGGAGTCATTAATGATCTCCGGGTCACTTAATAGTTCATTCAATCTTTCATATCTATCTTCTACTGCTTGCAAACGATCAAACAAATTATTCACCTCATAAATTTTCCAAAACATCTGAAACGAATTGGAAGTAATCCATCTTTTATTACTATAAATAAGTAGCTCAGTGCCCCAGCTCAGTTCACTTCTAGGTTAATTATAGTATAGGTGAATAATCAACGTCAAAGAGATTCAAAAATGTCGTGCGTTACTTGTTTAATTCGACATCTACATTATATTGAGGCACAACCCTGTTTATCATGCCTTGTATTCGCTGCATTTCCTTATTTCTTTCTTTTTCGGTCTTGATTTTGCCTTTATCATGGACCGTAACGTGTATGGTATTTCCATTAAACCAAACGGAACCGGCCTCATAATCAGTTTCCGATTCGATCACCCCGCGGATTTCATCAATTTGCTGCCCCATGGATGGAGAATTATTGGATGTATGATGCGGTGTGTTGAGGACCTGATCTGATGGTCGTTCCGCTTCATTATCCCAATCATTATTGGATACTTGATTTAACCCATTGCCAACCCTGCCATCCCGGGATTGATCTCCATATTCCGAATCATTATTTATTGCATTGTCATTTTGACCGCATGCCGTTAGTGCAGCAAGCAGAAAGGCCGTCATAATAAGCAGTTTTGATTTCATATTTTTTCCCTCCATTTTGACTGGTTAAGAAGAACATTTCCTCGTTAGCCTACCCAAAATGGGGCAATATTTATCTTTTATTTCCCTTCCATGTATTGGTCAGGCCACCTAATAACTCGATAGTCTTTTCCACTTTTCCCCATAAAAAAAGCACCCTGTGATCTCATTGGATCATAGGGCACCATCATTCAAATATGTTCTTTAATCCCGACAGCCTGCTTACCCGGAACTTCGTGATGATGGCGGCAGCGGGGCTCGTACGATTCCGATGCACCCACAAGGATGATCGGCTCATCATAGGAGGCCGGCTCCCCATCTATCAAGCGCTGTGTCCTGCTCGCAGGTGATCCGCATACTTCACACACTGCCTGCAGCTTAGTCACCGATTCTGCAAGCGATAATAGAACAGGCATAGGACCGAATGGTTCACCTCTGAAATCTTGATCGAGTCCAGCCATAATCACTCGATAACCGCTGTCCGCAAGATGCTGGGCAACCCCGATAATTTCATGATCAAAAAATTGCACTTCATCTATTGCAATGATATCCAGGGGCTTGTCCAAATACTTAAAAATATCCGTTGAATGGGCAATCGGTTTTGCCATCACAGAAGAGCCATTGTGTGATACGACAGCCTCTTCCGCATAGCGATTATCAATAGCTGGTTTAAATACAGCTATCTGCTCTTTAGCAAATTGAGCACGGCTGACTCGTTTAATCAATTCTTCAGATTTACCTGAAAACATGCTTCCGCAAATAAGCTCGATCCAGCCTGTTTGTTTCATTACATACATGGAAACAGCTACTCCCTTCCACCTGTCGATCCATTGGCCATAATTGAAGTCGACCTGGCTTTGTATAAATTCTTACTTGTTTATGGAAAAGAAAAAACAGGCAAGAAAAATACTTGCCTGTTTTTTAAAAAGTCCGGCTTATTTAATACCGTATTTTTTGTTGAAACGATCAACACGTCCGCCAGCTTCAGCGAATTTTTGACGACCAGTATAGAATGGATGGCACTCTGAACAAGTCTCAACTTTGATCTCTTCTTTAACTGAACCAGTTTCAAAAGTGTTTCCGCAAGAGCAAATTACTTTTGAAAGCTTATAATTTGGATGAATTCCAGTTTTCATTCTTTTCAGCTCCTTATGCCCTGAATCATTCGAAACAGAGTTATATACTTCAAGTTGAGGGAAAAGCACCCTCACATTTATTGTAAAAACACATGAACTCATTATAACAACTTAAAACTAGTTGTGCAACTGTTTGTTTCTTACAGGGTTTAAGAACGTTTTACGCTCGCTGGACCCTTTTTCATTTCTGACATCTCTTCATCCAGCTTACTGAAAAATTCTTCATTGCCTTTTGTCTGTTTTAGACGGCGAAGGAATTTCTCCGAGAAATCAGGCGAATCTGACATCGTTTTCCTAATGGCCCATAGTTTATCCAGGCGATCTTTCGGAATTAGCAATTCTTCTTTACGTGTACCTGAGCGACGAATATCGATTGCCGGGAAGATCCGTCTTTCGGCAAGGGCACGATCTAGATGCAGCTCCATATTGCCCGTACCTTTAAATTCTTCATAAATGACATCGTCCATTCTTGAACCAGTATCTACCAAGGCTGTAGCAAGGATCGTCAGGCTGCCGCCTTCCTCGATATTCCTCGCCGCACCGAAAAAGCGTTTCGGACGATGGAATGCAGCAGGGTCAATCCCCCCTGATAGTGTACGCCCGCTCGGCGGAATGACAAGGTTGTAAGCACGGGCTAGGCGAGTGATGCTGTCCATTAAAATGATGACATCCCGTTTATGCTCCACAAGTCGCATGGCTCGTTCTAACACCAGCTCAGCCACCTTGATATGGTTTTCCGGCACTTCATCGAAAGTTGAACTTACCACGTCTCCTGCGACGGAACGTTCAATGTCTGTCACTTCTTCCGGGCGTTCATCGATCAACAGCACAATCAATTCCGATTCGGGATGGTTTGTGGTTATCGCATTGGCAATTTCCTTGATGAGCATCGTTTTACCAGCTTTTGGCGGTGCAACAATCAGACCACGCTGTCCGAAACCGACCGGTGCCAGGACATCCATAATCCTGGTCGATAAGTTCTTCGGTGTCGTTTCCAGTTTAATTTGCCTGTTAGGATACAGCGGTGTTAAACCTGGAAAGTGGACACGCTCTTTAGCTGATTCCGGATTATCGCCATTGACCGCTTCAACATGCAGCAATCCATAATAGCGCTCGTTTTCTTTTGGAGGCCTTACCTTACCGGACACTTTATCTCCATTTCGCAAATCGAATCTGCGGATCTGTGAAGCCGAAATATAAATATCCTCCGAGCTTGGAGAATAATTAATTGGACGCAGGAAACCGAAGCCCTCGGAAGGGATGATCTCTAAAACGCCCTCCATGAATAGGAGACCATCCTGCTCAGCTTGCGCTTTCAGGATAGCGAAAATAAGTTCCTTTTTGGAAAGTTTGCTGTAATAGGAAACTTTATATTCACGAGCGTGCTCATAGAGATCCTTAAGTTTCATGTTTTCTAAATTAGAAATAGTTAAATTCATTATGACACCACACTTTTATTAATTAAACGTTTTCACCCATACTGAAAAAGAATTGGTTTGTTAGATGGAAGAAAAACCGCAATCCATGTACCCGACCAGAGTTTTCTTAGAAAGGATGATACATTTTTACATGTAAAGAAGAAAATTATTTGAAGGCTTCTTGAAGTTTGGAGTGAAAGGGCAGATTTTAAATTATTAATAGTAGACCAAGCTTTATTTTACTTTTTTTATTTTAATTATTCAACTTAAATTTTTTTAAAGAGAAAGCGAGCGATGAAACCGCTCGCTTTTTAAAAGTGATTTTTCTAAAAAACGCTATCAGTCAATCAAACCATTCGGTTTAATCTTAAGACTGTGACGCCCATCAATGAATCGAACGGTACCAGATTTAGCACGCATGACTACGGATTGCGTTTCGCCGTAATGCCCTTTAAATTGTACACCGCGTAAAAGTTCTCCGTCAGTCACACCTGTTGCAGCAAAAATTGCGTCATCTCCGCGAACAAGATCTTCCATTCTGAGGACTTTTCCTAATTCAAGGCCCATTTTCCCACACCGTTCCACTTCTTCATCAGTATGAGGAACGAGCTTACCTTGAATTTCCCCTCCAAGGCATTTCAAGGCAACGGCTGCAATGACTCCCTCTGGAGCTCCGCCAGATCCGAATAAGATGTCAACACCGGTAAGATCGAAGGCCGTATTTATCGCTCCTGCGACATCTCCATCGTTGATCAATTTGATACGTGCCCCTGCCTCACGAAGTTCATGAATGATCTTCGAATGACGATCGCGGTTCAATACTGTTGCAACCACGTCTTGGATATCTTTATTTTTTGCCTTGGCTACCGCTTTCAGGTTGTCCAACACGGAAGCATTGATATCAATCTGACCAACCGCCTCGGGTCCGACAGCTATTTTATCCATATACATATCCGGGGCATGAAGCAAGTTCCCCTTATCGGCTATCGCCAATACAGCCAATGCATTCCAGCCGCCAGATGCAACGATGTTCGTTCCTTCTAATGGATCAACCGCAACATCCACTAGCGGCCCAAGACCAGTGCCAAGTTTTTCGCCAATATAAAGCATTGGCGCCTCATCCATTTCCCCTTCACCGATTACAACCGTTCCTTGCATGGGAATGGTATTGAAAACATCCCGCATCGCAGTTGTTGCTGCATCATCCGCTTCGTCTTTCTTTCCTCTTCCCATCCAACGAGCTGAATTTAGGGCCGCCGCCTCTGTTACGCGGACTAGCTCCATCGATAAACTTCTTTCCATTTCCGGTTCCCCCTCATGTACACTAGCATGATTTATTTATATATTAGTATAACACATTATATCATATATAGTAACACAATGAGGTAACAAGAAAAGGGATCAGCTTTTAAGCTGCTCCACTTCTTCTTGCGTCATTTCTTCACGCCAAATCGTCGCTCCCAAACCTGAAAGTTTTTCAACAAGATGGCTATATCCGCGATCTATATGTTCAAGCCCGGTCACTTCTGTAATCCCTTCAGCCATTAAACCGGCAATTACCAGAGCTGCTCCGGCACGTAAATCGCTTGCCTTCACTTTTGCCCCGTGAAGTTGGACAGGACCATCGACGATGCCTGCTCTGCCCTCGACTTTGATCTTCGCATTCATGCGTCGCAGTTCATCAATATGCTTAAATCGTGCCCCGTATATCGTATCGGTCACCATGCTAGAACCGCTTGCTTTTGTTAAAAGGGAAGTGAAAGGTTGCTGAAGATCTGTTGGGAATCCAGGGTAAACCAACGTCTTGATATCAACGGATTTATAATTTTCTCCCGGCGAGACAAATATCTGGTCATCACCCGCTTCAATATTAATCCCCATTTCCCTTAATTTGGAAGTCAATGACTCCAAATGCTGGGGAATGACATTATCGATCAGAATCCCTTCACCGACAGCAGCGGCTAAAATCATGAAAGTACCGGCTTCAATCCGATCCGGTATGATCGTATGCTTGCAACCATGCAAACTTTCCACACCATCAATACGAATGATATCCGTTCCAGCACCTTTAATTTTTGCTCCCATATTGGTCAACAATGTGGCGACATCGATGATTTCCGGTTCTTTCGCAGCGTTTTCAATCACAGTGCGGCCTTTGGCCAAAACGGCGGCAAGCATGATGTTGATCGTTGCCCCTACACTAACGACATCCAAATATATGCGTGCTCCCCGGAGCTCGTCCGCCCTAAGGTAAATGGCTCCTTGTTCATTCGTCACTTGTGCGCCAAGTGCTTCGAACCCCTTAATATGCTGATCTATCGGACGGGGTCCCAAATGGCAGCCTCCAGGCAAGCCGATCACTGCCTTTTTGAATTTACCAAGCATTGCCCCCATTAAATAATACGAAGCACGTAACTTCTTGACCCTGCCATTCGGAAGAGGCATTGAAATCATCCTGCTGGGGTTGACTGTCATCTGCCCTTCATCAAAGGACACCTCACCGCCGATTTCCTCCATTAACTCTTTCAGCATCTGTACATCCGAGATATCCGGCAGGCCTTCAATCGTTACGGGAGAGTCCGCTAAAATTGTTGCCGGAATAAGGGCAACCGCACTATTTTTTGCTCCGCTGACACGAATGCTTCCCTTTAGAGGATAGCCACCGGCAATTTTAAGTTTTTCCATAATATACTCCCTTCCACGCTAAGCACTTAGAAGCTACTTCCAAAAAGTAATATTTTACCACAAGAAAATTGCATAATCCGACAACATTTACTATCTAGTTCTTTAGTTTACACAAAAGTAGAAAATTCATGTAAAAAAAAGATAAAAATTTCTAATTTATGTTAATTTTATTAAAACAGTGCAATCTATAGCGACTTAGCGGCAAGGCATTATGCTTCTGTACGTGAATTCCAATCGTTCAAGAAAGCTTCAATCCCTTTATCCGTTAATGGGTGGTGGAATAATTGCATTAAAACTTTATAAGGGATCGTTGCAATATGTGCTCCTTTAAGAGCCGCTTCTGTAATATGCATCGGATGGCGGATGGAAGCTGCAATGATCTCAGCATTGATATCATGGATTGCAAATATGTCAGCAATATCCGAAATTAAATCCAAACCATTTTGGCCGATATCGTCCAAGCGTCCTAAAAATGGCGATACATAAGTTGCTCCTGCCCTAGCTGCCAATAATGCTTGGTTGGCACTGAAAATAAGCGTGACATTTGTTTTGACACCTTGTTTTGTAAGTGCTGAAACAGCCTTCAAGCCATCTGGAGTCATTGGCACTTTGATCGTGATATTAGGTGCAATCGCAACAAGCTCCTTGGCTTCTGCCATCATTCCTTCAAAATCAAGCGCAATGACTTCAGCAGAAACGGATTCCTTAACAAGGCTTGTGATTTCTTTTAGCCGGTCATGGAAAGAAACTCCCTTTTCCCTGGCAACAAGTGATGGGTTAGTCGTAACACCTGCTAGTACGCCAAGTTCGTGCGCTTGTTTGATTTCTTCCATATTTGCTGTATCTATAAAGAATTTCATAAAATATCCTCCGTATGTAATCGATTTTTTATTTCTCTATTGAATTCTAATTGTTCGAAAAATAGAGATCGGATTAAGCCTTCATCTAAAAGAAACCATTAGGGGGGAGCCCCCCCAATGGGAATATTGCCTTACATTTAAAGGGATGGAACCCTTTTGAAATTATGCTTTGCCGTTTGAACCGAATTCACGAATTTTGCCGATGACCGTTTCTTTGATAGCTTCACGGCCAGGAACCATGTATTTACGAGGATCGTACACTTCAGAATCGTTATTCAGGATTTCACGAACCGCTTTTGTGAACACAATTTGATTTTCCGTATTCACATTGATTTTTGATGTTCCAAGAGAAATCGCTTTTTGGATATCTTTCGTAGGGATGCCTGTACCGCCATGAAGAACAAGAGGTTTGTTCGTTAAATCCCGTACTTCTTCCATTTCTTTATAGCCTAGGTTAGGTTCACCTTTGTATGGTCCGTGAACGGATCCCAAAGCTGGAGCAAAACAGTCGACATTCGTTTCTTTAACCAACTGCTCACATTCTTGAGGGTCTGCATATACGACTCCATCAGCGATTATATCATCTTCTTGTCCGCCAACCGTGCCCACTTCCGCTTCAACCGAAACATTCCGTGCATGAGCGAATTCGACAACCTTCTTGGTTGTTTCGATATTTTCTTCAATTGGATGATGTGAAGCATCGATCATTACTGAAGTGAATCCCGCTTCGATGGCTTCCTTACATTTATCATAACTTGAACCATGGTCAAGGTGAATGGCCACAGGAACAGTGATTTTCATGTCTTCCAACAAACCTTGAACCATCATGACAGTCGTTTTAAAACCACCCATATGACGGGCAGCACCTTCGGAAACACCAAGGATGACTGGAGATTTTTCTTGTTCAGCAGCAGCTAGGATAGCTTGAGTCCATTCAAGGTTATTGATATTGAATTGACCTACTGCATATTTTTCATCAAGGGCTTTATTCAGCATATCTTTCATAGAAACTAAAGGCATTTGATTTCCTCCTACTAGTGGATGTTTATTTTTAAAGTTAATTCTTTCTAGATATTCCCTAAAACCAAAGTAGCATACGCTTTATAAATCAGAATATCTCTCCTCTTTTAGCATATCAATACATCAAAAAAACAGCAACAATTACAACTGTACCATGTCTCAAATTTTATTCCAAAAAAACACGGCCTATCTAAAAAAAGATAGCCGCGGCAATTTCCCCGTCAATAATATTAAATTTTCAAGACCGTTAACTCGATTGAATCGGCAAGTATTCACGAACGGCTTTTCTAATATCATCAATATCAAACGGCTTTGCAAAGTGTGTCATTGCCCCTAAATCCTTTGCTTCTTGAATCATATCAAGTTCACCATATGCCGTCATGATTATGACCCGGATGTCCGGATCGACGACTTTCATCCTTTTCAAGATCTCAATGCCATCCATTCCCGGAATCTTCATATCCAGCAATACAAGATCGGGTGAATGATTATTTAGCACTTCCAAGGCTTGAATGCCATTAGCTGCTTGAAATGTTTCATACCCTTCTTTATGTAACACCTCGTTCAATAAAATACGAATCCCGAATTGATCATCAACAATCAATATTTTCCCTGGCATTTTATCACCTCTCCCCTTCCCGATTCATCCATTAAATATATTAGCCTATTCGGCCTATTACCCGAAAAAGGGTAGTTACATAGATTGCGTTAAATTACTTGAGCAACGCATTTATTCATTCATGATATCTATGTTCATATTCGATAATTGTAACAAAATTCCTGCTGTATGGCTAAAAGGAATTTTAATTTTTTTGTTTTTTCGACCGATTTAGTTAATTCAGCCCTTTGGACCAAAAACCCTGAAACCTGTCAATGCAAAGGAAAGTCCTTTATAATAAGTATATTATTTTTTAAAGGAGTCCCTGATCATGTTAAAAATTTTCTCGACACAGATAAGCGGTTTATTTAAAAAAATGATTGAAAATGAAGCCTTTGAAATGGAGGATGCCGGACGCCTGCTGGCTCAGGCTGTGGTTGGGGACGGTTCTGTGTTCATTCACGGTTTTGGTGAAATGCAGGGCGTCACTGCCGAGGCATTGAATGGGGAAGAACCCTTTCCTAAGGCAAAAAGCTATGATTTAAGTGAAACAATTTCCAAGGAAGATCGATTTCTTATATTCAGCCGCCATTCGGACGATTCAGAAGCATTGATGCTGGCAAAACAACTCAAGGAAAAAGATATCCCATTTGTTGCGGTTTCTACATCCGTCCCTTCCGAAGAAGATTCTCTTTTGGAGTTGGCTGACGTACATATTGATTTACGCATCCAACGGGGATTGATTCCCGATGAAACCGGAAATCGATATGGGTACCCTACCCTCCTTACCGCTCTTTTCGCTTATCATGGAATTAAATTCACTCTTGAAGAAATCATAAAAGAATATGAAGATGAAGAATGATGAATTCATCTAAAAAAGTTCGGAAAAATATATCTTTCATCAAATGATGTTCCCGAACCCACTGACCACTCACTAAATGTTAAAACAAATTTGATTGGAGCGGGTGTGCGGGACTCATGCGGGAAAGCGAGTCTAAGCGGTGCTTGGAGTGGCCATCAACCTCCCAAAGTACAAACCATAAAAAAACTGTAGGCAAACTCGATTTTCTTCAAGTTTGCCTACAGTCTGAAACAGCCACAGGGGCTGTTTTTTTGTTTATTAACGATTTTCGCCGTTCTTTAATGACATACCGACAAAGTCGCGGAATAGCGGCTGTGGACGGTTAGGACGTGACGTGAATTCCGGATGGAATTGGGAAGCCACAAACCAAGGATGATCTTTCAGTTCAATGATTTCGACTAGACGGCCATCTGGACTTGTACCGGAGAACACGAATCCTGCCTCTTCCATAGCTTGACGGTAGTGGTTATTGAATTCATAACGGTGACGGTGACGTTCATAAACAACTTCGTCATTATAAGCTTCGTATGCTTTAGTACCTTCGATAAGCTTACATGGATACAGACCAAGACGCAGTGTTCCGCCCAAATCTTCTACATCCTTCTGCTCAGGAAGAAGATCGATGATTGGATCAGGAGTATCCTCCTTAATTTCAGCTGAATGTGCTTCTGGCAATCCCAGGACGTTGCGTGCATACTCAATGGACGCCAACTGCATGCCTAAGCAAATTCCGAAGAATGGTTTTTTTGTCGTGCGGGCAAATTCAGTCGCTGCAATTTTCCCTTCGATTCCACGATCTCCAAAACCTCCAGGTACAAGGATTCCATCTGCATCTTGAAGAAGTTCTGCAACATTTTCTTTAGTTACATCTTCGGAATTCACCCAGTCGATTTCAACATCTGCATCAAATGCGTAACCAGCATGCTTAAGTGCTTCCACTACAGAAAGATAAGCATCTTGCAATTCAACATATTTTCCGACTAAGGCGATTTTCGTTTTCTTTGATAAAGAAGTAACTTTTTTGACTAGTTCCTTCCAATCTTCCATATCCGCTTCGCCACAATCCAATTGCAAGTGATCACAAACGATTTGGTCCATATTTTGTGCTTGAAGCGCTAGAGGGATGGAGTAAAGCGTATCCGCATCAAGACATTCGATAACAGAATTTTTATCGATATCGCAGAATAAAGCGATTTTATCCTTCATATCTTGTGAAATCGGGCTTTCTGTACGTGCAACGATGATATTTGGCTGAATGCCAAGACTGCGTAATTCTTTTACACTATGCTGTGTCGGTTTTGTTTTCATTTCACCTGCAGCTTTGATGTAAGGAACCAATGTACAGTGGATATACATAACATTATTGATGCCGATATCACTCTTGATTTGGCGAATCGCTTCAAGGAATGGAAGAGACTCGATATCCCCTACAGTACCGCCAATTTCAGTGATGACTATGTCGGCATTCGTTTCATTGCCTGAACGGAAAACCCGTTCTTTAATTTCATTCGTGATATGGGGAATGACTTGAACCGTTCCACCTAGATAATCGCCGCGACGTTCTTTTCTCAGGACGGTTGAATAAATTCTGCCTGTAGTCACATTGCTGTGTTTACCAAGGTTGATATCGATGAAACGCTCATAGTGCCCCAAATCCAAATCCGTTTCAGCACCATCATCCGTTACAAACACTTCACCATGTTGATATGGACTCATCGTACCAGGGTCCAAGTTGATATAAGGGTCAAACTTCTGGATCGTAACATTCAATCCCCTATTTTTTAATAATCTTCCTAAAGAAGCGGCCGTAATCCCTTTTCCCAAGGAAGAAACTACTCCACCTGTCACAAAAATATATTTTGTCATCTTATATCCTCCTAATAGAATGTTTTCTTCCAATTCAGTTCTTCACATCATTAGATCGGAACCTGAATCAAATCTTCCGCCACATGAGCGGTTAAAAGCTAAAAACCGTAACCAGTACAAACCATTAATCACTTAAAGGTCTTTAGTGAGAGTCATGCAGGATACATGAACAAGAATAAATTTCCTTAAATGACAGTTAACATAAATATGTTCTCTATAGTTTTTACAATTCTACGAGAAATCATTTTTAAAAATAAAAAAATGATGTCATTTATTCATTCCATCATTAAAAACAAAAACGCTCCGCTTACAAAAAAGTAAGGGAGCGATATAATTTAATCATTGTGTCCTTTTTTAAGGAGCCCAAAAATGATTCTACAAATTTCGCCTTAAAAAGTCAAGGGCGATTATTTATTTCTCATCCTCTTCATTCAAGTCATCCAAGTCATCTTCGTCTTCATCTTCGTCCTCATCATCTTCCAGGACAAATGCATCATCTTCGATTATTTCTTCTTCCAGATCGTCGTCATCATCCACGTCATCATCCAAAAGCACTTCGTCGATGACTGGAGAACCTAGAATATCATCATCGTCGTCATCTTCATCCTCGTCCAAATCATCGATATCCTCTTCAAAGTCAAGGTCTTCGTCTTCAAGTTCATCGAAATCATCGATGACCACAGCAGCCTTTTTGGCTTTCTTTTTCTTTTTAGGTTTTACAACATGTACGACTTCTTCTTCGATTTGGTCAACCGGGTACCATGTTTTCAATCCCCAGCGATTGTCTCCAAGTGAAGTGAAACGGCCATCCACATTTAAATCCGTATAGAATTGGGCAATTTTCTTTTCCACTTCCGCTTTGGATAAATGGTGCAGCGAAGCTAATTCACTAATTAAGTCTTTAAATGGAATCGGTTCATTTCTTTCAACTAACAAATCATATGCCATCTCTATTAAGGACATTTCCAATAATTGCTCTTTTGAGTATTGTTTTAAACTCAAATTCCGCACTTCCCTTCTCTATTCAAACACTGAATTCCGTGTTTTTTCACATAAAAAAATAATCTAAAACAGTAGTTCGATAAAATAACGACAATTCCTGCTAGACATATACTCCATTATAAACAATCTAAATGGGTTTATGCTAGTTCTATATGATACTTTCACAGATTTACCTTATTGTCTATCATTCACAGGAAACCAAAAGCTAAAGATCATTCCTTTTTTTCTTTTTCGATTTCTGACGATAGGCTGCCGTAAAAAAGACAACAGTCAGGATAAAAAAAGAAATGGCACCCAGTTGATGCTCATACAGCTCAAATAAAAAAATGATGGCAAGAATGTAACCTATGATCAACCCAATCATTTTCAGGTTCATTTTCTCAACTCCAATAGGGCTGATTCTTCATTTTTGCCCCTTTTCCAAATAATTATAAGGTAAAATCTTCATTTTGTTAAAAAAGACGGGAATTATTAAAAAAAAGGGCCCCTAAACGTTCGGAGCCCCCTTCTTTGTTTACATATTTCTTCGATATTGACCGCCTACATCATATAATGCCCTCGTTATCTGACCCAGACTGGCCACCCTCACGCAGTTCATGAGCTCAGCAAAGATATTTTCCCCATTCATGGCTGCCAATTTCAGTTTAGTTAACGCTTCATCCGTGAACTCCTTATTTCTTTCCTGGAATGCCCGGAGATTTATGATTTGCCCTTCCTTTTCTTCCTTGGTTGCACGGGCAATTTCCATGCTGTTCACCGCTTCTTCGGAAGGAGGATTTGGATTCAAATACGTATTGACACCGATGATCGGCAATTCTCCCGTATGCTTTTTCATTTCGTAATGCATCGATTCATCCTGGATTTTCCCGCGCTGATACTGCGTCTCCATTGCACCCAGCACACCGCCTCGATCATTGATGCGATCGAACTCTTGCAGGACGGCCTCTTCGACCAGATCCGTCAATTCCTCCACGATGAAGGCACCTTGCATCGGGTTTTCATTTTTTGAGAGACCATGCTCCTTCGTAATGATCATTTGGATGGCCATTGCCCGGCGCACGGATTCTTCAGTAGGCGTCGTGATGGCTTCATCATACGCATTAGTGTGCAGGGAATTACAGTTGTCCTGCAGTGCCATTAAAGCTTGAAGTGTCGTTCTGATATCATTAAAATCAATTTCTTGGGCATGAAGCGAGCGCCCGGAAGTCTGTATATGATATTTGAGCTTCTGGCTGCGGTCGTTCGCACCATATTTATCCCGCATGACTGTCGCCCAGATCCTTCTTGCCACCCTCCCGATCACCGTATATTCCGGGTCGAGCCCATTTGAGAAGAAGAATGACAAATTCGGGGCAAAGTCATCAATATTCATTCCTCGGCTTAAATAATATTCGATGTAAGTAAAGCCATTCGCTAATGTAAAAGCCAGCTGTGAAATTGGGTTGGCACCCGCTTCTGCAATGTGATAGCCAGAAATGGATACAGAGTAATAGTTCCTGACTTTTCGATCGATGAAATAGGCTTGAATGTCGCCCATTAACCTTAAAGCAAATTCCGTAGAGAAGATGCATGTATTCTGGCCTTGGTCCTCTTTCAGAATATCCGCCTGAACAGTACCGCGTACCGTCTGAAGCGTATAAGCCTGCACTTCTTCAGCTTCGGCATCTGTAAGGGGACGGCCTAGCTCTTCTTCTTTCCGTTGAATCTGCTGATCGACAGCCGTATTCATATACATGGCCAAAATGATTGGTGCCGGTCCATTGATGGTCATGGATACAGAGGTTGAGGGGTGGCAAAGATCAAAACCTGCATACAGCTTTTTCATGTCATCCAACGTGCAGATGCTGACTCCGCTTTCCCCTACCTTTCCATAGATATCAGGCCGGTGATCAGGGTCCTCGCCATATAAAGTTACAGAGTCGAAAGCCGTGCTAAGCCGTTTAGCAGTATCATCCTTTGATAAATAATGAAAACGCCTGTTGGTACGGTCGGGCGATCCTTCACCGGCAAATTGCCGCTTCGGGTCTTCCCCTTCACGCTTGAACGGAAAGACTCCCGCTGTGTAAGGAAAGAAGCCCGGAACGTTCTCACGGAATACCCATCCCAAAATCTCTCCATAATCCACATATTTCGGCAGTGATACTCTCGGGATCATTAAACCTGATAAACTTTTCGTTTTCAGCTTTGTGACGATTTCTTTATCCCTGACTTTCGTTACAAACTGCTCTCCTGCATACTTTTCTTTTAAATCCATCCATCCAGAAAGGATTTTTTTAGATTCAGGTGATAAATTCGAAGCGGTTTCCTTTTTCAGTTTTTCTAAAGAAGCCACCATATCGCCGTCGTTATCATGTTCCTTAACTGCATCAATGGCTCCTTCAAGCTGGAAAAGCCTCCGGGCAATACGCACTTGTTCAGCGGCACGCTTATGATACGATCTGACCGTATCACTGATTTCACGTAAATAATACCGGCGGTCAGTGGGAATGATGACATTTTGTTTGTAAACATCCGCTTCTTTCGAAAAGGCCGTACTCCAAGCCGTTCCTGATTTTTCATTAAGCTTTTCAATCAGTGCGGCAAATAATGCATTGGTGCCTGGGTCATTGAATTGGGAAGCGATTGTACCGTATACTGGCATTTCAGATGGATCTTGATCAAAAAGCGTACGGCTTCTTTGGTATTGCTTTTGAACTTGGTTTTTTGCATCCTCGGAACCTTTGCGCTCGTATTTGTTAATGACTATCAAGTCTGCATAATCAATCATATCGATTTTTTCAAGTTGCGAAGGTGCACCGAATTCACTCGTCATTACATACATGGAAACATCGCATATTTCGGCAATTTCTGCATCACCCTGACCGATCCCGCTCGTTTCAACGATGATTAAATCGAAGCCTGCTGCCTTCACGACGGAAATGGCATCCTTTATCGCCAAAGACAGCTCACTTTTTGAATGGCGCGTGGCTAGGCTCCGCATATAAACACGATCTGAAAAGATCGAGTTCATTCTGATCCTGTCACCAAGAAGGGCACCGCCCGTTTTCTGTTTGGTCGGGTCTACAGATAGAATGGCGACTCTCTCGTCCGGAATTTCGTTAATGAACCTTCGTATCAATTCATCAGTCAATGAACTTTTTCCAGCTCCGCCAGTCCCCGTGATTCCCAGAACAGGAACCTTCTTTTCGGAAGTCTTGATCTGCTCAAAAAGACTCTCCACCGCTGCCGCTGATTCCTGTGAAACATCGAGTCTATTTTCGGCAAAGGTAATAAATTGGGCAATGGCATTCGTTCCCCCGGCAATCAATTCATCAAAACGTTCCTGTAAAGATGGTTTGACTGTCGAGAAATCACACTCCTCCATCAAAACGTTTATCATTCCTTGAAGCCCATATTCCCTCCCTTCATCAGGTGAAAAGATACGGGCAATTCCATAATCATGGAGTTCTTTAATTTCCCTAGGGATGATGACCCCGCCACCGCCGGCAAAAATCCGAATGTGCCCGGCTCCCTTTTCCATCAGCAGGTCATACATATATTTAAAATATTCCACATGTCCGCCTTGGTAAGATGACATGGCTATGCCTTGAACATCTTCCTGGATGGCCGCATTCACGATTTCTTCCACCGAACGATTATGACCTAGGTGAATAACTTCCGCCCCGCTGGACTGAAGGATTCTCCTCATTATATTGATGGATGCATCATGTCCATCAAATAAGCTTGAAGCTGTAACGAATCTAATATGGTTCTTCGGTTTATACACCTCAACTGTACTCATGTAGCTCCCCCTTATTGAAACTTATTTATATCAGTGCACTTTGGAACCCGATACATTTTGAATCAATAATTGCGTCTGCAGTTCAACATACTCTTGAAGCGTGTACTGTTTATGCAATGCCCATCTTCTAAAACTCCACATCTGTCCCTGTACGAAAATATTATGTGAAACAAGGCTTATTTGTTTTTCCGTTAATGATAGCTCCCCATTCTCGACACATTTCGTTATCACTTTTTCGAACATGCCCACCATCCGAAGTTCTTTGTTCAGAACATATGGTAAAGCATCTTTCGTCAGGGCTTTCACTTCCTGATACATGACAAGCACTTCGTCCTGCATATCATCCATCACTTTATAAAAATAGGCGATCGTCAGCTTCAAGCTTTCAAGTGTCCCATCACTCTGTTCTATTTCCTTCTGAAGCTTTTCCTGGACTTCATCATAAATAAAGTCACAAACGAGATATAAAATATCTTCCTTGGTCCGGATATACTCGTATAATGTGCCAATGCTAAAGCCTGCCGCTTTGGCAATTTCCCTGGTAGTCGTACGATGAAATCCCTTTTCTTTAAAAAGGGTTACCGCTCCTTTAATCATTTGTGTACGCCTTTTTTCAACCAGCCGCTCATCCTTTACAGATGCAAGAACCTCTCTTTTTTCCATTTCCAAACTCCTTTTGAAAGCCCTTTATTCATTAATCAAAGACATTCTGACGAAATTGAAAAGGGAATTCCGGTAAAGGCAGAGCCTTATCGGAAAACCGCAGTTTCAACCCTATTTAGTAACCATCCGTGAGATGACCAGCTTTTGAATTTCCTGTGTCCCTTCATAAATCTGGGTTATTTTCGCATCGCGCATATACCGCTCCACTGGATAATCTTTTGTATATCCATAGCCCCCGAAAACCTGTACGGCCTCCGTCGTCACTTTCATTGCTGTATCTCCAGCAAAGAGTTTGGACATGGCCGACTCTTTCCCATAAGGAAGGCCCACTGATTCCAACCAGGCAGCCTGATAGGTTAATAGCCTTGAAGCCTCAACACCCGTTGCCATATCCGCCAATTTAAAACCGATTCCTTGCTGTGCAGAAATTGGCTTGCCGAATTGGACGCGCTCTTTTGCATAATCAACCGCGGCATCCAATGCACCTTGGGCTATCCCTACAGCCTGGGCTGCAATTCCATTACGGCCGCCATCAAGCGTCATCATCGCGATTTTAAAGCCTTCTCCTTCTTTTCCAAGGAGATTTTCTTTAGGAACACGGCACTCATCAAAGATGATTTCCGTAGTCGGTGATGAACGGATTCCAAGTTTCTTCTCTTTTTTACCAACACTGAAGCCCGGGAAGTCCTTTTCAATGATAAAAGCACTCGTTCCTTTTTGCTTCGATTCAGGATCTGTCAAGGCAAAGACGACATATGTATCCGCAATCCCGCCGTTCGTAATGAAGATTTTGGAACCGCTGATAACATATTCATCACCCACAAGCTTTGCAGTCGTTCTCATCCCGCCGGCGTCTGAGCCTGAGCTAGGCTCAGTCAGGCCATATGCACCGATTTTTTCCCCCTGTGCCATCGGGCGAAGGTATTTTTGTTTTTGTTCTTCAGTGCCAAACTTATATATTGGCCATCCTGCGAGCGAAGTATGGGCTGATAAAGTCACCCCAGTAGAAGCGCAAACCCGGGAAAGTTCCTCAATCGCTATGCAATACGCTAAGTAATCACTTCCAATTCCGCCGTATTCCTCAGGCCACGGAATCCCAGTCAATCCAAGTTCAGCCATTTTATCGAAGATTTCACGGTCGAATCGTTCTTCTTCATCCCTCTCGGCAGCAGTCGGAGCCACTTCATTCTGGGCAAAGTCGCGCACCATTTTCCTGATCATTTCATGTTCTTCCGTTAGTTTAAATTGCATGACAATGCCTCCTAAATTTCTCAAATTTCTCGTAATTATAGATTTTTACTGATGACCATTCTCTGTATTTCGCTTGTACCCTCATAAATTTCAGTTACCTTCGCATCCCTGAAATATCGTTCGACCGGATAATCCGTTGTATATCCATAGCCTCCGAACACCTGGACTGCTTCTATCGCCACCTCAACGGCCGTCCTCGAAGCGAATAGCTTAGCCATTGCAGCCTCTTTACCGCAATTCAACCCCTGCGAGCGTAAATATGCCGCCCGATAGACGAGTAGCCTTGAAGCTTCTATGCCCGTTGCCATTTCGGCCAGTTTGAAACCAATCCCTTGCTGTTCTGCAATGGGTTTTCCGAATTGCTCCCTGCTTTTTGCATATCGGACAGCATGTTCCATGGCACCCTCAGCAATTCCCAGCGCTTGAGCGGCAATCCCGATCCTTCCAGCATCCAAGTTGGCCATGGCGATCTTAAAGCCTTCACCTTCTTTGCCAAGGAGATTGGCTGCAGGGACTTTCATATCCTCGAATGTTACCTGCACGGTGCTCGAGCCATGAAGGCCCATTTTACGTTCGTCTTTTCCGATGATTAAACCTGGCGTCCCTTTTTCTACGACAAAAGCAGAGATTCCCTTGCTTCCCTTTTGAGGGTCGGTTGAAGCAAAAACAATGAACACATCCGCTTCCCCGCCATTGGTGATAAAAACCTTGGACCCATTTATTCGATATTGTCCGCCTTCCCTTACTGCCACTGCCTTCGATTTCAAACTCGCAGCATCGGAACCTGAGCTTTGCTCAGTCAAACAAAAGGCCCCTAAATTTTTACCAGCGGCTAACTTAGGCACATACTTTCGCTTCTGCTCTTCCGTTCCAAAATAAACGATTGGATTTGTGCCAACAGATGTATGAACGGACAGTATGACACCGAGAGTGGGACTTACTTTGGAAATCTCATTGATGGCAATGATATAAGACATGAAGTCCATACCCGCGCCACCGTATTCTTCTGAAATCGGAATTCCCATCAAACCAAGCTCACCCATTTTTTGCAGAATCGTTTTTGGAAACACGCCTGTTTCCATTGCCTCGATATGAGGAGTGATCTCATTCTCCGCAAAAGAGCTTACCATTTTCCGCATCATTTCATGTTCTTCGGTAAACTTGAAATCCATCCTTCATCCCTCCCTGGCTGCACATCTTTCCATGATTAGTTATATTCATAAAAGCCCCGTCCTGATTTCTTGCCTAACCACCCAGCCTTTACATATTTCCTTAACAGCGGACACGGTCGGTATTTATCGTCTCCCAGTCCTTGGTGAAGGGTTTCCATTATATACAAGCATGTATCCAGGCCGATGAAGTCAGCTAGCGTAAGCGGGCCCATCGGATGGTTCATGCCCAGTTTCATTACGTCATCGATCGCTTCTTTAGTAGCGACGCCCTCATAAAGTGTAAAGATGGCCTCATTGATCATCGGCATCAAAATCCGATTCGCTACAAAACCTGGAAAATCATTGACTTCCACCGGTACCTTATTCAAGGATTCAGCCATCTTTTCAACCTCTTGATAAACTTCATCCGCTGTAGCAAGGCCGCGGATGACCTCAACCAGCTTCATGACTGGAACCGGGTTCATAAAGTGCATGCCAATTACCTTTTCCGGCCTTTTCGTGGCAGCGGCTATCTCGGTAATCGGTAGCGAAGAAGTATTGGATGCAAGAATGACGTGCCGGGGCGTGATTTCATCCAACTCGGCGAATATTCTTGTTTTTATTTCCATGTTTTCCACTGCCGCTTCAATCACCAAATCTACTGCAGCTGCATTTTTCAAATTCGTTGAGGAAGTAAGCCGGGAAAGGATTGCATCCTTCTCCTCGGATTCCATTTTCCCTTTTTCAACCTGCCGCGATAGGTTTTTGGCAATAGTCCCTAAACCCTTTTCTACATACTCATCTTTTAAATCGTGTAAAAGAACTTCATAACCGCTCATTGCACAGACCTGGGCAATGCCAGATCCCATCTGTCCCGCACCAATGACCATCACTTTTTGAATGCCCATGGGAATATCCCTCCTCATTTATCTATGAAACTATTATCCTTGCTTAGGCACTTCTATTAAAATGGCATCTCCCTGACCGCCGCCACTGCAGATCGCTGCGATGCCCAATCCCCCTCCGCGGCGTTTCAGTTCATGCATCAGCGTAATGATGATGCGGGCACCACTTGCCCCGATCGGGTGACCTAATGCTACAGCCCCTCCGTTTACATTCACTTTTCCCGGCTCGATGTTGGCAATTTTCCCGCTGGCCAATGCAACCGCAGCAAATGCTTCATTCACTTCAAATAAATCAATCTCCTCTATCGATTTACCTGTCTTCTTCAGAAGTTCATTTATTACCAGACCTGGCGTTTTAGGGAAGTCCTTTGCTTCCACTGCCACTTCTGCATGAGCTAAAATATAGGCAAAAGGCGTTTTCCCTTCTTTTTCAGCACGTTCCTCACTCATCAATACGAGTGCACCTGCCCCGTCATTGACACCTGGTGCATTACCAGCCGTAATGGTCCCCTCATTATTGAAAGCTGGACCTAGTTTAGCCAACTTTCCGGCAGATGTATCTTTTCTTGGGGCTTCATCATGTTCGATGGTAATTGGTTCGCCTTTTCGGACCGGCACCTGTACGGAAATGATTTCTTCTGCAAGAATTCCGCCATCGATTGCTTTTATCGCTTTTTGGTGACTCTCATAAGCCCAGTTATCTTGTTCCTCACGGGTGATTTCAAGATCCTCGGCTGTACTGTTACCGTAAGTCCCCATATGGACGCCCGTAAAACTGCAGCTAAGTCCATCCGATATCATCGTATCCTTCAGTTCCCCATCACCCATCCTTAGGCCCCACCTTGCTTTCGGAAGGATATAAGGTGCATTGCTCATCGATTCCATTCCCCCGGCAACAATGATTTCTTCTTCACCTAAGCGAATGATCTGATCAGCCAATGTGACACTGCGAAGTCCTGATGCGCATACTTTATTAATGGTTTCCGTTTTCACTTCCCAAGGCAATCCAGCATGACGGGCTGCCTGGCGGGACGGTATTTGGCCTTGGCCTGCTTGAAGCACATTCCCCATGATGACCTCGTCCACTTGGCTGCCTTCAATCCCTGCCCGAACAAGTGCCTCTTTGATTGCTATTCCACCAAGTTGTGATGCCGTCAAACTGCTAAGGCCACCGCCGAATTTACCAAAAGGTGTTCTCACACCGCTAATAATCACTGTTTTCGCCATCATTATTTCCCCCTATAAGTAACATTGATTGAACGCTCGCTCAATTTGGAGTTAAAAAAATAGTGTTGTAAGCGCTTAATATTATATTATATTACACATTTTTCTCAAAAATGAAAATATTTAGTTTATAAATATTGAAAATATTGCCTACTCCCATTTGAATCTCATTTAGAGGAAGCAGGCTATTCCATTTAAAATTAAGAGGCAATCGATTTATTTTCACCAATGACCGCTTTTTCGAGTAGTTCAGCTACATCATACGTTTTAACATTTTCCTCAACTTCTTTTGCTTTCGTCCCATCAGATAGCATGGTCAGGCAATAAGGACATCCTGAGCTGATCACTGTTGGACTGACGGCCAGCGCTTGTTCGGTACGGGCCACATTAATGCGGTTTCCAGTTTCTTCTTCCATCCACATCAAACCGCCTCCAGCTCCGCAGCACATACCCTTCTCACGGTTACGCTCCATCTCAATAAGTTTCACTCCATCAATGGATTGTAAGATTTCACGCGGCGGGCTGTAAACTTCATTGTACCTTCCCAAGTAACAGGAATCGTGGAATGTAATCGTCTCATTCACCGGATACTGCGGCACCAGCCTGCCTTCACTGACAAGTTTGGCCAACAGCTCAGTATGGTGATACACTTCCGCTTCCAAGCCAAAATCCGGATACTCATTCTTAAAGATATTGTATGCATGCGGATCGATCGTCACGATTTTCGTTATTTCATTCTTCTGGAATTCTTCTATATTTTTCACGGCAAGTTCCTGAAAAACAAACTCATTACCCAATCGACGTGGAGTATCCCCTGAGTTTTTCTCCTTATTTCCGAGAATTGCAAATGTGACGCCCGCTTCATTCAATAATTTAGCAAAGGAAAGGGCAATCTTCTGGCTTCGGTTATCGTACGACCCCATTGAACCCACCCAAAATAAATACTCGAATTCTTCGTCTGCCTTTTTTAATTCCTTCACGGTTGGGACGCTGACATCTTCCCGAAGGCTTCTCCAATCTTCTCTCTCTTTACGATTTAATCCCCACGGGTTCCCTTGACGCTCGATATTGGTCATGGCACGCTGTGCATCGGGATCAAGTCTGCCCTCAGTAAGAACTAGATAACGGCGCATATCAATGATTTTGTCGACATGTTCATTCATTACCGGGCATTGATCTTCACAGTTCCGGCATGTGGTGCAAGCCCAAAGTTCTTCTTCCGTAATGACTTCGCCAATCAGGCTCGGACTGTATGCTTCTGTTGCTGCAGCTGATTCCTGCGCCCCCTGCGCGGCACCAGCCAAAGCGATCTTATTTCCCTTCGTATTTCCAAAAACAAAAGATGGAACCCATGGCTGCTTCGTTGTAACGGCAGCGCCTGTATTTGTTAAATGGTCACGCATCTTGATTATGATATCCATCGGGGACAGCATTTTCCCGGTACCTGTAGCCGGGCACATATTCGTACAGCGACCGCACTCCACACAGGCATAGAGGTCCACCATTTGATATTGCGTCAAGTCCTCGATATATTTGGCACCGTAATATTGATTGCCTTCTTTGTCGAGAATCTCTTCTTCCAAATCAACCGGTTTCAATTTCCCCGGATTGTCCAGGCGATTAAGGAATACATTTATCGGACCGGCAATCAAATGAGCGTGCTTAGATTGCGGGATATAAACAAGGAAAGATAATATGATCAGTAAATGCAGCCACCAAGCTACATAAAAAACGACGGTTGCCGCTGTTGTCCCCATCCAGCCGAATAGAAATGCGATGCTCGATGCGACTGGCTCTGACCAGGTTGCATCGTGTCCATGCCAGATCATCCCCATTCCATTCCCCAGTAATACGGTGATCATGATACCGGTAATGAAGATGACAACCAAACCTGCTTTGAAATCCCTTTTCAAGCGAACGAGCTTTTCGACATAACGGCGGTATGCCGCCCATAGGATTGCAACAAGAACGGTAAGCGTCACAATTTCCTGGAAGAAAGTAAAGGCCGGATAAACAGGGCCGAACGGTAAATGCCACCCCGGCCTTAAGCCTTTAACGAAAAAATCAAGTGCGCCAAATTGCACTAATATGAAACCATAAAATAACAAGGCATGAATGATCCCGCTCTTTTTATCTTTAAAGAGTTTCTTCTGTCCAAATACATAAATCCCTATTTTGACAAGACGATCTTTCACACGGTTATCGAATTCCACTTTTTTGCCAAGTTTTATATAAGCAATACGAGTCTTTATCAAATAGACAAACAAACCGGCGGCGTAAGCGGTTACAAGCAGGAATGCAACTAAGTTGATCCACAGTAAACCATTCATTTCCATGCAGTCTTTCCCCCTCTTTAGTAAATTGCAAAATGCCAGGTACCATTATGGGAAATTTGGCATTTTTCTGAAATTTGATTAATTCCATTATATAATGAATGAGCATTCAGTCAACTTTTTTCTTTTAAAAACCATTTAATTTTTCTGCCCCTTAATTATATAATTCGACAAATCCATGCATTACCCTTCTGCATTCAAAAAAAATGAAGACCCTTTCCCCCTTTTTAATGGTTACTGACAGGGAATTAGAGCCAAACTAAATATAATCATTTAGGGGGGATTTTTTTTGAAGATAATCACTACGATTGCCTCTATATTTTTATTGATCTTCTCTTGGTGCTGGGTTGATCTTAAGGTAGGGCATAAGCGTTATTTGAAGCACGCAACCAACATTAAATATCCGCCTCGGAATAGCGAAATGACTGTATTCACATCAGGGAAAATCCTGTTTGAAGATTATATCAAGGAAGTCAGGCAAGCTCAGGATTCCATCCATATCCTTTTTTATATAGTAAAAAATGATAAATTCAGCAAGGACTTTTTGAAGTTACTGCAGTCAAAAGCGGAAGAGGGCGTGGAAGTGCGGCTTTTAGTCGATTGGATAGGGAGTAAAAAGATGTCCCGCCAAACCATTCAGGAGCTGACTGAAAGCGGCGTTCATTTTTCTTTCAGCTTTAAACCGAAACTCCCCTTCCTTTTCTATACCATACAAAAAAGAAATCACCGTAAGATCTCGGTGATAGATGGAAAAATCGGCTATCTTGGCGGCTTTAATATCGGTAAGGAGTATATAAACCAAGGGGAGAAGCTGAACCCATGGAGGGATTACCATTTAAAAATGACCGGGGAAGGTGTAAAAGACCTTCAGGAAGTCTTCCTTTCGGATTGGTTCTATGATACAAACGAGGATTACAGAGGAACGCCTGCCTATTTTCCGACATTGACTCCCGGGACGCAGGCCCATCAGTTTGTCGTCACGAATGGCAGTGATCTTGAACAGTCACTGACAAACATGATTCGTCAAGCGACTAAAAAAATCATTATCGGGACTCCATACTTCATTCCCAGTGAAACTTTATTTCAGGAATTAAGGGATGCCCTTGCACGCAATGTTTCCGTTACGGTCATCGTACCTGAAATTTCAGACCACGCCCTTGTAAAGGAAGCTTCTTTTCCCTATTTTCGGGTACTAATAAAAGACGGGGCGGAAATCATGCAATTTCAAAGAGGGTTCTACCATTCTAAAGTGATATTGATCGATGATATAATGTGTGATATCGGTACGGCTAATTTTGATAAACGCAGTTGTTTTTTAAATAGTGAAATGAACTGCATCGTATTTGACCGGACATTTATAAAAGATGTAGAAAAGGAATTGGCAGTGGACCTGGCCGAATCCAAGCCGCTAAACGGGGATGCTCTTTCCAGTATGAATGTAGTCCGTTCAGCAAAAGAATCGCTGGCTTCCATCCTTTCTCCTTTTCTTTGACAACCCTTTGCTCAAGGAGAAAAATATAATGATAATAAGATTTGGGTTCGTATCCAATGCCACCTGTTTATGGGAGGCTTCTCCGGCTAAGACACTTACTTTCAAGCGATATAGCACACTTAGCGCAGAAAAAGGAATGGAAAAGCTCCTGGATGTGACAAGGCAGAACATTGAAAATACCTTAAGGGTCCTTCAATATAACACGGCACACCAAATAGAAGTATACCGGATGTCCAGTTCCATTGTTCCTTTAGCCACACATCCCGAAATCGAATGGGATTTCGTTACTCCTTTTAAGAAAGAGTGGAAACAGCTTGGCGATTGGGCCACTGCACACAAGATGCGGCTCAGCTTTCATCCCAATCAGTTTACGCTGTTCACCAGCCCTAAGCCCGAGATCACACAAAATGCCGTGAAAGATATGGAGTTCCATTATAAAATGCTTGATGCAATGGGCATTGCGGACACCTCTTTCATCAATATCCATGTCGGTGGGGCCTATGGTGATAAAGAGTCCGCCCTTGTAAGGGTTCATGACAACCTTAAATCGCTGCCTATGCACATCAAGGAAAGAATGACTTTGGAGAATGATGATAAAACCTATACAGCATCTGAAACCCTCGGCGTATGTAAAAGGGAGGGCATCCCGCTTGTATTCGATTATCACCATCATCTCGCAAACCTTTCGGATGAGCCGCTTAACGAGCTGCTCACCGAGGTGTTCACCACTTGGAAACAAGCAGGAGCGGTACCAAAGATCCATATTTCATCCCCAAAATCGGCAGGTGAATTTCGCTCGCATGCAGATTATATCGATTTGGACTTCATCATGCCCCTTTTTAAAGTGCTTAAGGATCTTGGACAGGACGTGGATTTCATGATCGAGGCCAAGATGAAGGATCGGGCAATGTTGCAGCTGATTGAAGATATGGCTAAGATTCGAGGTGTAAAAAGGGTGAGCGGAGGAGCCATTGAGTGCTAAATAACCTAAAAAAAGCGGCTGTTTCGCTCGAAACAGCCGCTTTTTTCCATTACATTTTTTCCGGTGCCGAAACCCCGATGATGGCCAATGCATTCTTTAACGTAATTTGGACGGATTTGACCAGTCCAAGGCGAGCCTTACTTCTTTCCATTTCTTCAACATCCAGAACCTTATCTGCATTGTAGAAACTGTGGAATGTAGAAGCCAGGTCGTATATATAATTCGTCATACGGTGAGGCATCCGTTTTTCGGCTGCTTCCGCTATTGCCTGCGGGAATTCTCCTAATTTCTTCAAAAGCTCCACTTCTTTTTCAGTAGATAGGGAAGAGAAATCAGTGACTCCTTCATAGCTGATCCCTTGTTCCACACCTTGGCGCAAAATGCTGGAAATACGGGCGTGGGCATACTGTGCATAATAAACCGGGTTTTCATTGGATTGTGAGACCGCAAGATCCAAATCAAAGTCCATATGGGTATCCGCACTTCTCATTGCAAAGAAATAACGTGTTGCATCCAGACCCACTTCATCAATCAGGTCACGCATCGTAACTGCTTTACCGGTACGTTTACTCATCTTCATTTTCTCGCCATCCTTGTACAGGTGGACAAGCTGGATGATTTCCACTTCAAGCTGCTCGCGGTTGTACCCTAATGCTTCGATCGCTGCTTTCATGCGCGGTATATACCCGTGGTGGTCTGCACCCCAGATATTGATCAGCGTTTCAAAGCCGCGCTCCAATTTATTACGGTGATAGGCAATATCCGGTGTCAAATATGTGTAAGAACCATCCTGCTTAATAAGCACCCGGTCTTTATCATCGCCTAATTCCGTAGAGCGGAACCATGTAGCCCCATCTTCCTCGTAAACATGGCCCCTTTCCCTCAACACCTTAAGTGCTTCATCAATTTTACCGTCTTGATAAAGGGATGTTTCGGAGTACCATACATCAAATCCGACACGGAAATTACCCAAGTCCGTTTTCAGTTTTTCCATTTCATATTTCAAGCCGTACTCACGGAAAAATTCAAAACGTTCCTTCTCATCGACATTTACATATTTATCCCCATACTCACTTGCAAGTGTCTTACCGATGCCAATGATATCTTCGCCATGATAACCGCCCTCAGGCATATCCTTTTCGAGGCCAATCGCCTGGAAATAACGGGCTTCTATGGAAATGGCCAAATTATTGATTTGATTTCCGGCATCATTGATATAGTATTCACGTGAAACATCGTAACCGGCTTTAGAGAGGATATTACATAACGTATCACCTACTGCTGCACCACGGGCATGACCAAGATGGAGATCACCGGTCGGGTTTGCGGAAACGAACTCCACTTGGATTTTTTCGCCTTTACCAAAGTCACTTTCCCCATATGCTTCATCCACTTTCAAAATGACAGGAACCAATTCCGTCAAATAAGCATTATTCATGTAGAAGTTGATGAAACCCGGTCCTGCTATTTCAATTTTTTCGATGGATGCTTTTGAGTTGTCAAAGTTTTCGATGATTGCCTCTGCTATCATCTTTGGCGCTTTCTTTGCAATCTTCGTTAATTGCATGGCCATATTCGTGGAATAATCTCCGTGTGTCTTATCTCTTGGCAGTTCCAATACAACATTTGGAATTTGCTCTTCCGTTGCTAAACCAGCTTTAATGACTGCCGCTTTAATCTCTTCTTTCAGTTTTTCCTGTACCTCTTTTACTATATTCATGCGTTATGCTTCCTCCTTGTAGGAAATCGTCATCTCATATTGACCAGGTTCGCTTCCCTGCATATGTAACGTATATTTAAGGACAAGTTTCCCTTGCTTGGCCTGCTCATCCCATTGATGATGGATCTTCTTCGCGGTCGTCCGTAATCCTAACCTGCCATATATACTTTCGTAATGCCCATTTGTCGCTTCCTGCAGGCGGAAAAGCTGCCTCATTTTAATGGCACCATTTCTAAGCAGGATCGTTTCATCCGGTTTGTGTTTGATGGTCGTTTGTGTTTGACCGGTTTCATTTTCCTCTTTATATTGCAAATATAAATCTGCACCTTTATACATTTTTGTACCAAATGTGACCAGCTCATACGTTTCCGTTTCTGAACCGTGCTTGATTTTTGTCTGTAAAGTCACTTTAATAGCATGCTTATCTATATCATGAAGAGTCAAAGCTACACTTCCTTCATCATGTCGTTCTTAACTTTATAAGTATAAATATTCTTCAAGGAAGTTTCAACTTGGAGCGGAAAATAAAGTGTTAATCCAAAAGTGTGAGGATAAACTGTCGAAATCATGTTGTTGCAATCCATTTGATTTTAACGCAATAATGACTCATTGGGCGGAATAATTCAAAAAGAGCCATTAATTCTTATCCATGGATAAAAAAAGACCATTCCCGCTATAAAACAGGAACAGTCAAGTCTTCCATCATTAACCTTTTTGAACCCATCCTAGAATCATTTCGCGAATCAGCTTGCTCGCCGTATTCGCAGTTTGCTCGGATGGATCATAGATCGGTGCCACTTCTACTAAATCGCAGCCGACCACATTAATTTCAGACCGTGCTATCTCATGAATCGAAGCTAAAAGCTCTTTGGAAGTGATGCCTCCACAATCTACGGTGCCTGTACCCGGCGCGTGCGCAGGGTCAAGAACATCGATGTCGATCGTCACATATACAGGACGGCCAGCTAACTGCGGCAATACTTCTTTCAAAGGTTCAAGAACTTCAAATTTAGAGATGTGCATGCCATTTTCTTTTGCCCATTGGAACTCTTCCTTCAAACCTGAACGAATGCCGAAAGAGTATACATTTTTCGGGCCGATAAGTTCTGCGGATTTACGGATGATGGACGCATGGGAAAGCGGCTCTCCCTCATAATCCTCACGTAAATCTGTATGGGCATCCATATGGATGATGGCCATATCGGGATACTTTTTGAACATGGCTTTGATGACAGGCCATGTGACAAGATGTTCCCCTCCCATCCCCATTGGGAACTTACCTGCATCCAACAAGCTGTCGACAAAGTTTTCAATCATATCGATACTGCGCTGCGGATTGCCGAATGGTAATGGAATATCCCCGGCATCAAAGAATTTAACTTCCTCTAATTCACGATCTAAATACGGGCTGTACTCTTCCAAACCAATCGAAACTTCACGAATCCGGGTAGGGCCGAAGCGGGAACCCGGACGGAAACTTACCGTCCAGTCCATCGGCATGCCGTATAGCACAGCTTCAGATTCCTCAAAAACAGGGTGGCTTTTAATGAATACATTGCCTGAATAGGCTTCATCGAATTTCATGGTCCATGCCTCCCTTATTTCACTAAATCTTGAACGAATTTAGGCAGAACGAATGCTGCTTTATGAAGTTCTTTTGTATAATATTTAGTTTCCATTTCATGGAAACGATCTTCAGTCACTTCTAATGGATTATATTTTTTCGATCCGATCGTGAACGCCCAAAGGCCGCTTGGATACGTCGGGATATTCGCTAAATACAGGCTCGTGATTGGGAATATCTCTTTCACATCACGTTGAACATCGCGAATTAAGTCCGCTTTAAACCAAGGGTTGTCGGATTGTGCCACAAAAATCCCATCTTCTTTCAAAGCTTTGGAAATCCCGGCATAAAAACCTTTTGTGAATAAATTGACAGCAGGTCCGACAGGTTCAGTTGAGTCAACCATGATCACGTCATATTCATTTTCACTTTTGGCGATGTGCATGAAGCCATCCCCAACTTGTACGTCTACACGCGGATCTTCAAGCATGCCTGCAATTTCCGGCAGGTATTTCTTTGAGTATTCGATGACTTTCCCATCGATATCCACCAATGTAGCTTTTTTTACGCTTGGGTGTTTAAGGATTTCACGGATAACTCCTCCGTCCCCTCCACCTACAACCAAAACGTTTTCTGGATTAGGATGGGTAAATAAAGGAACATGGGCTACCATTTCATGGTAAACGAATTCATCGCGCTGTGAAGTCATTACCATGTCATCCAGCAATAGCATATTGCCCCACTCTTCCGTTTCAATCATATCAAGCTTTTGAAACTCAGTTTGCTCCGTATGTAAAGTACGATTCACTTTCATCGTAATACCAAAGTTCTCTGTTTGTTTTTCAGTAAACCAAATGCTCATTTATTAACGCTCCTTTTCCATTTCATATTGTCAGTCACCTTATAGGTTCCCCAAAATCGGTATAGTCATTAGCTAGAAAAATTATAGACGAATCTAGCAGAATTGCAAGATAAATTTCTTAAATGCAGTTCTTATGTTTAAAATTTTCTTTTTTTTCCATAATAGTAATAGATACTAGATTCTTACCTGATAAGAGAGGTGAAAGCAATGGAATTGATTCCAAGCGAACGATTTAAAAGGACAACTAAATATGTACGGGCCTTCATTATCCTTGCCACAATCGGGCTGACAATACTCTTTGTATTGCTTCTCTCTTTACTGATTTATGCAAAAATATTAGGTCCGCCTCCTTTGGTCGTGCCGCAGTCCACTCTCTATTACAGTGATGATGGAAATGTGATCGGTGAAACAGATAATGGCCAGAAGCGTTATTGGGCCGGAATGGAGTCGATTTCACCACAGCTCATCAAAGCGACTGTCGCCGTTGAGGACCGCCAATTTTACACTCATTATGGATTTGATATAAAGCGGATCGGCGGTGCCATCCTTGCCGATATTAAGGCAATGTCCAAGGTCCAGGGTGCAAGCACCATTACCCAGCAGTATGCCCGGAACCTGTTTCTTGGGCATGACAAAACGTGGTCGCGCAAACTTAATGAGGCCTTTTATACGATACGTTTAGAAATGAACTACTCCAAAAAGGAAATTCTAGAAGGCTATTTAAATACGATTTACTATGGCCATGGTGCATATGGAGCCCAAGCTGCAAGTCAATATTACTTTGGCAAGGATGCCAAGGATTTGACTCTTCCTGAAGCGAGCATGCTGGCCGGAATACCAAAAGGGCCGTCAAACTATTCTCCATTGGATAACTTTGAAAAAGCGAAATCAAGGCAGAAAGTTGTCCTGCAATCCATGAAAAGCAAAAACTACGTTTCAGAAAAGGATATCGCGGAAGCGCTGCGAACATCCCTTACATTAAAAGGGGAACACGGAACGGTCACCAAGAAGACCGCTCCTTATTTCCAGGATGCCGTCAAGCAGGCTTTAAAATCTCAGCTTCATTTAGATGACCGGACGATCGAGCTCGGCGGCCTTAAGGTGTATACGACACTGGACGAAACCCAGCAGGATGCTGCTGAAGAGGTCCTTTCCAATACCATACCCAAGTCTTCTGGCATTCAAGCCTCGATAGTGGCAATGGATCCGGATACCGGGGAGGTCCGTGCGCTGGTCGGCGGTAAAGATTATTCCGAGTCTCCATTCAATCGGGCCACACAGGCCGTTCGCCAGCCTGGTTCAACCATGAAGCCATTGCTATACTATTCAGCGCTGGAGAATGGTTTCACACCGTCCACCACCTTGAAAAGCGAGACAACTACATTTTCTTTCGATGATGGTCACTCATCTTACACACCGCATAATTACAACCATCAATATGCGGAAGGCGAAATCACGATGGCTCAGGCCATTGCTCTTTCCGATAATATCTTCGCCGTAAAAACACATTTGTTCCTTGGGGAACAGTCATTGGTCGATACGGCGCGTCGATTCGGAATCACGGCGAAGATGGATGCGGTCCCTTCCCTGGCACTCGGTACGTCAGGTGTTAGGGCGATTGAAATGGTGAACGCATACAGCATTCTGGCTAACGGCGGCAAGAAGGTTGAACCCGTGTTTATCAAAAAGGTGGAAAATCAAAAAGGTGAAGTGATTTTTGATGAAAAGGAGAAACCGGAACAGATTCTTGATAAGGACAAGGCATTTGTCATGACCCAGATGCTTACAGGTGTTTTCGATGAAACGTTAAATGGCTATACGAAAGTGACCGGCAGCACCATCAGTTCCCGGCTGACCCGCCCATATGCCGGCAAATCAGGCTCCACCCCGACGGATAGCTGGATGATCGGTTACACACCGGAGCTTGTAGCAGGAGTATGGACTGGATATGACCAAGGCAAAAAGATCGAGATCCCTGCTGAAAAAGGCTATGCAAAGAAAATCTGGGCTTCCTATATGGAAAAGGGGCTAAAAGGTAAACCAGCAAAATCATTTAAGGAAACCGAAAACGTAATCGGGGTAAATGTGAATCCCGTAAGCGGAAAATTGGCCACAAAGGATTGTCCCGTCTCAAGAATGACTTATTATGTTAAAGGAACCGAGCCTGTCGAATACTGTGCCGAGCACTTTAAGGGTGAGAATCCGAAACATGCCCCAAAAGAAGAAGAACATAAAAAGGCCCCGTGGTACAAGAAAGTCTTAAAACCTTGGGGATAACGAAAAACCCCCGAAGCCTGCAGCGGCTTCGGGGGTTTTTCTGTCCTAGTTCCACAGTGACTAAACTGCTGTCTTTAAGTTTACTGATTTTATCGCTTTCCTACAAGTGCATTTTTCACTAAACTTAACATTTCATCCATCAAACGAGATTCAAACCGTCAATGACTCCTTCAGCTGATCTGAAGAACGCTCCCACATTCCCGCATCATGATTTTTCAGGAAGTCTGCAAGCACACGTTTTGATTTATCGTCCATGTCCTCAACGATGATTTTTCGTTTTAGCGATTTATCCATCCGGTTAACATGCTCCGGGAGCGATTTGTAACCGCGTCTAATTGACCTGTCGACCATCATTTCACATGCTGTCACACCTGCATAGTGCGGACCATTTTGAGTGGCTTCAATGGTCACCCAAACAAGCCAGTAAGGTTTGGCATTCGGGACTTCCTCTTTAGTCTTTAAAAACTTGATCCCTTTTTCCACTGCACTTCTTGCATGCATCGCTCCGATATCGACCTCTGCTTCACCTGCATCCACATCGATGATGACCGGGGAAATATTATCGAGCGTTAATACCCCTGCCCCATATCCGCCATGACCTTCTGTTGGGTCGTTTTTTATAATATTGAAGCCTACCTTTTTCTTTGGTTGTTCTTCCATGTTCATATCCCCCTTTATCGTTTTGTCATTCCTTATTATTGGTTAAAAAAACAAAAGTGAAAAAAATTGACTCAAGGTGTCTCCCACAAACTTGGTACCAGTATTCAAAACCGGTCTAATTGTATATTGACTCAGCGGTGTAATGATCAGAATCAAAAAAATCAGTGAGCCATATTGTTCATACTGGGTCATTTTTGCCCGCAAGTCTGCGGAAACAAGATCCTGAACGATCCTATAACCATCGAGAGGCGGCAGCGGTAACAGATTAAATACAAATAAAAGGACATTTAAATTTATGAGTATACTTAAGAAAGGCTCGACGAAAAACGGTAAATCAGGTCCAACGCCTGCGGCAATCAATCCGTAAAAAATCAAGTACCCCAAAATTGCAACAAGCAAATTACTGAACGGACCGGCAAAAGAGACGAGCACTCCTGCCAATTTTGGATTCTTGAAATGAAAACGATTAACCGGAACAGGTCTCGCCCAACCAAATCCGGCTATTAATATCAACAGAGTTCCGATCGGATCCAAATGAGAAATCGGATTCAATGTGACTCTTCCTTCATTCTTGGCAGTCGGGTCACCGAACTTATAGGCCACATAAGCATGGGAAAATTCATGAACCGTAAATGCGATCAACAGTGACACAATGACATATGGAAGCTTTTCCAAAGGATAAACCAAAAACCGTTCTATTTGATCAATGAATTCCATCGATAGCTTCTCCCCCAATGTTTATTACCGTTAGTATACATCAAAAACTCAAGAAGTGAAAAAACTCTGACTTCCGTGTCTTGCAATTCTTTTTCCATTGTGAAACACTACAAGATAAGAGAGGAAGGGGGGGAAAAGAGATGCCATATGTAACAGTCAAAATGCTTGAAGGCCGTACAGACGAACAAAAAAAGGCTTTAGTCGAAAAGGTGACTGCAGCCGTGACGGAAACAACTGGAGCACCAGCTGAAGCCGTGACGATTTTCATTGAAGAAATGTCAAAAAATCATTTAGCAGTAGCCGGTGTCCGTAAAAGCGATCTATAAGATTTACATAATGGGGAAAAGCTAAGCCATCAATTCGGCTTAGCTTTTGTTTTTAACTGCTCAATATATTCATATGCCTCATCAATTTCTTCAAGGGTATATTTTTGTTTGCTTTTCAGCGTAAAAATTTTCTCGGTGACTTCCTCTTTTTCAAGCGTGTCGAAGTATAGCACCGTTGAAACCAGCTCCAAAAACCTGGCATTCTGCTCGTTCATATCCTGTAAGCATGCCTCAAGTGCCGGCATCTCCACTTCCTGTATGGATAGGAAATCCTGGCCGGCATCCGTTATCGAATAACAATATTGATAATAGCCTGCTTTTTTTTCCCTTACTTCATTCAAGTAGCCCATTTCGCAGAGCTCTTCAATCCGTAAGGTCAACTCCTCCGAATACGGTCCATAAAAGTGAAACTGAAACTTTTCATGAAATGGGAAGGACAGCTTCTTCGCGATATAAACGATTTTTTGTAATTTTTTCCGACCCGAGATTTCACCGGCAGTAGAAATTGCATTGATAATGTTTGCATGATCCTTAAACAAGGCTCGTCACTCCTCACCAAAAATGTACCACTTTAATCCGATAGCTCCAAAAGCTTGCGGATCTGTTTTTTAATATTTTTCTTCGTAGATTCATCACGCAATAAATCCGCTGGATAATACAACTTATGATCCGTTCTTCTTTTCCCTGAAATTGCATCGACAATTTCGGATTCACGTGATAATTCACGAATTTCGCCATTATTTTTAAGCAAGTGAATCGGAAGTCTCTCCTCTTCCTCACCTGGCCGGTAAAAATCATACGGCAGATCTGATGAGGAATCGACGACAAGATAATAATCCGGATCGATGCCTGCCTTCTTGAATAGCGTCCTTAATTCCATCAATCTGTTCATTTGACTGTTCGACGGATGGAATTCCACATATTTAAATAGTGTACGGTTAACGAAGCGAGTGCATAAATCTTTTAAAATCGCATCGTTTTCCTCTTCCCATGCTTCGAAATAATAGAGCATCACCGATTCATCCATTTTCAAATAGTCCGTTAAAGTCACTTCTCCCTTGAACAATGAATAAAAATGGTGCGGTTCTTGAGCAAACTCATAACCGGATTCATATAAATGTTTCGCCCTATGTAGGATCTTTGTAAGTATGACCTCCGCACTTCTCGTAACTGGATGGAAATAAACCTGCCAATACATTTGGTAGCGACTCATGATATAATCCTCAACCGCATGCATCCCGCTCTGCTTTATGACGGCATGTTCTTCCCTTGGCCTCATCACACGCAAAAGCCTTTCCATATCGAAATGTCCATAACTCACGCCAGTGAAATAAGCATCACGCTGTAAATAGTCCATTCTATCAGCATCGATCTGACTTGAAATCAGGCTGACTACTAATTTGCCTTTATAGGTTTTCGCGATGACTTCTGCCACTTTTTTTGGAAAATCACGCCCAACTCTAAGGAGGATCTTATTCACTTCCGTATCGCCGACGATTATCTGCTGCGTGAATTGCTCATGATCCAGATCAAACACTTTTTCAAAAGAATGAGAGAAAGGACCATGACCCAAATCATGCAGGAGGGCTGCGCACAAGGATAGTAACCGCTCCTCTGGTTTCCATTCCGGTCTGCCCTCGAAAACATCATCCACGATTCTCCGGACAATCTCGTATACTCCAAGCGAATGGCTAAGCCGACTATGTTCCGCACCATGAAAGGTTAAATAAGTCGTTCCCAGCTGTTTGATCCTACGAAGCCGCTGGAATTCCTTCGTCCCTATTAAATCCCATATAACCCGGTCACGAACATGTATATATCGGTGCACCGGATCCTTGAATACTTTTTCTTCTTGTAATTTTTCGCCGGAATATCCCATGAACTACCCTCTTTTTCATAATCTCGATGCACTCATTATAGCGTGTTTTGACAAAAAACCCTAACTTCCACCTTGCTAGTAAGAGGGGGCATTTTGTAAGAAAACGGAAGTTTCAGTCTGGTTTTGTCTCGAAAATAAGGAAATAAAAAATCACCGCAGTGTGTCGAATCTGGGTGATGATTACTGGTTCCATATATCATTAAGAAATAATCCACTCTACCTATATATCATGGATCCTACTTTAGTTTTTTATTGATTTTATCTAGTAACTCGTCTTCTGTCGGTGCAGCAACCGGACGGTTATTGACAAAGGCAAAAGACTTCTTTCTGCCAGGACCGCAGTAGGATTGGCAGCCCACTTCAATTTTCGCGTCGGGATCAAGCTTTTCAAGACGCGGGATCAATGTTTTTATGTTTACCGCCAAGCAGTCATCGCACACTCTGAATTCATTGGACATCCTCCGGTCACCATCCTTTCCATGACAAACTGTATTTCATCCATTTATATGACTAAAGGGTATTTTACCGTTTCTACTTATGAATATCAAGAGGGCTGAATGATGTGAAAAATGATGTAATTAATCAAAAAACTAGTATCCTTTTAACCTTTTTGTATAAAAAATCCATATTTTGTCCAAAATGCTAGTAGAACCCTCCATAAATCACTGCCACACGATATTTTATATAGTTATTTATTTTAAAAGTTACCAGAAAGGGAGTATGTAGAAATGAAGGTTCGTCAAGACGCCTGGACAGAAGAAGATGATTTGCTTTTGGCAGAAACGGTATTGCGCCATGTGCGGGAAGGCAGCACTCAGCTTAATGCTTTTGAAGAGGTAGGAGATAAGTTGAATCGCACCTCTGCAGCATGCGGATTCCGCTGGAATGCAGTCGTCCGCCATAATTATGATAAAGCACTATCCCTTGCCAAGAAACAGCGTAAGCAGCGGCAAAGGATCCTTGGAAAAGATCAAGGAGGAAAAAAACGGCTTCTTTATACACCGCCGTCCCCAACGATTTCCGACATAATGGTTCCCCATGTACAAGAAGAGGAACTAGAGTTGAAATCCGAAGTCGATACTACCAATTATGAAGCAGCAGAGGAATTCGTTGTGGCAGAAGCCCTCGCTCCTAAGGCACAGCACACACCAGTTACTTTGGAAACGGCCATGAGCCTTGATGCCGTCATCGCCTATTTGGAATCCATGAACGGCCGCATGCTTCAAGCCGAAGTATTAAAAACCGAAAATGAAAGATTGAAGCTTGAAATTAAAGGGCTGAAAAAGCGAAACGAAGATTTGGAGAATAAAATCAGCCACCTAGAACAAAACAGCGGGTTGATGCAGGAAGATTATGAAACTTTGATGAATATCATGAATCGAGCAAGAAAGCTGGTCTTGTTAGAGGAAGAGGAACGTCCGGCAACTAAGTTCAAGATGGACCGGAATGGCAATTTGGAAAAAATGGCCGAGTAATAAGATAATGTGGGGTTCTGTTATATAGATCAACCACATGCCAGAGGCCGTTTCACCCCTATTTATCCGAAAAAGGGAGCCAACAAGGCTCTTTTTTTCATTGTTTCAAGAAAGAAGGAATACTATCTCCGCCTATCATACAGTCCTTTTACAGTTTCAGTGAATGCTAAAGTCGTATTAAATGAAAGAAGCCATTCCTGACTTAATGGAACGGCTTCTTTCATATCAATCCTTTAATGCATCGAATACTTTATCATTGCGTTCGACCACTCTCGTCAAGTACGCCTCATACAGCGGCCATTCCTCAGCGGAAAGCGTGTCAGAGAATATCTTTTCGCTATGTTCCTTCAATACTCGAAGGAATCTGAGCATCACGTCTTGAACACTCAATTGCACACCCAACAATTCGGTTAGGGACGCCATTACCGAAGGGACGATATCAGGATAAGCGAATTTGGTTTCTGCATTTCCTTTAGCTGCATTATAAAAACCCTTCACGAGACTGGCACGTTCAGCCCCGCTTCCATTGACACACAAATAGATTTGCACCGCTACGCCATTGCGGATCCTGCGTTGGGATATACCCGCAAACTTTTGCCCATTTATACTTAAATCATAACTGCCAGGACAATAGGAACCGACGATTTCCCGCGCCTCCATCTTGACTGGGAAATCGGAAAACATCAATTGGACAAGCTTCCACATCGCATCATATCCACGATTGATTTCAATTTTCTGCTCGTTTTCAGGAAAAATGAGCGAAAAATTAAGGACCCCCTCATCCAGGACGACTGCCAGCCCTCCCGAATTCCTCACGATGGCCCGGAAACCATGTTCATCCAAATGATCCAAACCCTTTTTAAGAAAAGGCAACTTCGTATCCTGTATACCCATGACGATGGTTCGGTGGTGTACCCACGCCCTGGCTACGGCCGCTGATTTACCTGACCCAACGGAAGCGCAAAATGTATCATCCATCGCAAAGGACTCCAGAGCAGGAAACTGAGGTCCAACGGAAGATTGATCAATAATCCTCCACTCTTGCTGCATTAATAATGAATCTGTCTCACCCATACGAATCTCCCTCTACATTTAATCCTCAAGCTGCCTATTGATACTGCGCCACAAACCCCTGTGCCGCTGTAATGACAGCCAGTTTATATACATCCTCTTCACTGCATCCCCTCGAAAGGTCATTCACCGGACGATTCAGCCCCTGAAGGATCGGACCGACCGCTTCGAAGCCACCCAAGCGCTGTACCATCTTATAGCTAATGTTCCCTGCTTCGAGACTTGGGAAAATAAAAACATTCGCATCCCCCTGAATAAGGGAATCCGGTGCTTTTTTCCTTGCCACAGAAGGAACGAAGGCCGCGTCAAACTGAAATTCCCCATCAAGAATGACTTCAGGGTCCATTTCTTTTGCCAAATCGACCGCATCAACCACTTTTAAGGTCTCGGGGGATGTTGCCGATCCCTTTGTGGAAAAGCTCAGCATCGCCACACGCGGTTCGATATCGAACATTAATGCAGTCTTCGCACTTTCTATAGCAATTTCAGCCAGGTCCTGGGAACTGGGGTTTATATTGATTGCACAATCCGCGAATACATATTTCTCTTCCTCCCGGACCATGATGAACACTCCCGAGGTTTTTTGGACGCCCGGCTTTGTTTTAATGATCTTTAAGGCTGGACGAACCGTATCGGCAGTCGAATGCGTTGCGCCACTAACCATTCCATGTGCCAGTTTCATATGGACGAGCATGGTTCCAAAATAGTTCTCATCCGTTAAGATTTCACGTGCTTGCAGATCGGTCGCTTTACCATCACGGACCTTCACGAACGCTTCAACCATTTCATCCATCATGATATAATTCTTCGGATCATATATTTCGATTGCATCAAGGGAGATCTTTAAGTCTTTTGCCTTCTCTTGAATCAACCCGATATCCCCGATCAATACCGGTGTCACCAGTTTAGCTTGGGCAAGCCTGCCTGCCGCCCCCAAAATCCGTTCATCCAACCCTTCCGGAAAAACGATCTTTAAATTATGTCCCATAATTTTCGATTCCAATATTTCAAATAAATCACTCATTGGCTCTTCCTCCTTTTTAGATACGTTTCCCCCATTTTTTCTATATTTAACCATCCGTTAAAATCCATTGTCGTCTTCTTTTAAGAATACTCCAGCAGCCAGGTAAATTCCAGCCATCCGCAAATTTGAAAATTTCAGAAACACCGAAAAACAGTGATGGTGTTTGCGGGTTGATATAAATTTCCTTATACTGAAACTATGCTATATTAAAGTTATAATAAGACTTAGGAGTGATTGTAATGAGTGAAGCAGCACAAACACTGGACGGCTGGTATTGTTTACATGATTTCCGCCTGATCGACTGGGCTTCTTGGAAAACGTTATCAAGTGACGAACGCCAATTGGCCATCTCGGAATTCCAAGGTTTACTGGATAAATGGAATATGACACAAAGTAACAATGAAGGCAGCCATGCCCTATATTCCATCGTTGGTCAGAAAGCGGACTTCATGCTTATGTTTGCCCGCCCAACCATGGAAGAATTGAATGCAATCGAAAGCGAATTCAATAAAACGAAGCTTGCCGAATATACAATTCCCGCTTATTCATACGTTTCCGTCGTGGAATTAAGCAATTACTTAGCTGGCGGAGATGGTGAGGACCCATACCAGAACCCTCATGTTCGTTCCAGACTTTATCCGATACTGCCAAAAGCGAAACATGTATGTTTCTATCCAATGGACAAGCGTCGTGATGGCGATGATAACTGGTATATGCTTTCCATGGAAGAGCGCAAAGGCTTAATGCGTTCCCATGGCTTGATTGGCCGCAGTTATGCCGGTAAAGTAAAACAAATCATTTCAGGTTCTGTCGGATTTGACGATTATGAATGGGGCGTGACTCTATTCGCAGATGATGTCCTTCAATTCAAAAAATTAATCTATGAAATGCGTTTTGATGAAGTGAGTGCACGTTACGCTGCATTTGGGTCTTTCTTTGTGGGCAATATCCTGCCTGAAGAAAATGTATCTTCATTCCTATACGTTTAAGACGAATGGCTTCCGGTTTCCGGAAGCTTTTTTTATGTCCGTTCCTTTTTATTTTTCCCCGGCTGAGGAATAAATCCAATCTACATCCCATACATTTTCAATAGTGATGAATTTATTTTTTCACAGTCCCATTCAGCTTCAGGAAAATTGATCAAGGCAATTCCTGTCTCCAGCGAGGTGAAGGAACGTTACTTCTATTCATTAGCCGGCAAGAGGATATGGCTTATATCATGAACGGCAGCAGCCGTTATGTATCGCTTAACATTCATTGTGGTTTTTTAAGCCACCCGGGGATTGTCCAGAACATACACAATACTACCGGTCGCTATAAATCGCACTGTTTCTCCCAGTCCACACTCTCGGATTGTCCAAATTCCACAGTATCAACTAAACCTTGAATTCAGGAGGGAATGCAATGTCACAAAATAATCCTTATGGTAATTACCCGTACGGAGGAAGCCCTTATTACCCCTATGAAAATAACGAGCCTGAACTAAGGCAGCAGAATCCTAACCCGCAGCAAGGTTACCCGCAGCAAGGATACCAACAGCCATCATACCAGCCACAACAGCCCACTATGGCAGGCACGCCACAACAAATGCCGGTGACGATGGGTCAACCCCCTTCCGGACCACAGATACCTGGTATGCTTCCGGTCGAAGCGTCGTATATCGAGAACATCTTGCGTTTGAATAAAGGGAAGTTAGCCACTGTTTATACCACGTTTGAAAACAACCAGGAATGGAATGCCATGATCTTCAAAGGAATTATCGAGGCTGCAGGACGCGATCATCTAATCATAAGCGACCCTCAAACGGGAAAACGATACTTAATCCCGATGGTATACTTAGATTATATAACGTTTGATGAAGAAATCGAATATGACTATCCATTTGGAGGCGCTGGGCTTACCACCTATTCGCCAAGGTAAAAAAATCCAATAAAGAAAAGAGCCTCAGAATCCATTTGATTTTGAGGCTCTTCTTATATTGGGGTGACTTTTCTCCAAAAAAAAGCTGACCCAAAAGGATCAGCTCAGTCTTTAGAGGTTCGGAAAACATTCCACCTTCAACTCACCAGGTATGGTTTCTATCAATATGTAGGAACAAAGTTGATTGGAGAAAAAGGTGCGAGCCGAGGAGGCCCATGACCGCCTCTGGATAAGCGAGTGCCTGCAGCGGTAATGTACGTCCAAATTGTACAAGCCATAAAAAAACTGCAGGCAAACTCGATTTCTTCGAATTTGTCTGCAGCCTCAACTGAACTTACAAGTATTTATACGCAGCAATGATCATTAAGACCCAAGCAACCAAGAAAGAAACTCCGCCAAGCGGTGTGATGGCACCAAGGACTTTGATTTGCGTAACGCTTAGAACGAATAGGCTACCGGAAAACAGGATAATCCCTATTAGCATAAGCCAGCCTGACCAGTTGATCAGCGGGCTGGAAATTTTCCCAGCCAATAAACCGAGTACCAATAAACCCACCGCGTGGAACATTTGATATTGAACAGCGGTTTGCCAAGTTTCCAAATATTTATCAGGAATTTTCCCTTCCAGTCCGTGGGCACCGAATGCACCAAGTGCCACAGCAATAAACCCATTCAATGCACCTAAAATGATGAATAGTTTCAATTATTTCGCTCCCCTTCCCTAATTTAAAAATCGAACAAGGACTCCCCATTGGCCTCATCCATTTTAACCGGTTCTACATTCGGTGTAGCCGACATGACGGGCTGGGTCAATGTGATTGGCTTCTGTATGCTGATGTTCGAAGCTTTTTCATCAACCATCACTTCACAAAGGGACTTAATGGCCATTACATACCCTTGCACCTTATCCTCTGAATTTGCCTGTTTCGCTTTTAAAACAAGCTCTTCGATTTTATCTAACATTTGTCTTGATGAAATTTCCAACTTTACCACCTCGTCTATATACAGGTCAAAACTATCATAACTAGCATAGCAAAAATCAGAGAAGAAAACACCTTGCATATTTCCTACCTTTTAATTGGCTTGGCTTGAAATTTCAAGCATGGCTCCCCTGAAGAATGAAAGACATCAAGAGAAGGCTGGTTTGATGTTTTGAATTGAAAAGCACGGCAGCCTTTTGGAAAACCGAGATCCCAAGTTATATAGAAATGACGGCACGCCATACAATTCACCCGTTTCGTTTTCTTGCTGATATCATCGGTTTGGGATTTTCCAATCAATTGGAGATTCCCCCATTTCCATCAGCAATTGATTTGTTTTGGAAAATGGTTTGGTGCCAAAGAAACCACGGGACGCCGACAGCGGACTTGGATGTACGGACTTAATGATTTTATGGCGGGCTTCATCAATCAAAGGGATTTTGGTTTGAGCGGGTTTCCCCCACAGGATGAATACAACCGGTTTCGAACGCTCATTCAATAGGCGAATAACTTGATTCGTAAAGATTTCCCATCCTTTTCCGCGGTGTGAATGCGCCTCTCCCTCACGGACAGTCAAGACGGTATTCAATAGAAGCACTCCCTGTTTTGCCCATTCGACCAGGTAACCATTATCCGGAACCTCATAGCCAAGATCGGTGTGTAACTCTTTAAAGATATTTCTTAAAGAGGGCGGGATGCGAACCTCCGGCTTGACTGAAAAACTAAGGCCATGCGCCTGACCCTGGCCATGGTATGGGTCCTGTCCAAGGATGACAACCTTTACATCTTCAAAAGGAGTATAATGAAGCGCGTTGAAAATATCGTCCTGATCCGGATGAATGACTTGCTGACTGTACTCTTGCTTTATAAATTCCCATAGCTCCTGGTAATATTCTTTTTTGAATTCCTCTTTCAATAGAGGCCACCAATCATTTGTTAAAAACTGCTTTTCCATTTGCCACAGCCCCTCTCCACTTTTTGAAACTATATTATATCAAACTTCATCGCTTGCCTTTTTCCATAGATTACGATTTATGTTTCTATATACCCCAAAAAGGGGAAAATAGAAAGTTAGCAAGCAATTTAACCATGTTGGAGGCTTTCCTATGAAAAAGTGGTACAAAAGAAAACGATTTTATCTGCTTGTCAGCATTTTGATCGTCATTGCAATCGTCATTGCCTATAACAGCTACAAGCCACTTCCCGATGGCATTTCTTATGAAGGGAAGGTTCATCAAGTCGAGGATATCGATTTCATCTATGACCTTTCCTATCACGATGAACAAGGGAATCTGCAACATGAGCAGCGAATTTTCCAAACCATAAATCAAGCCATAGAAGAGGCTGATTCGTATATCGTAATCGATATGTTTTTGTTTAATGCTTTTTATGATGAAAAGATAAACTTCCCGAAGTTAACCGAGACGCTGAAGGATAATCTGGTTGAACAGAAGAAAAAGAAACCTGACCTCCAGATTATATTCATTACTGATGAAGTGAATACTTCCTATAATGCCTACCAGTTAGAGGCATTGGAAACGATGAAGAAAAATGGAATTGATGTCATTGTTACCAACTTAGACCGCCTCCGGGATCCGAATCCTCTCTATTCAGGTGTGTATCGGACCTTTTTCCAATGGTTCGGTGAAAGCGGGAAAGGCTGGATTGTCAATCCAATGGCTAAAAGCGCACCAAAGGTCACCTTGCGTTCTTATCTTAGACTGATGAATATCAAAGCCAATCACAGAAAAGTGGTCGCGACTGAAAAAACGGCCATCATCTCATCTGCCAATCCTCATGACGCAAGTGGCTTCCATTCCAATATTGCCTTCCAGATGGACGGGAATATCATCGGCGATTTCGTTAAAGCCGAAGAAGCCGCTTCGAAATTCTCGGGAGGTCCAAAGTCATTTCCTGAGTTCAAGGAGAAATCAGCAGATAAAGGGCCGATATCGGTACAACTGCTAACGGAAGGAAAAATCAATAAACATGTCCTAAAGGCAATTAAGGATGCTGAAAATGGTGACAAGATCCATCTTGCCATGTTCTACATTGCCGATCGCGAGGTTGTCGAGGCATTAACGGATGCAGCTAAACGGGGTGTGAAGATTGAAATGATATTGGATCCGAATCAAAACGCATTCGGAAGTGAAAAAATCGGGCTGCCCAATCTTCCGGTTGCCGCCGAATTCGAAAAACTGGGGGATGAAAACATCTCGATACGCTGGTATAAAACAGATAAAGAACAGTTCCATACAAAATTGATGATGATCCAAAAGGCTGATGAAACAGTCATTCTTGGAGGATCGGCTAATTATACTTCACGAAATCTAGATGACTATAACCTTGAAGCGAATGTTGAAATCCATGCTCCAAATGATGCGGACGTTTCCAAGGATGTCGACAGCTATTTCCATAGACTCTGGACAAATCAAAACGGAACATACACGGTGGATTACAGTGAATACCAAAAGAAACTGCCTGTCTTCAAATACTTGACCTACCGCATACAGAAGGTATTCCGCTTCACCACTTACTAAATATTCTTTGAGATAAATGTTTAACAGGGTCCAAATGAGGTTATATATTACTATAGCCAATCAGCAACTGTAATAAGCAAGATTCCATTTACCTATTTTCAAGAGAATCTTAATGAAATTCAAGGAGGAGTTTATATGTATCAAGTACATGTAGTAGAAAACGGTTTACAAGCAAAGGAAAAAATCGATGAATTAGTTACATCAGGTTATACGAAAGATGATGTATATTTGTTTGCCCATGATAAAACCCGTTCTAAACACCTTACCGAGAATACAAATACAGAAGGTGTAGGCATGAAGGAACAAGGTTTCCTTGATACCGTAGGAAATCTCTTTAAATCTCGCGGAGATGAACTTCGTAATCGAATGAGCAACCTTGGCCTTAGTGATATGGAGGCAGAGCGTTACGAGGAAGTTCTTGACGAAGGAAAAGTAGTCATCGTTGCTTCCAAACAAGATAATAAAGACGGGGTCACACACTAAAATAAACCATACCATTACCCTATATGGATTCATAAAAAACGAGGCCCCAAAACTTGGGGCCTCGTTTTTTTATGATCATTATCCCAGGATGCTTTGGTACGCGGCCTTTGCATGGACCATATCCTTCGTACCGTGGATCAACGCCCGGCCATCCTTGAAAATGACGATACGTTCCCCGGCTTTTTCACAGGAGAGAAGAAATGGATTGAATTTCACCAAATAACCGCTGCCGTCCAGATCTTTGGCTAATTTTTCGAGTTGCAGTTCCAGAGGTTTTGGCGGTCTTACCTGTACAGTGTCCCTCCCGCAAAGAACAGCCGTTTTCGTTGCATTTTCCATTGTTAAAAATGGGTATGTCCTCTGCTCTCCGCACGAGAGACAATCTTTCTTTTTCGCTTTTGTCAATTTAACGGTTTGGTATTGATTTCTCCACAGATCAAAAGAAACAAGTGCAGGCCGCACCGATTCCCAATCTTCAACAAGGATTTTCAAAGCCTCGGCAGTTTGGTGTGCCACGACCATCGTAACAGCTGGTGATATGATCCCTCCTGTGTCACAGGTCATTCCTTGAATCGGGATCGCTTTAAGCAAACAGTGCAAACATGGAGTCTGCCCGGGAAGGATCGTCAAAGTCATGCCCACGCTCCCCACACATGCCCCATAAATCCACGGTATATGAAGCTTTTGTGATAAATCATTAATAATCATCCGTGTCTCAAAATTGTCGGTTGCATCCAATATCAAATCAACATCACCAAGCAGCTGTTCGAGATTCTGGGCAGTTGCGTCCATGATGATGGCATTCACTTCAACTTCATGGTTGATATCCAATAAATGACGCTTTGCCGCCTCTGCTTTTGGCAGTTTCTCCTCGACATCCCGTTCCGTATACATTTGTTGGCGCTGTAAATTACTGGTCTCGACATAATCCCTGTCGACAATGGTAAGCTTCCCTACTCCTGCACGAGTAAGGGCCTCGGCATTAGCAGATCCCAAAGCCCCTGCACCAAGAAGCAAGACATGCTTCTTCATAATTTTCAATTGGCCCCCTTCACCAACGGGGGCGAATAAAGTCTGCCTTGAATATCGCTCTTTCACCGTGATCCCTCCCTTCCGGACGCTTCACCCTCCACTTACTGGCGGAATGAAAGCAACTGTATCTCCATCAGATAAAATCGTGTCATCATCGGCAAATTCCTCATTGACCGCTGTCATCACGGTTTCAAGACCTTCCAATTGAAAATCCACCTTCATCTTTCCTTTTAGCTGGGCAACACTCATTCCATTTCCTTCTATTGAAACAGTCTCTTTGCCTAGCTCATCTTTCAATTGGGCAAATAAAAGTACATTAATCATCAATATCCCCCTCTTCCGGTTTCCCTGATGGATATGGAACGGTTTCCAACTGGTTTCCTACCCATGTCTCCCCATCTTCCCAGTGTTCTTTTTTCCAAATCGGGACGATTTCTTTAATTCTTTCGATCGCATACCTGTTCGCCTCATATGCATCATTTCGGTGGGGCGTACTAACGGCAATAACCACTGCGATATCCGTGATTTCAAGTTTACCTACACGATGGGTGATCGCCGTTTCTGCATCTGGCCAACGCTCCTTGATCTCAGATCCGATTTGCTCCAATTTCTTGATGGCCATCGGTTCATACGCTTCGTATACTAAGAAGAGAGTCTTTTTTCCTTTCGTCATTTCCCTCACCGTACCAATAAAGGTCGTGACGGCACCTGCATTTCGACTGACTACTTTATCAATCACTTCCTGGATGACAATCGGCTCTTTTGAAATATTATAATTCATGTCTACCATCCTTTATATATAATTCTGTTTGATCAATATAATCTGCCTCTTGATAATCTTCCCTCGTATTCATATTGAAAAAAAGGTAGTGAAAATGTTCAGGATTCTCGCGATATAACGTAAAGTCGGTTTCTTTCATGATTTTCACCGAGATTTTTTCCAAGAATAGACTCATTTTTAATTCATGTTTTAATAAACACTCCGTCAGTATAGGAAGACACCTTTTATGGTAAACAGCAAAAAGCGGCTGGAGCCTGCCATTTATTTCTGGAATGACAGCATCGAATCCAGGTTCATAATGGGTAATGATATCCTTTATGGCATCTGCACTCACAAACGGCATATCGCACGCTGCAAGGAACTGAAGCTCCGTTTTCGATGAGGTCAGCCCTGCATGCAATCCGCCAAGAGGTCCTTGATCTTTATGTAAATCCGGAATGAGCGGAAGTTGCAGAAAATGATATTCTTCAAACGTATTCGTAATGACCATAATGTTTTCTGACACCTTTTTCAATTCGGATGCCACTCTTGAAATGTTCACAACGCCGCCTACGGTCAAAAGTGCCTTATTCACTCCCATACGGCTTGATTTCCCGCCAGCTAAAAGCAACATGGTCCATTCCATAGAAATCAACCTCCCTTTTTGGGTTTAATCCAGCATCGAACGGAAAAGCTATACTAAATGTGACTCCACTATATTTAAATATTTTAAATCAAATTTGAAAATAATGACACTTTCACAACCTTTACTTTGTCCATCAAAAGTTGGAGGCAGGGTCCAAAGCTAAAAGTGCATGCTGACATCCATCCAATTTCCTTAATTACAGGTTCGAAAAATGACTTATACGAGGCGATTGCCCTTCCTTCGCCAAGACACTCATAGTAGGCTGAAAACTAAGTTTTACATAAAAGAAATTTTGGTATATTCTAAAAATAGGATATTAACTGGTATGCTGATAATATCGATATCTAATTCTCCTGAGGAGGTCACATAATGACTATGAAAAGAGCTATGACAGTTGCCGGATCTGATTCGAGCGGCGGCGCAGGTCTTCAAGCAGATTTAAAGACATTCCAAGAATTCGGCGTTTACGGTATGTCCGCTTTAACGACAATCGTGACGATGGATCCGAAGAATGGCTGGGCCCATAATGTATTCCCCACACCGGTCGAAGTCTTGGAAGCCCAAATCGAAACGATTCTATCAATCGGCATTGATGCCATGAAAACGGGAATGCTTGGATCAGTGGAAATCATTGAACTTGTTGCCCGTAAAATAGATGAGTTGAAGCTGGACAAAGTCGTAATCGATCCAGTTATGGTATGTAAAGGTGAAGATGAAGTATTGCACCCTGAAACGGCTGTAGCTCTGCGCGAACTGCTTGTTCCACGTGCAACTGTAGTCACGCCTAACCTGTTCGAGGCCGCTCAGTTAGCGGGAACTGCTCCTATCAAGACGATTGATGATATGAGGGCTGCAGCTGAAAAGATTCATGCACTTGGTGCAAAATATGTCTTGATCAAAGGCGGTAATAAGCTGGATCATGATAAAGCCATCGACCTTTTATATGATGGACAAGAATTTGAAATCCTTGAATCGGAAAAAATCGAAACGACCAATACACATGGTGCCGGCTGTTCATCTTCTGCAGCCATCGCAGCTCAATTGGCTGAAGGGAAAAGCCCGCGTGAGGCTATCCTCATTTCTAAAGACTTCATCACCGAGGCGGTTCGCCACTCTTGGAAGATGAATGACTATGTCGGACCTGTCAATCATGGTGCATACCATAAATATGGAATGGCGGAAAAAACACAAAAATAAAACATCAAGTTTAATGGCTGCTCAAATTCATCGAGCGGCCTTTTTCGCTTTTTTTGTTTTTATTTAGTAAAATAGAAAGAAGGAAAAGCTTATCTAGCCGCCCAGTTAAGGAGGAAATTATCGAATGAAACCAATAGACCGTACAGAGGTGCAAAATGCCATTGATTCTTTCGCCGGACAAGATGTATATCTTCACCTTGAAACGACAAATGGCGCCTATGCCACTCATGTAGATGAAGCTTTCTTCTCGGCAGGTGCTTATATTCGTAACGCATTTATACAGTATGAACATGGCAAGATAGTTGGGGATGGACCCTATCGCGTCGGCTTGAAGCTCAATATTGGCTGGGTATATGCAGAAGGCGTTAACCACTTCGAAATGGATGAACAGGGGAGATTGCTATTGGCAGGCCTTGATTTTTCCGGAAAGCTTGCTGTCTCCATGCAGCTCAGTCCCACTCCCTTTGAATGATGACAACTTGCTTGATATATATCATATGATGATTCCGATGAAAACTCCCATTCACCGATAAACATACTTACTGTAAGTAGAACGGAAGGAGAAATATACCTTGGAAAAAGAACGCCATGTATTAGTTATATTCCCACATCCAGATGATGAAGCCTTCTCGGTCTCCGGAACGCTTGCCCTTCATAGAGAAGCGGGCACTCCTGTCACCTATTTATGCTTAACTTTAGGAGAAATGGGACGTAATTTAGGAAACCCTCCATTCGCAACAAGGGAATCGCTTCCCAAAATTCGGAAAAAGGAATTAATCGATGCAGCAAATGCGATTGGCATCCAAGATTTACGCATGCTTGGATTGCGTGATAAGACAATTGAATTCGAAGATGATGAAAAGCTGACTTCATTATTTACCGATGCCATCAATGAATTGAATCCTTCATTGATCATTACGTTTTACCCAGGATACAGTGTCCATCCGGACCATGAAGCGACAGCACGGGCTGTAGTTCGGGCCGTGGAACGAATGGAAGAGAAAGAGAGACCTAAACTTCATTGTGTCGCCTTCTCGAATAACTGCATTGACGAATTGGGGCAGCCCGACATCGTCCATGATATCACTGCCGTCGAAGAAAAAAAGGTAGCCACATTCACTGCCCACCGTTCGCAAACGGAAGCAATGGTTATCGATTGGAAAGAGAAATTCGAAAATCAGGATGCAGATTTCCTAGACTGGATCCGCAAAGAAAGATTATGGACCTATAAATTTTAAGGAAACCGCCAATAAGGCGGTTTTCTTTGTTGTTTAGGCATAAAAAAAACGCCTGTGGATTACAGGCGGTGAAAAGGGGGATACTTTGGAAAATCAATCATAATATAAGCATCCCCAAAATTCTTCTTTTTATACAATCCTATTGAAAAATTTAGGCAGACAAGCGTTCCTCATGCTGCATTTTCACTCTTGCCGAGGCTTTTTTTCCATGTGCCAAGTAATAAATGCCAATAAGTACGAATGCAAAAACTGACATTCCTATGAATAACCCTTTGAACCCTGTAAATGGAATAAGGAATCCCAATAGGAATGGGCCCACACCAATACCGAAGTCATACATTGTAAAAAACGTGGATGTGGCTAATCCCATTCGATTTGATGGGGCTTCCTTGATGGAAATCGCTTGACTGCTTGATTGGAACGTACCATACCCCACTCCGATAAAGGCGCCGGCAATCAGAAGCGTAATACCATGATGGGATTGGCTCAGAATGACCATTCCGACGGCAAATAGTAAGAGCGATGGGTAAATAACTGCATTTTCCCCCTTCACATCAAACATCCGCCCCGTAAACGGACGGGACGCCAAAAGGAAAACGGCAAAAACGACAAAGAAAAAGCTCGCCGCATCCATTAAATCCATTTCCTTTGCAAAAGACGTTAAATAGGACAAGATGCTCGAATAGGTAAATCCGGCAAACCCGATAAAAATGGAAATGGGCAGTGCCCTTTTTTCAAAATAGTCGCTGATCTTAAATCCTTTTTGTGGCGAAGCTCCGCCCTTATCCCCTTCAGGCACATTCATGAATAATGATGCAACTAAAGAAAATGCGGCAAATAAGGAGGCTGCATAGAAAATGATGGAATAACTGAAATGCTGTGTAATCAGCAAGCCAATGAACGGTCCGAATGCCATTGCCAAGTTTGTACTCATGGCAAAGTAACCTGTACCTTCACCGCGTCTTTCATTCGGAATGATATCTGCAGCAATCGTTCCAGTTGCCGTAGTGGCAAGTCCAAAAGCAAAACCGTGAATAAGCCGATCGATCAATAAGAGGGATAAACTATTCACCAGGAAATAGCCGATGGATGCGATCAGGAATAGAATTAACGAGCCAAGCAACATCTTTCTGCGGCCGATCTTGTCAATTTTTTTCCCTGCAATCGGCCTGACAAGCACAGCCCCAAGAACAAAAATACTTGAAGCAAGCCCTGCTTGTGCTTGCGAAGCATGAAAATTATCCATCGTATAAATGGTCAATGTCACCATCAGGACATAAAAAGTTAAAAATAGAAAAAAGTTCGCAGACGAAACAATCAGAAAGTCTTTCGTCCACAATTTCGGTTTGTGATTCATTTCAATCCTTCTTCCTTACTATTGTTTTAATTTTTCCTTCAGGAAAATCAACGTTCGTAACGTTGCCTCCCGGTCTTCTTCAGCCAAACCGCTCATTAATTGAAGTTCAAATTCCTCAACTACCTTTTTGGCCTCTTGATAAGTCCTTAAACCTGACTCCGTTAACTGTATTCTCCGTTCCCGTTTATCTTTTCCTGGAACTTGTTCAACCAACTCAAGCTCTTCCAGCCGGTTTACCGTCCTGGTTACCGTCGGTTTCTCCACATCTAAATAAGTGCTTATTTCAACAAGCGTAGAACAGCCGAACTGACTCAGATAATATACAATCGACCATTGGGAATGATAAAGATCAACCTTGGCCAATTGTTCATTTAACTTTTTCGTAAATGACCTTGAAAATTGTAAGTTATGATGAAAAAAACCATTTTGAAAGGACAAAGGTATTCCTCCTGTAAAGTAGTTACCTAGGTAACTATACACCTATTCATTAAAAATGTCTAGCCCTCAGGAAGAACGAAAACAATCGTAGGGACACTGTATCCTCAGCTTCTCCACCACTTCCGAGACAAAAAAACCCCTTTTCAGGAGATTCACGATTTTACTCTGAGTTTCATGCTTTTACTCGTCAATTTCACGCTTTTACTCGTGAGTTTGGGCGTTACCCGTGAGTTTCACACCTTTACTCGTGAGTTTCACGCTTTTACTCGTGAGTTTCACACTTTTACCCGTGAGTTTCACACCTTTACTCGTGAGTTTCACGCTTTTACTCGTGAATTTCATGCTTTTACTCGTGAGTTGGGCGTTACTCGTCAATTTCACGCTTTTACTCGTGAATTTTGTGCCATACACAAAAAGGAAACCCCGCTATTGGCGAGGTTTCCCAAATATATGCTTCTTTTCTGCTCATTGATAACATCAAGGCATATTTAACCGAGATAGCGGCAAACGATATAGCTTATCATCCTTTTCATCAGGATTTCCTCGGCCGTCCGTATTGTTGCTTATGAAATATATGAATTCTTCCTCAACGAATACATCACGTATCCTTCCTGAGCCCGTGATGATATTGGTCAGTTTTCCGCTCTTTACATCGTAACTCTTTAGCGCTTCGCCCCTTAAGGCAGCAAAATAAAGCTTTCCGTCAAAATAGGCCATGCCTGAAGGAGCCCATGTATTTTCACCGGAATGAATCAATGGTTTTATCATATCCGGTTTTTGCTCATCGCCCTGTATCTCTGGCCAGCCATAGTTCTTACCGGGGTCAATTTTATTTAATTCATCGTGGGCCGAATCTCCGTGCTCACTATCATACAACTGCCCTGCTTCATCCCAAGCAAGACCTTGTGGATTGCGGTGACCGTATGAATAGACATATGAATTCCCGAAAGGATTATCTTTAGGAATGGTGCCATCCAGGTTCAAGCGCAGAATTTTTCCGCCTAAAGATTCTATGTCCTGTGCGATTTCAGACTTTCTTGCATCACCTGTTGTTGCATATAGCTTATCATCCGGTCCAATCTTGATCCTGCCGCCATGGTGGAAGTCCCCGCTTGGTATTCCGTCGATTAAGGTCTCCATCTCCTGCCATATATCATCATTTTTTTCTAAAATGACGATGCGATTGATGGAGTTCCCTCCCTCTTCATAAGTATAATAGGCGAAAGCTTGCCCGCTCTTAGAGAAGTCGGGAGCTAGCAAAAATCCAAGCAATCCAGCTTCGGCTTTAGCTGACAATGTCTTTTTAAGATTGACCTTTTGCCGTGTCATCTTATCCTTGTCCCATTCGACGATGGTTCCAGTCCGCTCTGACACATACATTGTGTCCCCATTCTTCTGAATCGACCACGGGGCCTGCAGGTTCGTTACCAACACATCCGGATCTTCCCCTAAAGTGCCTGTCACTTCTTTGTCAGGATTCGGCTGGTTTTTGCTTTTGTCATCATTCATGTTGCAACCAGTTAAAAACAATGTAGCCATAAGGAAAAATAAGAGCAATTTTTTCAAAGTCTTTTCCCCCTTTGATTCTTGAGTTTAATAGGCTGACTGTTTAAGTACCTTTAAAATGGCCTCCGCGACGCCTGATTCATCATTCTTGCCTGTTACTTCATCACACAGATTTTTAATTTCGAGCGGGGCATTTCCCATTGCGACAGACAAACCTACCCGTTCAAACATGGATACATCATTATAATTATCTCCAATAGCCATGGTTTCCTGCATCGAGCCGGATTTTCCATTCACATATGTTTCAAGCGCCGTACCTTTTTGAGCCGTTTCACTCATGATTTCTACATTTTCACGTCCTGATGAAGTGACTGTAACTCCTTGTCCTTCCAATTTCGAAGCAATTTGATTTAATAAAGTTAAATCCTTTGAGAAGCTGAGAATTTTATAATATTCCTCATTCGAACGGCTGAATAACTCGGAATAATCGGAAATGGAGGTTACCTGTCCCAGCTGTAAACGCTGCTCTGCAAATTTTCGCATACCCTCAGGGTCAATGTCGGGATTGGCTGTAACGAATACATCAACCAAAACAGATATTGCGTTTTCATAGTCTTTGGAATAAATCCCCTGACTCGTATATATTTCGAAATAAATCCCTTGTTCTTCGAGGAATCCAGCGACCATTTTAGCAGTGGCTGCTGACATTGGATTGGAAGCGGCAATCTCCCCTTCCTCCGTGAAGAGGGCCGCACCATTTACACAGATGACAGGGCAAACGATGCCTGCTTCATCTAAAGCGAACCTTGCTTCCACATAAGATCTTCCAGTAGCAATGATCACTTCCACTCCCTCGCTTTGCGCCCTCAGGATTGCTTGTTTATTTTCCTCACTGACCTTTTGCATTTTGTTTAGCAATGTTCCGTCCATATCAATCGCAATCGTCTTTATCAATTCAATCGGCCCCTTTTTTCAATATAATCCCTATTTTAACCGAAAGGGCGTGGATAAACACGTTTAACAAACCCGTATATATTCTTGATGTGGCTTCAGGGGTTAAAAAATCCTTTTATGAATATAAATAAACTGCGCCTATTAAGGTAGGCGCAGTTTATTTTCTTAATGTAGAATCGTTTTTCTATCGGCATCTTGTGCCCGTTCAGTAATCTGTTCATTGATGTCTTTTTGAATATCATCGATGGCTGTAAAATCCATTGCTTTTACATAAATCTTTTCGAGTTCGTCATGCAGCTCTTTTGCCTTAGCCAGATTTGCTGTCGCTTCATTCATTTTCGTCCGATACCTGGTGGAAACATCCTTTAATTGATCGGCATATATTTCATCTGTTCCTGGCAAAATGGCCGTTTTATATATATCAATGATTTCGTCCCCTCCACAACTCGGGAAATATTCATGAGGCGATGTGCTGTCAAAAATGGCGATTCCCACCTCCCGGACGATTACCATGTCCAAGCTATGCGGATCGAAACCACAATGATATATTTCCACATCAAAGCCCCTTTGCTCCGCAGCCTTTGCAATCTTCTTCAGCATCGTTGATTTCCCTGAACCTGGACGCCCCTTTAAAAAGTACCGTTTTTGTATTCCCTCAGTAATATTGGGTATGAAATCAACTGCACCCGTTGGTGTAGCTGCACCTAAGAATCGGTGACGAACATCCGACTTCTTATTAAGGACGATATCTCTATAAAAGCTTTCAATCAATTTATTGGTCAACCCATTCAATTTTGCGAAATCAATATTTGACTTGTAAATGTCTTCCCATTCATCATGTATCTTTAATGCTTCAGCGAATAGGGTATATGCTTTCTCGAAACTCTTGCTTCTCGCATTCGTCAACTTTATGATGGCCGCTCTTTCAGAAGCCAGTTGCTGGGAATCCCAGGCAGCCCCAAGATTCACATATTCCTCAATCGCCCCTGGTGCCTTCGGCTCAATCACATGCGGCGCAGTCCCATCCACGATACCGATTTTCAAAGCCGGTATGATTACTCCATCAATGGATTCATTATCGGACGAACAATGTAAATACTCGATGTCATAGTCTTTATCCAGCCATTCTTGGCCGATTTTTTTCATAATGGTCGATTTACCGGAACCAGGTCCGCCTTTTAATATGAATAATCTTTCCAGACCTTTTAAATTTGAATCATATAAACTATAAAAACCTTTAGCCGTATTGCCTCCAGCAAAATAATTCATCACTTTTCCTGTCACTTTCACACTCTCCCTCACAATAAAGATGTGATCTTCAAGACAGCGTATGAAAAAAGTGCCTAATGGGTGAATACCTAAAGGTAAACAATTTATTTTATTAGGGCTGCAGATTCCGCTTGTGTGACTTCCAGGAATTCTGACGGTTTTAAAACGATCTGTGTACCGATTTTCCCTCCACTTACGATGATTTCAGTCAGGTTTGCTGCACTTTCATCGATAAAGGTCGGGTATTGTTTTTTCATTCCGATCGGGGAACAGCCTCCCCGAATGTACCCTGTGTATTTTTGCAGATCTTTAACCGCAAGCATTTCAATTTTTTTTGCACCTGCGGCCTTCGCTGCTTTTTTCAAGTCTAGTTCGGTGGCTACAGGAATGACAAATACGTAAAGCTGATGGGGTCCGTTATGGGTGACAAGCGTTTTAAAAACGGTTTCTGGCGCTTTTCCAATCTTGTCCGCAACAGTGATCCCATCAATTTTTCCATCGCGGGCATCATAACTCATCATGCCATACTCTATACGTTTGTTATCAAGAATTCGCATTGCATTCGTTTTACTGGCTCCCATAAGAAAATTCCCCTTATCGTTTTCTTCCATCTTACCATTTTAATTACCAGGCAAAAAGAAAAGCACAGTGCTTATGCATCTGTGCTTTTAGACTATAGACAAATTCGAGGAAAAGCCTGTTTTCCTCAGTTTTTATTAAAAAAAGTTCCAGTTGTTTTCTGAAGTCCGCTCTCTTTTCGACAAATTGAAACACACACAGTGTTTTTTCATCCTAAGAGTCATTCTAAATGACGTCTTTGGAAATCCGCTATCCTCTTGTAGTCGCCTTCCAATTGCCTGCTTACGGATAAATAAATTGACATCAATTCTTCATACACTTTGACGTTCTCTTCGATCGGGACAAGTTCATTCGTTTCACCAACCATACCCTCAACCTCATCAAGGCTTTCGATTTCGCCTAAAGCATATAATCCAAGAACGGCGGCACCTAAGCTCGAACTCTCAAAGCTTTCTGGAATTGTCACGTTTTGATTGAATATATCAGCCATGATTTGGCGCCAGAGCTTCGAACGGACAAATCCGCCGCTTGCATGAATCTTCTCGGGAGCACCAGTCAATTCCTTTACGGCTATAAGGACACTGTACAAGTTATACATTACACCCTCCAGTACTGCCCGGACCATATGGTCACGAGTGTGATGAAGCGCCAGTCCAAAGAAGGAGCCCCTTGCATCGGCACTCCATAATGGTGCCCGTTCCCCTGCCATATACGGATGGAATATCAACCCATCAGAACCAGGTGCAATATTAGAAGCCATATCCGTCAGAATCTCATAGGAGTCCTGTCCCGAAGCCTTCGCTTTTTCGATTTCCACACGGCCCAATTGATCGCGTGCCCATCGGAAGGTGATTCCCCCATTGTTGACCGGTCCGCCGATTACCCAATGATTCTCAGTAAGGGCATAGCAGAATGTCCGGCCTTTGGGATCGGTAAGCGGCCTGTCACTGACGGTTCTTACCGCACCGCTCGTTCCGATTGTCACTGCCAGAACTCCTGGCTTGATTGCGTTTTGACCTAAGTTGGCAAGCACGCCATCACTCGCTCCAATTACAAACGGTGTACCAGCATGAATGTTCATTTTTGCAGCTAATTCCTCACTTAAGCCTGAGAGGATATGCGTTGTAGGGACAAGCATCGGCAGCTTATCAGCCCCAATTCCAGCAATGGTGAGTGCCTCTTCATCCCACTTCAGTTCATTCATGTTGAACATGCCCGTTGCAGAAGCGAGTGAATAATCCATTACATACTCATTGAAAAATTTATAGATGATGTATTCTTTAATTCCTATAAATTTGTCCGTTTCGTTAAAAATCCCGGGGTGCTCATTTCTTAACCACATTACTTTCGTGATTGGGGACATCGGGTGAACAGGCGTTCCGGTCCTGTGATACAATTGCATCCCCTGTTCCGAAGCCTTCAGTTTCCTCGCATAGCCAACACTTCGATTATCCGCCCATGTAATGCTATTCGTAAGCGGGTTGCCGTCCTTACCCATGGCGATCAAGCTATGCATCGCCGAACTGAACGATATCAAGCCCAGTTCTTGCTTTTCTATTCCGCTTGCAATCATGACCTCGCCTATAGCAATGATGACCGCTTTATAAATTTCTTCGGGATCTTGTTCCGCCACGGAAGGAGTTGGACTGTGCAGAGGATATCCCCTCGAACAAGATTGGACAACCTCCCCCCCTTTTGAAAAAAGAACAACTTTCGTACTCGTCGTGCCAATATCGATCCCCATCATATAACCTGAATGTTTCATATATACATCATGCTCCTTTCTCTTAAACAATTGAATTCAATAGTAAGATTAGGATAAGTGAAACGACTGATATAATCATTTCCATAACCGTTCAAGACTTTATCGTCTGTGCGACTGCCGACCATCCAAAATCTGCTCCATTCACATGTGATGGAGTAAGGACCGGCGGCAATTTACTATAACGCCAGGACAGCAGATATGATCGGCAGGCAGCTCAATACATTTTTAAATGCACCGCCCGCTCCAATAATCAAGATGATGGAGGCAGCGGATATGAATTGGTTTTGCTCCCCTTTATTAAAACCTCTAGCGCAACCTAATGTAAAGAATGAAACCATGAGGCGCAATGATTGGTTTTCCTATGAAATCAACCCATCATTCCATGTTGAATCTTCACCAAAGCTCCGATCAACATTACCAAGAATATTACCTACCCCTGTCTGAACAGCATCTGCAACATCCCGAATATCCATACCTGTGGTGATCCATAAAATGGCGGAAGCGAGCAGTAATGCAATAAATGGGTTTCATTTTACTTTGGCATGATAAAACCGGGCAACAAGCCCACCTATCCAAATAAACCAAACATCTTATTCAAGCATTCACCCTAAATAGGAAAGGAATCCATCAAGGTAAGATCTCAATGAAAAAAGCATGGAACCCGTTCATTATGAACTAAACTCGATGCCTGATTCAGTCATGGATCGATCAACCGCCAATAAAAAGAGGACCGGATCTTTGCTTGATTTCTTCCTCCAGTTGCTCAGGATAGGCAATGAGGAAGCAGGTGGATGGTCCTGATGATTTTTCAATATCGACTTTATCACTTATATGCACAGAAACACCTTCACCACTTTGATCCAGATGCCCCCATTCATATTCTATCCCTTTTGAGCCGACTGGAAGTGCCTGAACACCTTCCATTTCACATAAGCTTTTATATAATGATAATGGTGCGACCCACTCTTGCTGTTCCATTACTTCTTCTCCAACGAGCGGCCTGCCGATCAAAGCGATTTTCCGTAAGGGCTGTTGCTTTTTAACACGTTCATTCACTCGTTTACCAATCACCATAAGACCAAGTGCTGACTGAAGAAGCGGCATGTTACTTTCTGTGCTGCCAGTGATGGGGAGATCCTCCATTCCCAATTCATTCAGCCCCTTCCTGACACCCCTGGTCAAGTCCTCCCAGGCTTCATCACCGCAGAAATTATTTAGTACGACGGATACGGGTCTTCCGCCAACACCCAGGCATTCCATGACGGCAACCCGAAAGGAATAATATCCAACGACCTCATAAGGGACATGGACAAGATCTTTTTCCTTTTGCCCGATCCCGCCGCTATTGTCACTTGAGACGATCAAGGAATCTGATTCGGAAAATGGCAAAATCAATGAATCACTCATTCTGCTAATCCATCTTTAAAAATGATTTTTTTCAAAACAGGTTCCAAGCGCGGCAATAAAAGGACTGCCAATACTACATTTACCGCCGTCGCCAACGTTAACCCCGGAACCAATAACGTGTAAAAGCCAGGGCTGATCAGAAATGCGAAAGGCAGGGCCAAAACGAAGGCATTACTGATAAAGAAGAGGAAAAATGCGCCTACTTTTTTTCCGTTTATATATAAAATGCTAAACATCCATGTCAGGACAGCCATTTCGACCATGATCAAAAAGTGGAATGGCCCAAGTGTCATGCCGCCGATGAACGCTGAAATGATATGGCCAAGCCCAGCAACTATAGCCCCCGATACCGGGCCAAGTATGACAGCCGCCAAGAGGGCAGGAAAACTATCCAAAGCGATGCTTCCGATCGGTGAAGGGATTTTAATCATTGCCCCTACCGCCGATAAGGCGATGAATATAGCAATTGCACTAATTTTTCTTACATCCATATTTACTCTTTTTCCTTTCTTTTCCCTCCTCGGAACACATTTGCGCTGCGGATATATTCCACATCTTTTACACCAAGACGGAAATTGATCACACGTGCAACAGCAAAGAAGTAATCCGACAAACGATTTAAATATTGAAGTGATAATGGTGAAACGGCCGCACCCGACTTAATCAATGAAACGACCAGCCGTTCTGCCCTTCTTGTCACGGTTCGGGCAATGTGAATCGTTGCAGCCGCTTTTGAGCCGCCAGGCAGGATAAACTTTTCCAATTCCGGCGCTTCAAGTATGAAGGTATCTATCCGTTCTTCCAAATAGGTAATGGCCTCATCCGTCAGCTTTTGCGGGGCCTTATCGGAAACCGTTGCCAAATCACCGCCGCAGTCAAACAACTCATGCTGGATTTTCTCTAGATCGGCCAGTACATCCGTAAATATCGCAGGATCCAATTCTGTCACCGCAAGACCGATATAGCTATTCACTTCATCTACCGTTCCATAAGATTCAACACGAATGTCATCCTTGTCAAGCCGACCTCCGATTACGCTGGTTTGTCCCTTATCCCCTGTACGTGTATAGATTTTCATCCCAATTACCTCCTCTACTTTATTCGCTGGTTAATTCCATACCAGATGATATCAACGCGTTTTGATATGGATGCTACATCTTGATAGACCCATCCGCAGGCATCGCGCCATCTGCGGTCTCTTGCTTCAATCGGGACAATTCCCTTGGAAATATCAGAACCGATTACAATGCAGCTGTGTTCATCCCTATCATTCTCCCATATTCGCCAATCAGCCATGATTTCCTTCCATCTTCTTCGAATTGAATCTGAATCCATCTTTTCTGCATCTTGTTGAATCCATGCATCCAAACCTTGCAATACAACTGCCCTGCCTTGGAAATCAATCAATTCCGGCTGTTCTTGTCGATAACCGGATAACCAAAGGACATCATTTTCCAAACCATACAATTGCTTTACCCACTTAGTTTTCCCATTATAGGCGCCTCCTGTAACAAAGTGCAGCGTTCTCCCCTCCTTAAGCTGTTCCGGTCTTCCCATATCAGCTCATATCCCCTGCCATGGGAAATTCCCCAATCAAAAAAGGACTTTTCCTTCGGGGCATAGCGGACCAATAAATCACGAATTACCCCTCCATGCGTCATTAGGGCAAATCGGTTCTCCTTACAGGCAATCAATTGTTTCCAGCCATTATTCACACGTTCGGAAAATGCCGGATAACTTTCACCCCCAGGCACCAGTGCCTCCATGGGACGTACCAGCCAATTAAGATAATCTCCATCTGTCTTCAACTCATGATACGTCCGCCCTTCCCAATTGCCGAAGTTCATCTCACGGAACAAAGGGTTTTTGATCGGAACTGCATCTGGAAACAACAGGCGTGCAGTTTCCACACATCGGGACAAATCACTGCTGAAAATTTTTTCATACTGTGGGTACGAGCCCCTTAAGTCCAGTATTTCCTTTTCTCCTTCGGTACTTAATGGAGAATCCGTCCAGCCTAAATAGGCCTTTCGTTCATTAGCTACTGTCAGCCCATGGCGAAGTAGTGTAATAGCCACAATATCAGCCATAACCAAAGCTCAACCCCTTCCACGGATGCCCCCAGTACATCCCCCGTTATCCCACCGAACCAACTGAGGATTTTACGTTTCATATATACCAGGAAAAACACGGCAGCCAGACACATGATGAAAAATAAGGGGACAAGCTTAAAATCGATGATCCAGGCAAGCGCCAAACTTACAAGGAGGTACAGCCAATAAATGGGCAAACTGCATTTCATCACTGCACTTTGAAAAAAAGCACCTAGCCCCTCTTTTTTAGCGAGCGGCATCCGGATGAGTAAATAACCCATCACACATTTACTTAAGAGCGGAAGAGCGATGATCAAGAAGTATGTCCATTCATTTACCCTTTCGACAATTTCATAGATAAATAGAAACCGGGCGGCCAATAGGACTATGACGGAGATGACACCGAATGCACCTGTCCTGGAATCCTTCATGATTTCCAATCGCCGCTCTTTATCCTGATAGGAAAAAAAAGCATCACTTGCATCGATCCAGCCATCGAGATGCAAGCCTCCCGTTAATGCCATGGTCAAAAACCAAAGGAAAAAGGCAATCGAAAGCGATGACAATGGGGTCCATTCCACAAGTGCATACAAAACGCCGCCCAATATCAAGCCTAGCAAAAGACCTACTAATGGAAAGGTTTGAATGGCACGGTGAATATATTTCTTCTCCATCGGAAGCTGCTTCTTTATTGGAAAGACCGTAAAGAACTGCAGGTTAATTAAAAATCCGATCACTCCGCTCATTCCTGCATGCCCCCTTTCTTCCGCAATGGAATTCCCGCTTCCACTAGATAGGCTTCATCGGCCAGCCCGACGATCGTTTGATGAAGCAACCCCAGTGTTTTTCCGTATATATGAAGGAAATCATCCTGGAAAATCGGTTCCTGCACCAATTCATTGCTCACGACAATTAAACAATTGGATTGTTTTTTTATCTCATTGATTCCGGTTATTATTTTTGAAAAAACGCTATTTAAGAATTCTTCTTCAAGCGGAAGGCCAGGACCAAATAGTTCGTTATCAAGCAGGGTTGTCAGACAATCAAGCAGAATTATGGAATCCTGATCAATATCCGCCCCTATTCTTGTAATATCCGTTGCGTATTCGGAGGTCTTCCACGTAATCGGGCTGCTTTCCCTATCTTTCCGGTGCCTAAGGATGCGTTCACCCATCTCAGCGTCACTGACTCGGCCACAGGCGAGGTAATGCAAGTTCCCATCCATCTGGAGTGCATACTCCAGGGCTTTTCTTTCCGCGAAGCTGCTTTTTCCAGAACGGACACCCCCGGTTATAAAACAGAGCCTTGCTTTCTCCACTGTCTTACCCCCTCCATCAGTGCTTCGTTATCATGTTCACTCTTCACTGCAAACCGAAGCCACCTTCCATCCAAACCCGGAAAATTATAGGTATGGCGCGGTACGATTCCTTTTTTCAGCAAAAAGGGGAAAAGGGATAAAGATTCATCTTTCACCAAATAAAAATTAACTGTGCTATCGGAGACATCCAACCCCTGCTCCTCATAAAACAGGAATAGTTTTTGCTTTTGCCATGCAATATAGTCTCTTGTTTTTCTCATATAGGCATCTTCTGCAAGACAGATTTTCCCTACTTCAAGTGCCACATGGTTGACGCTCCAATGCGGTTTATAATTTCTTACCCGTTTTATGATGTCAGGTGACGCAAGCAAATAGCCTAGTCTCAAACCGGGGATCGCAAAGATTTTAGTCATTGATCTTAGTATGAGTAAATGTGGAAATGCATTGATTAAAGAAGCATAACTAAAGGCATCCTCCGTGAAATCATAAAAGGCCTCATCCAGGACAACCAGGCAATTCGCTTTTTGGCATTCAATGATCAATTCCCTAACTGTATCCCGCTTAAATGAAACTCCCGTCGGATTATTAGGCGTACATAAGAAAATGGCATCATATTCGGGTAATCGCGGAATCAATCGTTTCAGGTCCAATTGCCACCCAGGAGCATCAAGCTGGTGAAAATCGACCTTACAGCCCGCTGCCAAACAAGCTTCAGCATATTCCGCAAATGCCGGCTGTATGATTAGCACCCTTTGATTGGCTAATCCGTTCGCTACCAGCATGATGATTTCAGCACCACCGTTCCCCATCAAAACGGATTGCTCAGGAAGTGATTCTTTTTTTGCAATTGATTTTGTCAGTTCAATGGCATGCGGATCTGGATATTGAAGGATCCCTTCGAAAAACCCAGACCACTGTTCCTTTATCCGTAAAGGCGGACCCAATGGGTTGATGTTAGCACTGAAGTCGAGAACCGATTCAGGCATTTCGATTTCCAGCGCTTCATAAAGATAATGAGGATTAGAGCCATGAGAAGGTAATGTCAAGAATAAGTCCCCCTAGCCATAGCATCAGCAGAAATAGAAAAGATGACCGATGCATGATGGTAATCGTTTGTGGTATATGTTTTGCTTCCAATCGAACAAGCGGAACTCCCATCCTCGCACGGTCGGAAACAATTCCTTTGTACATGTTCCGGCCTCCAAGCTGGATTCCCAAAATGGCCGCAACGCCTGCTTCACACCACCCGCTATTCGGGCTTGGATGTTTCTTTGCGTCATTGAATAATATCTTCCACCTGGCGCCGAATCCATGATAGCCGGATTTCGAGCTCAGCAACATCAGGAAGCCGGTGAGGCGGCTGGGTATCCAGTTGACGATATCATCGAGCTTAGCTGAAGCCCAGCCGAATTGCCCATATTTATCATTCTTGTACCCTACCATGGAATCGCAGGTATTAATCGCCCTGTACACCATCGCGAGCGGCGCACCGCCGATAGCTGCCCAAAATAATGGCGCTGTAATCCCATCACTGGTATTTTCCGCTACGGTTTCCACGGTGCCCCTGACGATTTCTGGTTCATCAAGCTCAGCCGTATCACGGCCAACGATATAGGAAAGCTTTACCCTCGCCTCAGGGAAATTCCGTTCATTAAGCGGAAGGCAAACATCCATCCCAGCTTGCTTCAAGCCCTTCTGAGCTATCGTTGTGGAAATGACAACAGCTTCCCAAAGGATACCTGCAAGCGGATGGATTAGATAAGCCAAATAAACGGTAAGAACTGTAATCAATAACACCGCCGATAGGACGATGATCAACATGAAGAGCCCTTTCCGTTTCTTATATGCCCCTTTATTGAATGCCAGATCCAACTTGCTAATCATCGTTCCTATCCATTTGACTGGATGCGGCCAACTTGGCGGATCTCCAATTAATAAATCAAGGAAGAACGCCAGCGTAACCGCAAAAAGATGATGATAAATCATAATTCCTCAATCCGTTTCCGATTATTCGTTAAGGCTTCCACTGTACAATCATATACACCGCGACTGATCAGCTTCCCTAACGGAGTGATGGTGCCTGCATATTGAAGCTTTGCCCCTCTTTGAGTTGCCGCAATCAACATGCTGTCTGTCGATGTTCCTGTTGCACAAGTATTTGTCACCTTATCCATGACATGCAAATCATGAAGCGCTTTTACTTTTGCCTCGGTCGCAGTCACTATACTGTGGATATATGCCTCTTCTGCCAAATGTCCATTTACAAATATCCATGTATTTATCGTTCCTGGAGCGGAACTCCAAGAATGCCGGTCAGCTAATGAAGCGTCGATGGCATTCCCTACACCGGCCGTTACAATGATAAAAACCGAGAAATCTTCAGCTCTTAATAGCTTGCTTGCGACCGTATCGAGAAAGACAGCTGTCATCATCCCTACCGTTTCCTGAGGCTCAAAACCATGAGTTGTTAAATAGTCGGCCATTTCAACATGATGATCCTCGCAATCATAGCCATGATGGACGTGCCTATTCACAAAATACTTATGCCAGCCCGTCCCCGAACCAGTCACTCCAGAAGACATCGTTCTAAGCGGGATCGGAGACTTCAATTGAATCATCTCAAATCCGACTGTCAAATAAGAATCATCAATTTCCAACGGGATAGTATCCTGGCCATGCTTTTCCGGAACGATGAACATTTGCGGTTTCGGAAGGGCGGGATGTGGGTGTTTTTCGATCGTCGTATGATATACATCCTGAATCCGTTCCTGTTGAAGCACTTCATTCGGCACATCAACAACCTGAATCTGCCCTTTCTCAAGCAGCATAAGCCGATCACAATATAATCCAGCCAAATTCAAATCATGAAAAATTGAAATAACGGTCAACTTCTGCTCTTTTGCCATTTTCCTCATTAGATCAAGAAGATCTTTTTGATAGGAAAGATCCAAATGGTTCGTAGGTTCGTCCAAAAAAAGGATTTCCGGCTCTTGGGCAAGGGCCTGTGCCAGCAGGACCCTCTGTCTTTCCCCTCCTGATAATCGATCAAAATGAAGATCCTGAAAATCAGCTACTCCCGTTTGTTCCATCACCCGCTGGACAATCGATTCATCTTCTGCGGACCAACTATGGAACCAACCTGATTGATGGGCATATCGCCCAAGTGAGACCGTCTCTTTTACTGTATAGGAGAAAGCTAATGAGGAATGCTGAGGGAGCACGGCAATGACCTGTGCAAGTTGTTTTGACGAATAATCCTTCAAATCCCTGCCGCTTATCCTTACGCTTCCGCCTTTATAATCGAGCACCCCGCTAAGCATACTTAAAAGCGTCGTTTTCCCGCTGCCATTAGGACCAAGAATCCCGAATAATTCCCCTTTATGTACATCAAAAGAGACAGAGTCCAAAACAGCTTTGTTGTGATATCCACCTGTTAACCCTTTTACTTCAAGCATCCGTTTTTACCCTTCTCTCCGTCTCTTTAATAAAATCAGCGCAAATGCAGGTGCCCCGATAAGTGAGGTAATCACCCCGATCGGCAGTTCCGATGGGGCAATGATCGTTCGTGCTACAAAATCGGCCAATATCAAGAATCCGCCTCCTATCAACAATGACAACGGAAGCAAATGTTTATGGTCAGGTCCCCAAATCTTTCGGACAAAATGAGGAATGACCAATCCTACAAAACCAATCGCCCCTGAAACGGCAACGGCTGCCCCTGTCAATGTCGAACCGGCTATCAAGATCCACATTTTCCGCCGCTTGACATTCACACCTAAGTGTTTTGCCCGGTCTTCCCCGAAAGTCATCGCATTCAATTCACTTGTATTCATGATCAAGGTCAACGAACCAATGATAAAAAACGGCAAAATGATTACGATATAATTCCATCCGCGCATTGAGACGCTTCCCATCAGCCAGCCGATGATTTGTCTTAATTCATCACCCGTCAGCGCAATCATCAATGAAATGAAGGCACTTAAAAACGAGCTGAAAATGATTCCCGTTAAAATGATCGTTTCCACTTTCATCGATCGATCCATTTTTTTTGCAAAAGTCAGTACGCAGAGCATCGTGAGCACTGAACATAAGATACTCAATGCCGGAAGGGTATATAAACCGATGAATGGCAGTGATATATTCAAGAATATTGTCAAAACGGCTCCGACCGATGCTCCTGATGAAATACCTAATGTGTAAGGATCAGCGAGCGGGTTCCGGAGCAGTCCCTGAAAAGCCGCACCCGCAATCGCAAGTGATGCCCCAACCAAACCAGCGAGCAGCACCCGCGGCAAGCGGATGTTCATCACGATATTCGTTAGCATCACATCCGGATCGGCAGAAATCGGCAAGTGGAAAATCTCCTTGCCGATTATTTGTATAAGTACGGGAATCGGTACTGGCACCGAACCAAAGGAAATGCCTATCGTCATTGCGAATAACAAAATGAACAACGCAATCAAATAAGCAAACGCCCATTTAGTTGTCAAATTGGTTCGGATAGACTGATTTGGCAAGTTCCTCTACTCCCTCTATTAAGCGTGGACCGGAACGGGTCACCAAGTCAGAATGGACATCAAAGACTTGGCCATTCTTAACAGCATTTACGTCTTGCCATCCTTTTCGGCCCTTCACTTCACTTACTGCATCTTTCGTATAATAACCATACGTTGTAATGATGACATCAGGATTTGCAGCAATCATCGACTCTTCATCAATTTTTGCCCAACCGTCCAATTCAGCAGCCGCATTATTCGCTGAAATAGTTTGAAGCATCTCATTCATGAAAGTATTTTTTCCAGGTGTGTATATTTCCGGTGAAGGCGAAACTTCCACTAAAACGGTCTTCCTATCCTCTTCCTTTACGGATTTGGCCTTTTCCTGGATATCCTTGAGCTTCGTTTTCATATCCGCAACGATTTCGTTTGCCTTATCATGTTCTCCCGTTGCCTGTCCAATCATTTCAATAGACTCATAGACTTGGTCAAAGCTTTGGGCATCATTGACTACGAGCACATCTATTCCAGCATCCTTAAGCTGCTGTAAACCCTCATTTGAATTATGGGCACTTGATGCATGCGCAAGAACAAGGTCAGGCTTCATGGAGACAATCAGCTCCGTGTTCATTTCCATTCCGCCAACTTTTTGAATTTCTTTCGTTTCCTCCGGGTAATTATCATTGTCGGAAACACCAACGACCTTTTTACCCAAACCAAGTGCAAAGACCACTTCCGTATTACTTGGTATCAACGAAACGATTTTCTTCGGTTCTTTTTCTATCGTTACTTTTTCCCCACTTGCATCTTTAATCGTAATCGGGAAAGCTTCGTGTTGAGCATGATTCGTTTGCTCCTTTTCTTTTCCTTCATCAGCAGCACCACCGCAGCCAACCATCATGCCTGCAGTCAGTAACATTAACAGTATCAGACCAAAAATCTTCTTCATTTTCATTCCCCACAATCTTTTTATTTAATTTCTTCATACCTAACAGAGAAAACCAATCCTGGAAGATGCCCCCAAAACAAAAAGCATCTCCCGTTAAACGGAAGATGCTTGCATGGCAACAATATCAATACGGACTCTATCTTAGGGTCTGCCACACACCTTCCCATCCGCGTAGGTTACAGGTGTACGAATTCTGGCAGGTCTCCTGGCTCATGGTCTTCGTCAACGGCACCTTCCCATATCTCATACAGTGGTACACAGCCGTCAGCTCCCATATACAGTGGCGGGACCGCGTTGGCATTTCACCAACTTCCCTTTTAAGTCATTAAGACACCAAATCGTTCATATGTATATAATTTTCACTGCCTTCATTATACACCATGTAAGAATCGATTATTATATGATTTTTCTGAACAAGTGCGAAATGACCCTTCCGCCTTCAATGCTTTGAAGCATTTTCAATCAGCGACGCAAACCCATTGATCGATAACCCCGGTGAAATCCGAACTCTATGCAGAGCATGCATCCCTTGGTCGCTTGAAGCTCCCCCAGGTTCGGTAGTGACTGCCATTTTGTATCCAGCTTCTTCTGACAGCCTGAGACTCTCTTCGTTATACCGGCCAACCGGATAGGAAAGCACTGTCGTGTCCTGGTCGAGGATACGGTCGAACAGCACCTTCGACTGAACCATTTCCGCTTCTTGCTGCTCTGCCGTCATGCGGTTCAGCTCCAAATGGTTGATGGTATGGCTTTCAATCGAAATCCCATCCCTGCTCATCTCCAACATTTGATTTTCAGTCAGGTGATGACCTTTATCTATGGACTTCCCGATCATGAAGACAGTTGCTTTCATATCATTTTCTTTTAATATCGGGAAAGCCTCCGTGTAGTTATCTGTATAGCCATCATCAAAAGTAAGCCAGACGCACTTCTCACTTGGCATCCGATTCTCGGCTAAAACGAGGAATGCTTCTTCAGGGGATAATGTATAGTAACCATTCTCCCGAAGCCAAGCCATCTGTGATCGGAATTCCTCCCTTGGGACCCGAAGGCCATTACCTTGGGAAATGCTGTGATACATCAAAATCGGAAGCTGGACCGGGGACTCGGCCTTTATCCAGTCTCCCGTATCGATTTGCCCCTCCGAATCCTGCCCGCTCCCATTCTCAGCCGCTTCGGCCACTTCAATGTCATCTTCCGCAATCGGTGCAGCCGTCTTTGTGCCTATCCCCTCTAAAATCCCTTGTGTGCATCCAGGTAAAATCAAAACCCCCAGCAATGCCGCCATCCTTAAAACTCTATATTTTTTCACTATCATTCTCCTGATTTTTTTATAGTATAATAGTACCAGAAAACCAATGGACAATAAAGTATTCCATTTAATGAAAAAAGAGGAAAAACGAGAGCTTTGCGATGCGCTAAACATTTATGAGGATTTTTTTTCATAACTATGTGCTATTAGCTTGAAAAGTTTGCCTATAAGAAATATAATAAATAAGTCGTCGACTTTAATATATGTCCCAGTAGCTCAGCAGGATAGAGCGACAGCCTCCTAAGCTGTAGGTCGTAGGTTCGATTCCTATCTGGGACGCTAATTATAAACCCCTGTTACAAGCGGTCCTTCCGCGGAGTAACAGGGGTTTTTTTCTGTTGGTTAAGAACAATTGATTTTTTGATGGAGAAAACACAGGTCTCAAGGCTAAATTTTTTCATCAAGCCATATAGATATAAAACCTGATTGCAAAACTATGCATAAAGGTTGGAAATATTGGCGAACAAGAATACAAACTGTTTGATAGTAAAAAAAGTCTTATTTATCACGTCGATAAATACAAATACTGATTTCGGGATATAATCATTTTTTTTTGAAATATATGTTTTAACCTGTCCCATCCGGGTATACAAATACTGTAAGACATTCTCACCAAAGGAGATGATAGTGCATGATGAGTACAATCAGAAGCCAATGGAACAAAGAGAATGACGCAGCGGTGTTTAGTCCCGGTGATCAGCGTTAGAGTCAATTGAAGAGTTGGATGATAATCAAACATGGGAATTACTAGTCTTCTCATCCAAAGGAGGAAGATACGATCATGAGTATTTACAGCCTATGGAATCCAGAGAATGATGAAGCAATTTTCAGTCCGGGTGATCAGAAGCCATTCAGTACGCTCATACGAGTAGATTCGGATAAACACACACACACTGACAAAACACTTGAATATGAATTACATGGCACCGTACTGAATGAAATTTAGTCGAAGCAGGAATATACCGAAAAAGGATGGAGCGATTGCTCCATCCTTTTACTTTTATTTATCGAATTTCAGTTTCGCCAAGGCATCTGCCAATGCAGTATTGATCGGCTCTTCTTTATTTTGCTTTTTCATATAATTGGATACTTCATTTTTGGATACTTTTTGATTTTTATTTTGCCCTCTTCGTTTATTGTAAGAAGATAGTTTTTCGTGAAAACCGCATTTACAGGTGAATGTCTGTGCTTCTCCTTGACCGCGCATTTCCATCTTTTTATGGCATTGCGGGCATCTGGCATTTGTTACACGTGAAACACTTTTTTTGTGGCCGCAATCACGATCTTGACAGACAAGCATTTTTCCCTTTTTACCATTCACTTCTAGCATCAGCTTGCCGCAATCAGGACATTTCGTTCCTGACACGTTATCATGCTTGAATTTTTGATCACTATTTTTGATTTCATGGACGATATTTTTGGCGTAGGCGCGCATATCACCGATGAAAGCCTGTTTTGGCAGCTTTCCTTTTGCTATCGCAGTTAACTTTTGCTCCCATTGAGCTGTCAAAGCTGGAGAACGCAAGTCTTCAGGTGCCAATTGAAGAAGTTGTTTTCCTTTTGAGGTGACATGAAGACCCTTTCCTCTCTTCTCGATCAGGAAGCTATTGAATAGTTTTTCAATAACATCCGCACGTGTTGCAACAGTTCCAATCCCGCCAGTTTCACCAAGAGTCTTGATGAGCTCTTTGCTTTCCCCTGCCATGAAACGAGCAGGATTCTCCATTGCCGAAAGAAGCGACCCCTCATTGAATGGTTCCGGCGGTTTCGTTTCACCCTCTGTTTGTTTCACAGTCGAAATGGTTAAACTGTCACCTTTTTGAACGTTCGGAAGCAGTTGCTCCGCAAGGCCATCTTTAGCTTCTTCCTCATCGAATTGGTGATCATAAACTTCCTTCCAACCTGACTTCAGGATGACCTTCCCTTTTGCCATGAACGTCTCCTGCCCCATTTTTGCGGTGATGGTCGTTTGTTCATATTCAAAAGGCGGCATCAATACAGCAAGGAACCTTTTAACGACCAAATCATAGATTTTCGATTCTTTGTCGCTCAGTTTTCCCGGTAGCGGCGTTTGCTCAGTGGGGATGATTGCATGGTGATCAGAAACCTTGCTATCGTCCACGAACGATTTATTTGTTTTAATCGGGCTGCGCAGGATCCTTGATGCATACTGGGCATATGGTTTAATGCTTACAGCCTGTAATCTTTCTTTTAGCGTATCAACCAAATCCGTTGATAAAAAGCGTGAATCCGTCCTTGGATAAGTCAAGACCTTATGGCTTTCATATAAGCGCTGCATGATCGATAACGTCTCCTTCGCCGAATAGCCGAATTTCTTATTGGCATCCCGTTGAAGTTCTGTTAAATCATATAAGGAAGGGGCAAAACTTTTCTTATGTGCCTTGTTCACTTCAACCACTTCTGCACTTTTCCCCTTAACGGCTGCAAGAACCTTTTCTGCCTTGTTTTTATCAAATGTGCGGATATCTTTTGATTGGGCATCTTGCCAGACGAGGCGCAAATTGGGTTCTGCAATTGCCGAAACGCCATAATATTTCTTAGGCTGGAATTGTTTTATTTCCTCTTCTTTTTTTGCAATCATCGCAAGTGTCGGCGTTTGGACCCTCCCGCAGGATAACTGGGCATTGTGCTTGGTCGTTAGGGCACGCGTCGCGTTCATCCCAACGATCCAGTCCGCTTCCGCCCTTGCTACAGCAGAGGCAAATAGATTTTCATACTCCTTGCCATCTTTCAGATTTTTAAATCCATCTTTGATCGCTTTATCCGTTACAGAGGAAATCCAAAGCCGCTTGACCGGCTTCTTCACATTCGCTTTTTCGAGAATCCAGCGTGCAACAAGTTCCCCTTCACGGCCTGCATCCGTTGCAATGATGACATCCTTGACATCATTGCGATTCAATTGTGTTTTAACCGATTGAAACTGTTTGCCTGATTGCTTGATCACGACCAATTTCAAAGCAGGCGGCAACATGGGCAGGTCCTCAAGGCGCCACGTTTTATATTTTTCATCATAAGATTCCGGATCTGCATGGGTAACCAAATGACCCAGTGCCCAAGTGACGATATACTGATCGCCTTCAAAAAAGCCATTCCCCTTTTTTCCACAATTCAGCACTTTTGCTATATCTCTTCCGACCGAAGGTTTCTCGGCCAGTACGACTGTTTTACTCATATTAACATCCTTTCGCTTTTAAACTGGTTCCTCTATTATCTCATATAATTTATGACAGGGCGATAATGCACCATGGCATTGGATCTATTGGTTCACTTTAAGGATTCCCCGTACCCACATATATGTAAATTAATAGATTAGATAGCATTCCCGTGCAGATTTTAGTATGATGAAACGTAGGGATTTTTTCAAATTAATTGGGAGGTTCAATATAAATGAGCTTACTTTCTATAGATAAATTAGCACACAGCTTTGGCGACCGTACCTTATTCAAGGATGTTTCCTTCCGCCTGATGGCCGGCGAACATGTTGGTCTGGTCGGGGCAAATGGTGTCGGGAAATCAACGATGATGAATATCATTACAGGACAACTTATCCATGATGATGGCCGGGTCGAATGGACACCTGGTGTCGAATATGGCTATCTTGATCAACATACGATACTTTCAAAAGGTAAATCGATTCGCGACGTCTTACGGGATGCCTACTTGCCTTTATTCGAGCAGGAAAAAGCACTGAATGAAGTTACAGAGAAAATGGGTACGGCCACTCCGGAGGAACTTGAAGAACTCTTGGAACAAATGGGTGAAATCCAGGACAAGCTGGAAGCCGGCGGTTTTTACAATCTGGATATTAAAATTGAAGAAGCGGCCCGCGGTTTAGGGTTGGATGCAATCGGTTTGGACCGTGATGTCTCTGCCCTTAGCGGCGGACAACGGACAAAGGTTTTACTAGCCAAGCTACTTTTGGAACAGCCTGAAGTACTGCTTCTTGATGAACCGACGAACTACTTGGATGTGGAGCATATCCGCTGGCTGAGCAGCTACTTAAAGGAATATCCACATGCATTTCTATTGATTTCGCATGATACCGAGTTCATGAACGGCGTCGTCGACGTCATCTTCCATCTTGAATTTTCTAAATTGACCCGTTACACGGCAACTTATGAAAAGTTCCTTGAGCTGGCTGAATTGAATAAAAACCAACATATTAACGCCTATGAAAAACAGCGCGAATTCATTAAAAAGCAGGAAGATTTCATTGCAAAGAATAAAGCACGCTATTCAACGACCGGACGGGCAAAGAGCCGTCAAAAGCAATTGAATCGCATGGAACGCATCGATCGTCCGGAAACTGCAATGAAACCTACCTTTGACTTTAAAGAGTCACGTGCGAGCAGCCGTTATGTCTTTGAAGGTGAAGATCTGGAAATCGGATATGACCGCCCATTGCTTCCGAAGTTGTCCATGACCATCGAGCGGGGAGAAAAAATTGCCGTGGTCGGCTGTAACGGAGTTGGTAAATCCACTCTATTAAAAACGATTTTGGGTAAAATCGATCCTCTAGGAGGTAAAAGATCACTTGGCGATTTCCTTTTTTCTTCGTATTTTGAACAAGAAGTGAAAGCAGGCGATACGACGCCGATCGATGAAGTATGGAATGCATTTCCGCATCTGGACCAACCGCAGGTACGTGCGATTCTTGCCCGTGTCGGTTTGAAAAACGAGCACATTACACGTCCGATGAGCCATTTAAGCGGTGGGGAACAAGCTAAAGTGCGCCTATGTAAACTCATGCTTACCGAAAGCAATTGGCTGTTATTCGATGAACCGACGAACCATTTGGATGTCGTTGCAAAAGAAGAACTGAAACGAGCATTGAAAGAGTATAAAGGAACGATTGTCCTCGTATGCCATGAACCTGATTTCTATGAAGATTGGGTTACCAAAGTATGGGATGTAGAGGAATGGTCGGCACAAAATTAATTTTTTCGGGGATGCTGCAGAAGCGGCATCCCCTTTATTGTGGAATAAATAAAAAGCTGACTGAAAACACTCCTTCAGTCAGCTTTCATTTCCTCATCATGCAGCTTAAACTCGTTCCGCCACCAAGGTATATGTTTTCGGAAGCCCAATATCATGGATTTTATGATTCGGTTCTTCCTCGAGCACTTTAATAACGAGTCCTGATTGACCTATTGACGTTATAAGTTCCCCGATTGTCCACTTACGCTGTACAACTCTTGAAAGGCTCCCTTTTTCCTCATCCGGCATATGCTTCGAAAAGGCGACCTCATTGTTTTCGATTGCCGGAGCGAAATAGTTGCCTGTTATTTTATGTTTTTTACCATTTGAAGTAATGAGCTTTGTTGAAATCGGATGAAATTCATGCAGTACGAATCGGCCTCCGGGTTTCAGCATCTTTTTAATTTTTTCAAATAACGGCTGCAGATCTATTAAGTAATGAAGGACACCGAGCTCCATTAAAACCAAATCCTGATTCCCCGATTCATGCTCGGGTGATAGCGAAAGGACATCCGAAACGATATACTCGATGGAGACTTTGGCGCCACTTGCCAGCTCATTTGCAAACATTGCGTTTTCCTGGGAAAAATCAACAACTTTCACTTCTGCTCCCAATATGGCCAGTGCAACTGCCTTAACACCGTTCGATCCCATCAAATGAGTGATTTTTTTGCCGGATATTTCCCCCATATATTTATAAAAAGGGTGCAGTCTCCATTTTGGGTTTTGTTTGATTTTTGATGCCAATTCAACGGGATCTCCATAACGATTGACAAGCGCTAAATAATTATTCTGGTTCCAGGCTTGTTCATTTTCCGCTGTGAACCCCTTCTGCTCGGCTGATAAGTAAGCATGAATCTCGGCACTGAACTTTCTCATTTCTTCTTCGTATAAATAACTGTATAACGACCTGCACCAAACCTCCATATCCCCCATCTTTATGGATAAACGATAAGGATCCGTTTTAATGGTCGTGTTAAACCGGCAGCGAACAGTGACAGATATCCCCTCGACATCCATTAGAAAGAATGCAGTCTCAGGACTTCTTTCAGGCTTTGTTGGCACGTATTCGGAAAAAAGATCCAAAGCCTCATTAAAGACATCCCATTGTACATCCATGTCGATTTCCTTATAGTCATCGATTTCTACTCCTTGTACGAAAAGAGCAGATCGACCTGTATATTGGTAGGGAATATTAGCTTGATCCAATATGTTCGCCATTAATGTGATTGTTTGATAATAACTTGCCTTCATATGTACCTCCTAAACATCAAAAGAGCATGAAAATTATTCTTCTATAGCAAATTCCAAACCGGTACTCGTAATGGCAATCAGCTCTTCATCTTGGCGATCTATGCCATAAACGAGTAATGTAACAAGCATATATATGGCTCTGAACCGGGCTAGGCTCTCTGTTTCCTTTTCGATTTCACCATAGATTTCGAAAAAAGCACTGCGCACCTCTTTTGGGAAATAACTGTATAAAAAGGAGAAATCAATGGCTGGATTCCCGATATGGACATCTCCCCAATCAATGACACCTGCGAGAACGCCTTCGTCATCAAGTAAAACATTCCGGATATGGATGTCTCCGTGAACGAGCGAAATCGGATGCAGAACATCCAATTCACCTAAGGTTTCAACAAAATCCTTAACTGCATGCGCCTGTTCAAAGTATCCTAGCTTTATTAGATTCGAGACATTTTCCATAAGTGATTTCTTTCGATAGGGTACATCCAGCCTCATCATCCCATCAGGCTGCACACCTAAACGCATAGCCTTTTCGACAGGGAAACTGTGAAGAACCTTCAAAAAGCGGGCAAATCTTTTTGCCGATTCGACCTTATTTGCTTTTGCTCCTTCTACAGGCAAGTGTCCTTTCACCATTTTATAACCGGTAAAAGGATAAGGATACAAAGTGCTTGGTTTCCCTAAAAAAATGGGTTCAGGGATAGCAAGCGGAAAAGTGCCTGCAATGGAAGGCAAAAGCTGGTTTTCCACTTGAATCAACGTAACTGCAATAGGGCGGCGGGGAAAACGGAATACAAATTGCCCATTGATTTGTATGACCGTGTTATCGAAACCCTCCCCAAGTTGCTTGATCTCTTTCAACTCAATTTCCGGAAACTGCAGCATGATCAATTTCCCTGCCAGCTCCAGAGAAACTGGATATTCTGCCAACCAAGGCTTGTTCACTCCCGTCTCCCCCTTTTACCGGTTTCTCCCTCTATTGGGGCTGCTGCCAGATCCACCTCTGCGATTACTCGCGCCTTGTGTACTAGTTGATCTACGGCTGTCTCTTTGACCTCCTCGTGGATTGTCACGCTTTTGTCCACGGCCGTCTTCCGAGCGGCCACTCCGCGGATTCTCTCGCCTTGGTCCGCGGTTGTTTTCCGAACGAACTCCACGTGAATCCTCACGTATAGGCCCGCGGCTGTTTTCCATCCGGCCTCCACGTGGTTTCTCCCTCTCGACTTCACGATTGTCCGCTTGATTTACAGAACGGTGACTGCCCCTATTCGGTCCTCTCGTATCGATCCGTTCCCGATGTTTCCTTCCTCCTCCCGAACGCGGGCGGCGAGTACCCTCATCGGAAGAGTCATCATGACGCTTCCTTTTTTGCCTCACCTCATCGGGTTGGAACATTTTCACTCCTTCAATCGTCCTTCTTTCGATTTTCATGGAGATCCCTTTTTCAATATCGCTTAATAGCTGAAGATCCTTCGTTGCTATGAAGGTGACAGCCAAGCCATTCTCACCCGCGCGGCCCGTCCGGCCGATTCGGTGGATGTAACTTTCTGCATCCTCGGGAACATCGTAATTAAACACATGGGTCACGCCTTCTACATCAAGCCCTCGTGCAGCAACATCCGTCGCCACTAAATATTGAAGCTTTGCGTCTCTGAAGTTTTTCATGACACGTTCCCGCTTTGCCTGTGAAAGGTCACCATGAAGCTCTTCAGAATTGAATCCAGCTGCCTTCAGGGCATCATTCAATACCGAAACGCGACGTTTTGTACGGCAAAATATGATTGCAAGGTATGGCTGTTCTTCTTTGATCATGTTGATTAATGAAGATTGTTTGGCACGATCGGTCGTCTCGATGACAAGCTGCCTGATTTTCTCGACCGTTACTTGCTCAGCCTTCACAGCGGCAGTTAATGGTTTAGTCATATAGCGTTTAGCCAATTGATGAACCTGTTCAGGCATCGTCGCTGAAAAGAGCAGCGTTTGGCGCTCCTCTGGAAGCTGTTCCATGATTTCTTCCACTTCTGGTAAAAACCCAATATGAAGCATTTGATCAGCTTCATCTAGCACAAGCGTTCCAGTTTGTGAGAGATCGATGGTGCCTCTTCGTAAATGATCTAATAACCTGCCTGGCGTGGCGACCACCACGGAAATGTTTCTTGTCAGCTTTTTCATTTGCTGCTCGACATCCTGTCCGCCATAAACTGCAAGCACTTGAAGCCCTTCGATTTCATCAGCGAATTTTTTCAATTCAGCAGTGATTTGCAAAGCCAATTCCCTTGTTGGCGTGACGATCAGTGATTGTATGTGGGATGCGGCGGGATCGACTTTTTCCAGGATTGGCAGCAAAAAGGCCAAAGTCTTCCCCGTTCCTGTCTGCGCCTTTGCGATGACATCCCTTCCAGCAAGGATATCGGGTATCGATTTCTCCTGAATCGGGGTAGGGGCGGATATTCCTATTTGCTTTAATATGTTGTTAATCGCCGGGCTGACGCCAAGGTCGATGAATTCTGTCATGTATGGGCCTACTTTCTGAATTTCTTCATTTAATTTACTGATAAATCCACTTAAATGGTAACAGCTGCCTTCACTTCAAGTCATTATCCTTAGTCTAAGCTATTTGTTAGTATATCATTATCTATTTTCGAGAAAACCTGTACCTTAAAATTTTTCATCCTATTGTACTTTAGTTATTTTTCTAATATAATTTATAAGATTTATTATCCATCTATCGAGCTACTTACTTGAAAAAGGGTAAGCATCTCCTCCTTGTAGATTTTTGCAAGGATTTTTTGTATATAAAAAAGGAGTGACCGCATGTTTAAATTAAAAGAACGGAATTCAAATATTAAAACGGAAGTACTTGCGGGGCTTACAACCTTTTTAACACTAGCTTATATCATCGTTGTAAACCCCATGATCCTTTCTGATGCCGGTGTTCCATTCGACCAGGCATTCACAGCAACCATAATCGCAATAATAGTCGGTACCCTATGCATGGCCCTTTTAGCCAATTACCCAATTGTCATAGCACCAGCAATGGGATTGAATGCTTATTTTGCATACTCGGTATTGGGAACCCATGATATCTCATACACAGTTGCTTTCTCTGCAGTCTTTGTTACCGGTATCATCTTTATCCTTTTATCCCTAACCTCTTTCCGTTCAAAATTGATCGAGGCCATCCCTAATAACTTAAAGCATGCAATCAGTGCCGGAATCGGGCTTTTCATCACCTTCATCGGACTTCGTTTGTCTGGTGTCGTCACACAGCATGAATCCAACCTGGTTACCCTTGGAAGCTTCAGGGATCCCAGTGTGGCACTTACATTGGTTGGTCTGGTCATAACGATCGTGCTGATCGTTCGCAATGTGCAGGGAGCGATATTCATCGGAATGATCGTGACCGCCATAATCGCTTTCTTTACAGGCCAATTGGAAATTAACGGCCTGGTCTCCACCCCTTCCTTACCTGAAGGAATAATAGTCGCCAATCCCATCACATCTATCGCCGATGTCATTAACTACGGGCTATATGGCGTCGTCTTCTCCATTTTGCTTGTCATGCTTTTCGATACGACCGGTGCTTTATTGGGCATTGTCCGTCAAGCTGGATTGCTGAAGGAAAATAAGCTTGAAAAATCCGGCAGTGCCTTCTTTGCAGATTCGATCGGCACTACTGTCGGCGCCATGTTCGGCACAAGCCCGACCGCTGCCTCGGTTGAATCATCAGCTGGTGTAGGAGCGGGCGGCAAGACAGGTTTAACCGCGTTGGTCGTGGCCATCCTTTTCCTAATAACCGCCTTCTTCAGCCCGTTGATAGGAGCAGTCTCAAATGTAGCGGCAATCACGGCACCTAGCTTGATCATCGTCGGAAGCATGATGATTAAGAGCATTAATGAAATTGACTGGACACACTTTGATGAATCATTCCCAGCCTTTTTGGTCATTGTCGCCATGCCTTTAACATCAAGCATCGCCAACGGGATAGCACTCGGGTTCATCGCCTATCCCATATTAAAAATGGCAAGAGGCAAATTCCGTGAAGTCCATCCATTCGTCTACTTGTTTGCTGCCCTATTTCTTTATCAACTGATTTTCCTGGCTTGATCGATCATCTCATGAAGGGCAACATGGGATAATTAAAAGGAGTGTTCAATTAGGCTAATTGAACACTCCTTTATTTGTTTACGTGCAATTATTTTATAACGTTTTCTTTCTGCTTACCTTTAATCACACTTGGTACTCCAACTGCCGTGCAATTATCGGGAACGGGTGTCAAAACAACTGCATTTGCCCCCACTTTCGAATTCTTGCCAATTCGGATGCCGCCCAATACTTTAGCGCCCACTCCAATATATGCATAATCACAAACCTCAGGAGCTTTTCTGCTTTCTTTACTTTGCCCGAACGTTACTTGATGCAATATTGTAACGTGATCCCCTATTTTAGTAAACGGATTGATTATAATGCCTTTAGCTCCATGTGGAAGATGCAACTTTTTTCCTATTTGAGATTGCGCGGGAAATTCACAGTTCATGAAGAGTCTTATAATTAACAAATCAATCATGCGGTACACAATCCATAATGCTTGTTTTAAGATTGGAACGTTCACTTTATAGTAAATGATATTGCCTATCCGGTAAACGAACATGACGATTAATCCGTGGATTCCGCCCAGTCTCCCCCAGTTACTGATAAATGCCAATTTATTTATCCATTTAAATAATCCCATAGCAAACCTCCTAGGAGCATGAATTTAATTCATCAAACAAAGATAGTAGTTTTTCCTCTTCATTCTCCCAATTATATTCTTGTCTATATGCAGCTTTTCCTCGTTCCCCCATGTTCGCTGCCATGGCTGGGGATTCCAGTAAATAAGCCGCTTTTTGAACCATATCATCCATGTTCGCTGCATCGGCCGACACTCCACAGCTCCATTTATCCAGTACATCTTGAATAAGAAAATCAGAAACCATAAATGGAATGCCCGCGGCCATATATTCAAAACACTTTGTTGTTTTACCACCCATGAAATTAGGATCAGGAACTAAAAATGCCATGCCTGCATGTGCTTTCTGGATGGATTCGAATGCTTTATCAAAAGCCATTACACCCTCTAGGCTGATATAATCTTCCAAGCCGTTGTCCAGAATGAATGTATTCAATTTTTCGATATAGCCTTCCCTGCCCGTTCCAATGATCTTCATATGAAACACTTTCTTTAATTCTACTAATCTTTTTGCAAGAATCAGCATGGTTTCCCCGCCACGTATATCAGAGATGCTTCCTAGGTAGATAAAAGTGAAAACATCTTCTTTTCCTTTGTTTTCTTCCATTTCAGGAATTTTCGGGTAATTGTACACATCTGTTGTTGGACAAGTTAAGAACTGATAATCCTCTTTATACGTCATTTCTGCAAACACGACCCCGCTGCATGCCCTTAGCAATCGTTTCTCCAAAAGACGATACATTCTCAATGCAATTCCGGGGATTTTTTTTCTCATAAGGACCTTTGGTACATTTTCATGCATGTCATAAACAATGACTGGATGATAACTGGGAATCCTTCTTATGATGTTCATTAAAATCAGCAGCTCCGGATCATGAAACTGAATCACATCAGGTTTATCTTTATTGATCTTGCGGTAAAGAGCAATCCAATTCAACATTCGCCCTTTCCTGGATTTCTTAGTCAACAGTTCAACTTCGATATTGGCAGGGATGTTTTCAGGGATCAAGTTATTTTCAATCGCTATATGCTTCACCTTGTAAATTCCCGTTTCTCCAAAAGAAAAGGCTTGCCGGAAATAAATCCTCGTATCATTCCATGGGTGCACCGAACTAATATTATAAAATAACTTCATCTGTTATCTCCCTTTTGTAAATCTGACCCTAACAATAAATACATGATAACGAAAGTAAAAAACATCCCGCCTGTCACAAACGTTGTGGTAAGCGCAGTATCCGCTAAACACCATGCAGGTACAACAAACAGGATTATGCCGACACCTTGCCACTTTTCATTTTGCGTAAGGCTATCATAAAACCATAATATCGCTGCTAAGATCACTGTATAAACCAAGAATCCAATATAACCGAAATTAGCAAAAGCATCGGCGAACATATTGGCGTTGGCTGCCATTTCTGGTCGGCCAAAGTACTCTGTACCGATAATGTATGGCGGACTCTTGTCATAAACAGGATCTATGAATTTTTCTAAAATATTATACGATAGCAAGGCTTTTGGATGAGTTGAAAAGAAGTCTATATAATAGCTTGTCAGCAAGCCCGGTGTGATGATCATCCTTCTGGCAAATAAATTAGAAAAATATGCCTGATCAAGGATAAAATCCAGAAAAATGCTGATGCCTAACAGAGAGCAAAGACTTATACAAAAAAGGATGGAAAAATCCCTTCCCTTCTTCCGAAAAGCAATGAATACAATGATTAATAATCCAGTCGATAATAGAGTGGATTTCAAGCCATTGACCGTGTACAAAAGATATTGCAGCCCTAGTCCGATAACCACATAGGTATATTTTTTTTTGCATAAGCCAATGGTCACGACCAATGGATTACATACTTTTGCAAGCCACTGTATAATATAGCCTGCAAGAGGGGTTAGTTTTGTTCGAAAGGTCATTCGCTTATCATAGATATCCTCAGAATTGATAGGGGGCTTTAGACTAATTCCCCCCGAAACTTTGAAAATGTAAAGAAAAAAAATCAATAATGTTATAACAAAAATGATTTTTAATAGACCGGGATTAACATTAGGAGGTGTAAACTTCATGGCTGGCAATCTATTTACATTCCCAATGATAAGTAAACAAAAAAACAAAAGTACATTCGTATATATAAAATCGGGCTGCAGCGTAAATAAATAGTTCGGAACCCATACTACCGGTATATAGACAATAAAATATAAAATCCAGAAAACGAGTTCCGACGGCTTATCCAGTTCCTTTTTTACGAATATGGCTGGCAATATAATGAAAACCATGGAAATCACTATCATGATTGCACTTGGATGTTGCCGATATATATACCCCATATAAGCATATTCTGGGGAAATAAAGTAAACGTAGGATATATCCAGTAACCAGACGTATATTCCTACCAGACCCAGTTGAATCAGCTTCATTTTTTTAGGTATCCTCTCGATCTATGGAATGTATCGCCCTATAGCCAAGGAGAACAAAAAAGTAGTAGCTGGCCCCCATACAAATGCTAAAGTATAAAATGGCTGCTTCAGCTGAGCCCCCTGAAATGAAAATGACCAGTACTCCAATCGATGACAGTAACAGCCTTGAAACATCCCATAAGAGCTGAGTCCGTTGTTTTTTGGCTAAATATAATATTTGGGAAACTGGCATGACAATCACTTGACTTATAAACATAAATGACATCAATGTCACATATTCACCGGAAACACGCCACTCTTCACCAAAAACAAAGCTGAAGACACCGGGTGCTATCCATGCCAAAATTGCCATTGACGGCACACCTAACATGGCCGTTTTAGTCATAATGCTCTTATACAAATGTAAAACTCTTCCTGGTTCATTTGAAATGCTTTTTGCCACTTCGGCATAGAATACTGTCGAAATGCTCGCTCCCACCATCGTAATGGGCAGACCTATCGTTTTTGAAGCCATGGAAAAATGCCCTGTCACGTCAGGTCCGTATAGACGCATCAATAACAAAAAAATGATTTGCAGGGATAAGGAACTTAAGAGGGTTGACCATGTGGAGTATTTCGCAAATTTCTCATATTTTTTAAGCAAATAACCGATTCTCCTATAGTTCACTTTTGGCCAATGCATTCGCTTTAAGAAATATCGCCAAATGTACACAAGGGTTATTCCCCGTCCTATCATATCTCCCGCTATTAAACCAATTCCTGGAGTCACATGATTAATGGAAATGAGTGAGAACTGACTTGTTACATTGCTAATCGATTGAAGCAGTTTAGAATGAGTTAGCCCTTTAAACTTATCTTCTTTTAACATCCAGTAGCTCATCACTTGATAGATTCCAGCAAAAAACAGGCCAATTGAAAGTAAAAAGTCATTCATAATCGAAGCTTCTATACCGTATAATCGAAATAATGATAGATTAAGGAACCCCAAACCTATATTCAGGATACAAACGACAGCAATCGTAAACATGCTAATGTACATCAAGTGAACCATATTACTATGGTTTTTTTCTAGGGGGATCGCCTTTTCTAAACAAAGGGATGAAAATGATATGAGAATGGCCAAAAGTGACGTATAGGTTGAAAACACCCCAAAATCTTCTGGTGTATATATTCTTGTCAGTATGGGAGAACTTGCGAATAGAATAAGCTGTGCAAGTGAATTCCCTGTTAATAATAAAAGGATCTTATTTATAAATTCATTTTTCATTTTCATATTTTCAACCACGCCACATCTCTATTTGATATACTCATTTACATTGTTTTGATTTGCCTAATATATCTTTCGTTAACGTTTCTTTTATTTGATCCGCCGAAACGTGCATGATCCAGTCTAGAATCGATAAACTTTCTACACATTCCTTTTCATTTTTCACATAATACACGGGATGGATGAACTTTTGATAAACGACTTCAATTCCTTCTTTATGAAACAATTCTTCTTCCAAGTAATCCTTTCCGCTTTTCCCGCTTAAGTAGCATGTACCTCCGGTTTGCTTAACTAAGCTGACTAATCTCTCCGTTTTTCCAAAGGAAGTGTTAATATCATTGGAAAGATGTGTTTCTCCTTCATAGTTTAAATACTTTAAAATCAATTCAAATAAATGAATATTTAAATCGACTAACAAAGCGTGTTCTTTTTGATATGCTTCTTCCAACAGCGGGAAAAAATCTTGGAAGTGCCGAGTTTTTTTATAAACTTCCGATATTTGCTTCAAATGATTCCTTTTCCATTTTTGATTTGGGGAATGATAGCTGATTAATTTTTCATCCAGCATTTCAGGCTTTTTTTGGAGCGGTACAGTTAGCCTTGACTCTTTTCCATCAGCCCCTTGAATATATGTTTTATTTTGAAAATTGCTTGAAGAGTATTTCACATCGGCCAAATATATAAAAATGTCCGATTGAAAAACCTTATGAATCAAACCAATCCAGGGCAGGAAATTGGGCTGGTGAATTGTGACTATCTTCTTTTTTTCCACCTACAAAACCTCTTTTGAAAAAATTAATAGGAATGTCTCCGCGTATTTGCAATTCACTTGGGAACCCCTCCAACTGCCAATATGCTCCGCATTCACTAAATAATGCCCCATATAACCCGTTAGCTGTGATTGGAACATGGTAATCATACGTTTTTTATCTTCCATGAACTCTGTAATATCACTATAAATATTCGGATGAAATTGATTGGCGGCGATGTTATTATTTTGGTTAATTTGTTCGAATTCATATATGGTGAATTGTTTTTTCCTGAAACAGCTTCTTACCACCTTTGATAACTTTTGATGATCTTGATGACTGTCATTCATCCAATGTGTGTAGACTTCGTCCGGATCCATCTTTTCGATGATGTCGTCTAGCTCTTTTATTAATTTATGAAGAGGGATATCTTCAACGTTATTACCCTCACAATACTTGGAAAACTGCACCTCATAACCAAAATTCTCTGATGACTCTATTGCTTCTTTTTTCCTGACCTCGATATTTGAAGGGATGGAAAATATGATGTTGATAATGTAATGCCCTTGGTTCAATAGCTTACGAATGGTACCGCCCATACTAATTTCCGCATCATCTGGGTGTGCTGTTACTAGCAATATTTTTTTCATCATGTTCCTCCATTTAAAGCTTGTTCAATGATAGATATCGCTTTAAGCGTAATGTTCTTTTGTTTCCTGTACGCTGTCACATCTTTCATCATTATCCATTCTGAAAATTCAGTGATTTCATAAAGCAAACTATTATCGCTAATAGGCTCACTTATCGTTTCTTCCATGTCATTACTGATACTGCGGTAACTTATTGTGCGAATATCGTATAACGAGTGAAAACGCAAGGTTCCGTTCTCTCCGTAAATTTCCGATATTGAATCAGTCGTTAGGTTAATTTTTGAAATCAACATCGTTATTTTAAAATCTTCATATTCAAAAATGCACGTACCGCCTAAATCAATGTTTTTTACGATCAGTTGTTTAAAATAATAACTTCTAACGGGAACACCAAATAATTGAATGGCCGCATAAATAGGATAAATCCCAATCGTTCTTAATGTCCCGCCACCATGATTTTCATCGAAAAGTGGAGCTTTATCCCCTTTTAATAAGGCCGAATACTGCTTGGAATAGTTTTGATACTTTAGGGTTGCCCCATGGATTTTCCCTAACTTTTCAATAGCATTCTTTAAAATTTGAAAGTTGGGTTCATAAATGGATCTTACTGCCTCAAACACAAAAACATTTTGTTTTTCTGCAGCATCGAAAACCCGATTTGCCTGATCGGCTGTCATGAATGCCGTTTTCTCCACAATAACGTTCTTTCCATGCTCAATGGCTGCCATCGCTTGATCATAATGGGAAGCATTTGGAGTGGCTATATAAACAGTATCCAGCTCATCATCTTCAAACACTTCATTCAGGGATCCATAAACTCTAGAAACTCCTTTTTCTTTTGCAAGCTCCTTGGCAAAATGAAATCTTCTCCCCCATATTCCCATCACCTCTCCATTTGAACTTTCATTAATGGCATCAATCATGGCACAGCTTATTGGACCTGACCCCACCACTCCAATCTTATTTTTAATCGCCATGTTCCACTGCCTGTTTACATTTCGCTACAATGTATTTCAGATCATCATCTGACAAATCCAAGTGACATGGCAAAGTGAAATGAGATTCACGAAATCTATCGGCATTCGGGAGAGATGCAAGGGGATATTCCTCCAGCAATGTGGGCTGTAAATGCAATGGGACCCCATAACAATGCCCGGTGTTTATATGAGACTCTTTTAAATGCTTTTTAAATATTTCGCACTGCTCTTTGCTTTTAGACATGACGATAATTTTATAAAATGAAGATATATTGTGGTCAGATGAAGCTTGGAAGTAAAGACCGTGTTCAAGGAAAATATCCTTCAAATTTTCTTTATAGAAACTGAAGATCTCCTGCCTGACCTGGATCATCTCATAAGCTTCCTGAACTTGCAGATAACCAAGCAATGCATTAAATTCACTAAGAAGCATGTCACCTGATAATACTTGATTGACTGCACCATTTTCATTCCCATGGTGCCTTAACAACTCACAGTATTTGATTAAATCTATATCATCCGATGTAATGACACCTCCTGTGGCACTTGTAACAATTTTAGTGGGGTACATTGAAAAAACCCCAGCAAATCCTATTGTGCCTGCTTTATACCCATTTATAGTGGCACCAAAAGCATGTGAAGCATCTTCGATTAGATAAAGATCGTTTTCATCACAGAACTCTTTAATCTCAAAGATGTTATCAGGGATCCTTCCAGCAATATACGTAATTAGGACAACTTTCGTTTTAGGTGTCACGGCGTTCCTCAGGCTAGTTAAATCCAAATTGAAATCCTCTAAATTAATGTCACAAAGAACGACCCTTCCTTTCGCATTTTTCACCGCATATACTGGAGAAATAAACGTATTGCTTGGCATGATCACTTCTTTGCCTTCAACATCCAGGTACTTTAAAATAATTTCAATGGCTGCCGTTGCACTGGAAAGTGCGACAGCATACTTAGAATCACTGTATTGTCTGACGCTTTCTTCAAATTTCCGAGTATATTCACCTAAAATTAACCTGCCGGAATCCAAAATGCGTTCAATGTTCTTAAGGTATTCCCGCTTTACCCAACCTGTTATCACTGGCTTTGTATTTACGATAGTCTCCATGGAACTCCACCCTTTTTCCAAAATTAGATCTTTCAATATACGTTAAGTCAGATGCAGACGAATATATCAAATTCTGAATGACCCATTGTTCATGAATGTTCAATGATTATTATCAACCAATTCCGACAGTGTTCTCTCCAGTTTTGAAATCAATTTGGTTTTCTCATAATTCAGGGTTAAACGCTCTATATTTTCTTGTATTTTCAGATACATTCGTTTGTCACTTTTCATTGATTTTACATACTCTATCATTTTTGATCGTTCACTATATTCAAAACCGTGACCTGCATCATATTTTGTCATGACCTCATGCTGCCAGCCTTTATAGTTTATTAATGTTGGTTTTCCGGCTGCCCAAAAATCAAAAAGTTTATTTTGGCTATTCCTATCCAATATTTCATTATCACGTACAAAACACAGACCTATATGAGATACGGCCATTAATAAGTACGCTTCTTTTTTAGATACCTGATCCAAGAAAATGACGTTGTTTAAGTTTTTGCTCTCTTTCACTTGAATTAAGCGCTCTTTTTCCTTTCCATCCCCTACAATTAGATAGACAATATCGGGGTCATCCGTCTTTTCGGCAAGCTGTAAAATATAATCGATATTATTGATAAATCCTAATGTGCCTGCATATAAACAGATAAACTTCGCTTTCAAACCTAATTTATCCAATGCCTCTTCTTTATCTTCGGAACGAATTAAAGAAAAATAGTTTATATCCGCAAAGTTAGTAACCGTAGCAATTTTTTCCCGTTTAACTCCTTTTCTCAATAAATCTTCTTTCATTCCAGGCGAAAGCACGATGATTTTGTCAGCTGAAGAATAAATCATGCTTTCTAGCTTCAATAAAATTCTCTTTAACCATTCATGTCTGATGATTCCCAGCTCAATAGGTATATCTGGCCATAAATCCCTTACTTCAAAAACAAATTCGCTGCGCTTCACCTTGGCAAGAAGCATACCTATCAATCCAATTGTCAAAGGGGTCGAGGAAGCATAAACAACGTCTACCTCCTTCTCCTTCACCCCAATAAAAAAACTTTTATACATATAATGAACAAACGATAGTAATCTTTTCAGGTAACTATATTCTTGTTTATATTTAGTTTTGGTTGAGATTATCTTTATTCCCTCTCGCGAATCTATGGAATTCCCGGTGATGATGGTGACTTTATTATTTTTGGAGACTAAAAATTTAGCTATTTCATAAGATCGGGTACTGCCTTTATCGGTATTGAAATATTGATGCAAATAAAGAATCTTCACTTTTCCACTTCCTCTTTTACCCACTGTGATTCAATTTGACTTACAGAGTAATGCTTTGCCTATTGCTTCACTCCAGAAAACAAATGTAACACTTAATATAGGTGGCCAATGTCCCTTTTTTAAAATGGGGCGTTTTAACTTTGAAACCCACTAGCATCTTGTACAGCCCTCCCTTACTCTAGAAGATGGGCTTCACCATCTTCCATGCTGTTTTTCGCATTAGGTTTGTTCCAGTCAAGGAATGCTGAAATGGCAATCCAGTCATCCAGGCGGTTATAAACCGTTTTGTCTTGTACATGGATTTCATGCCCAACTTCGGTAAATCTGTTATCCCCTTCAATGACGTTGCTTTTCATGTTCAAAGAGGTGATGGCATAGTCATTTGTAGGGCTGCCGTTATTATGCGACCCTCTGATACCAATGCCCGCTGAAATAAACTTTTCATCGGATTTATAAATTTGGTTTATGATGTTTCCTTTGATTTTGGTGAACTTATTGGAGCTAAGCATCGCGATCCCATTGTTGAGGCCATTTTCAATGATATTGCTTTCAATAAGGGCATTTTTGGTCACATGAATACTGATGCCTCCCCATTCCTCGACATTAGCCCGGACATCATTCACATAATTGCCTTTAATCACGACATTTTGCAGGAAGCCCATCTTTGTTTCAGTAAGATCATGGTATTGCGTTCCGTTGACTGTAATGCCCCGTTCACTGACTGTTGCATTTTTACCTATATCGTAATACGCATAATCATTAAAAGAATTGATTCTATTCCCCTCAATCGTAATATTGCCGGGTGGGTAAGCTGAGATAGCTCCTCCCTTATAATCCATTCCGCCGACAATGATTGGAAAACGCGTGTTTAAGATGACATTATTCGTGAAGGAAACATTTTGGCCTGAATGGGTGTCAATCCCTTCCCATCCAGGGTTGTTCGCCACCACATTCCCATCGACTGCGATTGTGTCACTTCGCTGGAACTTTGATTGAGTCATTGCATCTCCGGCACTGTCTTTCCGGTGACTAAAGGCGATGCCATAGCTTTGTTTGGTATTGCCCACCGTCTCCCCGGGCCCAAGATTTCTCACTGTCGCATGCCTTACAGTCACGTTACTCGCGGAATAACCGCCGATGCCTGCATATCCAATATCCTTTATGACCATTTTGTTTCTTTTTCTTGAATCAGACCCTTTAATCATGACTCCATTCACATGTTCTAAGTAAATGCCATATCCCTCATACCCAGTAATTTGAACATCTTCGATCAGGATATTTTGAAGCCTGTGCAAATCATTCACAGCCGAATAGACAGACACCAAATCCGCCGTGGATTTGGATTGATCGATTGCAGTGACCTCAATGCCCCTGTTCCTTGCTTCATAATAATTTCTCGGTTTCCCAGTTTCGGGGTCTTCCGTCCTTCTTTTTCCTTCTAGTATCAGGTTTTTGACACCAGTATGGCTCACCATGATTTTAATGGTGACAGAATTGCTGGAGGGCTGGGTACACATTGTCGTGACGGGGCGATCGTTCTCAACCGTCCCTTCTAAAATGACCCCTTCTTTCATTGCAATAAAGGCACTCGCCGTAAACTGGCCTTTTGACAAACGGACCGTTCCCCTTTTCCCATTCGATACATCTTGCGGATAGGCTGAAACCTTTGTAATGGCATTATTAAGGATCGTCCGGATCGATGTCGCGGAATGGTTTGCGTCTAGTGACATCGTTTGTTTTAACTCCCCTTTATTGTCCAATAACTGAATCGCGGTGCCCGTTGTGGGACTGCAGATCTCGTTTGCCCCGATGGCAGTTGATTGAAGGGAGAAGAGCGCCACGATCAACACAGTAACTATTCCTGTTATTTCATATAATCGTTTCATCTGAATACTCCCATGTCTTTTATTCATTTTTTCTACAGTTGTTTTGCATTTTCCAGGGCAGAAACCAGACACGACACCCTAGTCGACCTAGAAAAGAGTGGTGCCTATAATGTTACAAGGGATTTGAGATGTGAGTTTCTCAAAATCAACATAAGATGTTTTAATCTTGGAACAGTCGCTTAAACGTATAGTTCATTCGACAATTTTCACAAAAAAACTTCAATCGATCATAAATGGGATAAACTGGATTTTGTTTGAAGAAAGCTTCACTATTGAAAAGTGACGGCCGTTTGATGTGTGTTTTATTCTAAGGAGGAATGTGTCCGGTGTTACTTGGGGGACTCTTCATTCGACAGAAAAAGCCTTTCCCCGATGTTTGCCGGGAAAAGGCTGCAGCTTGATATATTCTTTTTTATGTTTCATTCCTCATAACCCCCGCAAAGAAAAAGGAGGATATCCAACTTGTCGCCGGATATCCTCCTATATGTTCACTCACTGGTTCATTTGATCAAGAAAATCACCCAGGAGATCATCAAGATTTTCCTCTTCAGGTTCTGGTTCCTCCACTTGTTGTGTGGTTTTTTCCAAACTCCAATCAAAGTCATCCAAATCTTTCTTAGATATTTCTGCCTGCACCACTTCATTATCCTGTTCTTCGGGCTCATCCTGCAAATAAATCTCCTCATTAATTACATTGCTGTCTAATGAGGCTAGCAATGCTGTTGCGCGTAAAGGATCGGATAAAAGATGGTACATAATCGTTCCAAGCATAGCTTCTGAGTGGGAATGCTTGAGCCAGTCACGCTGAGATTTGCTAAGCTTGTTCGGCATGGGCAGGGCAATCATTTCCCGTTCCTGATGGGTCGATTGTCCGATTCCATCGAGAACATACTCGGCAATTTTACTGGAAAAATTCCTTCTTTCCGTTTCTTTCAATTTCTGCAGCTGCCTTAACGTATAATCTGATACATTTGAAGGGATACGAAAAGTGATGGCTTGTCCTCTTTTGATTTCAGAAGAAGCTGTTTTTTTCATTCTCTCACCTATTTAACAGCACCTGATCTTTGTTCTTTCTTCTTTTGGTGGGATTGCTGCTGTTCCTTTGAATTCCGGCGATTAAAATCCGAAATCAATTTATAATAGGCGTTGGCCATCATCCAAACGCTTTCCCGTTCATCTTCAAAAAAGTCGATATTGTAGCCATCAAAATTCTGATTGAGCGTTTTCAGGTAATCTTTCAAGACAATCGAACCTCCGCCAACAAAATAGCAGATTTCCGTTTGCGAATTTTTCTGCCATACGTTGCGCAGATGGCGATATTGCTTTTTCGCAAGTTCCCCTAAAATCCGGTCAACGATATCATGGACGCTTGTCCGGCTTCCGCGAACCATAATATGGTTACGATCGTTTTTCTTCGTGATGATTTCAACGACATCTCGTCTGCTATCCAGCTCGACACCGTGTTTTTTTCTGATTTCTTCACGAATAGATTCTAGGGCCTCAGCTACTCCTAGATTGAATCCTTGCGCCTTATCATCGTCAACTTTACGGTTTTTAATGACCGCGATATCTGTCGATAGTCCGCCAATATCTTGAATGAGAATTCTTCTATCTATTAATTCACGGTTAATGATATTCAAATCATTGTCCATGACTAAATTAATGTATGCGGCGAAGCCCTCTGGATAGACTTTCACTTCATCAAATTTGATATTAACCTTAATACCTTGGTATTTAGGTGTAATTAAAAATTCTACTTGGTGAACGGATCCCAGTAGCTTCGAACGGTACCCAACATCTTTCCCTTCCTTAACTTCCCGAAGAGGTAGACCTGTTCCAAGCGTATAATTCGCTTCGACAACGTTATTTACTTTTTTGAACTTATCATTATTCCCTTGCTTGGCAGCATCCAATGCAATAGCCGCAAAAAGCATGACTAATGTTTGGTCTTCCTCTGATTTACTGCTCCCCAAATCTAGTTCTGTTGGGTTATCACTTTTTGTCGCTAAATTTCCGACACGATAAATGGCATTATTGTCTTGCAAGGCTGGTGAATGGACTCTAATATGTAACCCTTCCAATGGGTTTTTTTCATCGAGTTCTTCGATTCCTATGACCGGACGATCTTCAATGTCTTTTGCAATGACATTTGGTATATATAGTTCAGACTCTAGCTTTCCAAAAATAGCTTTAATTGCATCATTTCCTACGTCTATTGCTGCGATTCTAGAACTCATCTAAAAACATCCCCTTTTTCATAAAAAAATTTAGGTGGAGCACTCTATTAAGCATAGAAAAGGTTTCTATATTAGTCAATGCTTCATAAGTTGTAGCTTTATTTGTCGAATTGTATTCATTTGTGTACACATTAGGAACAAATATGTACACACGTTATATATAGCCATGTGTACTCATTTGTAAACGTGTTTACTTTTTTGTGTACAAACCAACTATTTTTGTTTACATGTATACAATATTGCAAACAAACAAAAAAACCAATTTTTAATAATCTTCATCATATAAAAGAAAGCGTAAAAAAGGAGAATTTGGTCATGGCAATAAATTGGACAAGCACTAATGAAACGTATGAAGATATTAAAATTACCAAAAAAATACAGAACTTCCTCAATATCCGTAGCCTTATTGGCGCAGCACTTTATCCTTCCTTCGTTTTCTAAGCTAGAAACAGATATAACAACTGATGTCTTAATTGTTGGTGGCGGAATTACGGGTATCACTTCAGCTTATCTAATAGCCAAGCAATGTGCGAAAGACGCATTCATTGAGGCAGATGAGACCCTTAATGGAACAACAGGCCACACAACCGCAAAAATCACGGTCCAGCACGGCTTGATTTACAACCAATTTATTACTGATCACAGTGAGGAATAGGCCAGACTATACTATATGAGGCCAACACTGAAGGAACGGAGCTATCAAAGGATTGATAGAAAAAACATTCTATTGAATGGACAAGATGCTTATGTATACGCAAATACTAATGTTTGGTCCTCCTCTGATTTACTGCTCCCCAAATCTAGTTCTGTTGGGTTATCACTTTTTGTCGCTAAATTTCCGACACGATAAATGGCATTATTGTCTTGCAAGGCTGGTGAATGGACTCTAATATGTATCCCTTCCAAGGTTTTTTTACATCGAGTTCTTCGATTCCCATGACTGGCCGAACTTCATGTCTTTTGCAATGACATTTGGTATATATGTTATAGGCTCTAGCTTTTCAAAAATAGTTTTAATTGCATCATTTCCTCCGTCTACTGCTGCGATTCTAGAACTCATCTAAAAACATTCCCCTTTTTCATAGAAAAAAATTAGGTGGAGCACTCTCGATAGAAGAGATTTCTATATTAGTCGACGCTTCATTAGCTGTAGCTTTATTTTCATTTGTCGAATTGTATTCATTTTTGTACACATTAGGAACAAGCATGTATACACCATATATATAGCCATGCGTACGTGTTTGTAAACATGTATACTTATTTGTGTACAAACTATCTATTTTTGTTTACATGTATACGTAATTGTAAACATACCGAATAATGTATTTTTTTAGTCTTTCTTCTTACAAAAATAAGCGTATAAATAGCGGATTTGGGTATGGTAATAAATGGACGATTCACTAATGAACTGTATGGAGGTATTCAAATGACTGAAAAAAATACAGACCTTCCCCGATTTCCGGAACCTTATTGGCGCAGTGCGTTGACATTCCCTACTTTTTCTAAATTAGATACAGATTTAACCACTGATGTCTTAATAGTAGGCGGCGGAATTACCGGAATCACATCTGCTTACCTACTAGCTAAACAAGGTGTTAAAGTCACACTGATTGAAGCAGGCCAAATCCTTACTGGAACGACGGGACACACTACAGCAAAAATCACGGCCCAGCATGGCCTGATTTACGACCAGTTGATCACTGACCATGGCGAAGAGAATGCCAAGCTTTATTATGAAGCCAATACAGATGGAATGAAGCTGATTAAAGACTTGGTAGAAGAACATTCCATTGAATGTAATTTGACTGCACAGGATGCCTATGTGTACGCAAATACGGACGAATATATAAGCAAAATCCAAAAAGAACTGAGAGCCTATCAAAAACTTGGCATTCGGGGGGATTATGCGGAGAATATCCCTTTCTCCATTCCATGTAAAGCTGCTGTGATAATGAAAGATCAAGCACAGTTTCACCCATTAAAATATTTAACGTCCCTCATTTCGACAATTATCGATGCAGGAGGCACAATCTATGAACGGACAACGGCAATGAAGATTGAAGACGGCGATCCACCAACCGTTCTGACGGATACGGGACATTCCATCAAAAGCAATCAGGTTATCGTGGCCTCCCACTTCCCTTTCAATGATGAAAAGGGCTTATACTTTGCCCGTGTTCATGTAAGTAGGTCCTATGTGCTTGGCATCAGGACTGAACAGGAGTATCCAGGCGGGATGTTTTACAGTGCAGACAGCCCTAGCCGCTCCCTTCGCTATACGGAATTGGACAATGGGGAAAAACTTATACTTGTTGGCGGAGATGGCCATAAAACAGGCCAGGGAATCTCGACGATCGAGCATTATGAAGCACTGAAGGACTTCAGTGCCCAGTATTTTGATGTAAAAGACATTCCCTACCGCTGGTCGGCACAGGATATCGTGACACCGGATAATATCCCCTTCGTCGGTCCAGTGACATCGAACCAACAAAACGTCCTGATAGCTACCGGCTATGCGAAATGGGGAATGACGAATGGATCGATTGCCGCCAGGATCTTAACTGACCGGATTTTGCAAAAAGATAACCGGTATGCGGAATTGTATGATCCTGCCCGTTTAAAAGGCGTGAAGAATATTCTCCAAGATAATGCTGATGTGGCGAAGCATCTCATCAAAGGCAAATTGGCTGTCAATCATAAAACGCCGGAAGACATAGGAATTGATGAAGGAGCAATCGTGAAGGTGGATGGAGACAAAGCTGGGTGTTACCGTGACCATGATGGCCAGCTTCATATTGTTGATTCCACATGTACACACATGGGGTGTGAAGTTGCCTGGAATAGCGGCGACCGTACTTGGGATTGCCCATGCCACGGCTCCCGCTACTCCATCGCTGGTGAAGTGTTGAATGGCCCTGCTGTCGAACCATTGAAGAAAATTCGCTGACTGCCAATTTGTGATTTTATCTAATAGTCGACTGGAACCGCCGTTTTCCTTATACTGAAGTTACTGCATAGTTGAATGGCTGCAAATAACTCTGAAAAGGAATGAATCGAACATGAACGGTAAAAACCGGAAAGATATTACCCCAGGTGCCTCTGTGGACATTGTACTTAAAGCAGATCAACGCACCGGAAAACTGACAAGCGGCACTGTAAAGGATATTTTAACCAACTCCAGCACCCACCCTCATGGAATTAAAGTAAGATTGACTGATGGCCAGGTGGGCAGGGTACAAGTCATTCATAAGTAATGTGCACTCGGTCCAGGCCGAGTGTTTTTTTGTGATTGTTCGATGAATTAATGACAAAGGGGGATATTTCAATCATGTTTCCCATTCATAATTCGTACAATAGGGTTGAGAATATCTCTATAAAAAGGCTGGTGTCAAAATGAATCAAGAATACAATGCCCCCGTTAGGGATCATTACCGCAACGATGAACATATATTGAAAGTTTCCGGCTCAGAGACGCTATCTGCTGCTCCGGATCAAGCCACGATCACCCTTGGAGTCATAACAGAGGATGAGGACCCGCAAAAGGCCCAGCAAGCCAATTCCCAAGCAATCGCAAATGTCATCGCATCACTTAAATCCGCAGGCATTCCCGAAGAGCAATTGAAAACGAGTGATTACAGAATCGATCCACAATATGATTATATTGACGGAAAGGAATTGTTCAAGAACTACAAAGTCCAGCACATCATACAAGCCCAGACGACCGACATCGAGAAAATAGGCAGCATAATCGATACGGCCGTCAGAAGCGGCGCCAATTCAATCACCAGCATCCGCTTCTCTTTATCCAATCCAGATGCATACTATAACCAGGCACTTTCTCTAGCTTTAAAAAATGCATACGAAAAAGCACTCTCCATGGCCCGAACGCTAGGAATCTCATTGAACCCAGTCCCTAATAGGGTTGAAGAACTATCTGAAACGGCAACTCCAATGCTTTTTCAAACAAGTACCCTTTCAAAAATGGCGACTACCCCGATTCAGCCTGGTGAATTGAACATCACTGCCTCGGTAAGGGTGGAATACACGTACTAGCACTCACTAAATTCCATCCTAAAAACCCCCCTTGGCAACCTAAAGGGGGATTCAGAATGTGGACAAATTAGAGAAGAACTAGTTTCTTTCAATTCGTTTAAAAAGGTTCCAGGTGATTTCAGAAATCCGCTCCCTTTCCGCCGACTGTCTGCCAAGCCTCCTCGCCGGCAAGCGTCTCCAGGGTCTCGGCTAGCCAGTTCGCAAATTTCTTCAATCTAGTAAGGGTATCATTCTATAATCAAGTTAAAAAACATTCAGGATCATTCAGTATTCCACTAAAATCATGGTTCTAGGATGGCAGCAATCCGAACCTCCCTTTGTCGCAAACGGAACCCCCTTGGCAATCCAAAGGGGGTTTTTCATTTTAAAAGACTACCGTTTTATTTTCATGAACAATGACGCGGTCCTCCAAATGCCATTTAACGGCACGTGCCAGCACCCTGCGTTCAGCTGAACGACCGATTTTCTTCATATCCCCGGCAGAATCACGATGGTCCACCCGTTCGATATCCTGCTCGATGATTGGACCTTCATCCAAATCATTCGTCACATAATGGGAAGTCGCCCCAATCAGCTTAACACCTCTGTCATAAGCTCGTTCATAAGGCCGTGCTCCAATGAAGGCAGGTAAAAAGGAATGATGGATATTGATGATCCTGTTCGGATGGGCCGCTACGAAATCCGGCGTCAATATCTGCATATACCTAGCTAAAACAATAAGGTCCACTTTGAATTCTTCCAGAAGTCCAAGCTGTTTAGTCTCCACTTCCTTACGTATATCCTTATTGGCAGGAATGTAATAAAACGGGATGCCCATCGATTCGACAATTTCCCTCGTATCTTCATGATTGCTGATGACCAGCGCAATATCAGCCAATAAATCCCCGCTTTGCCACTCCCATAGCAATTCCAGAAGGCAATGAGGTTCCTTCGAAACGAAGATTGCCGTCCTCTTCAGATCACTCACATGATTAAATGTCCATTGCATCGAGAATGCTGTCGAAACTTCCTGGAATGCCAGTTGCATATCCGCTGCCTTGTCATTCAATCCTGGACAATCGAACTCGATCCTGGTGAAAAAGGTACCGCCCTCAGGATTCATCGAATACTGACTCAATTCAACAATATTTGCATCATATTCTTTAAGAAAAGCCGTAACTGTCGAAACAATTCCCGGCTGGTCCGGACATTTTATAATTAAACGGCCTCTATCTTGATTTCTTTCGCGAAATTCCTGTAACTGCTCTTGCACAAAGTTGCTCACCATTTTCCCAACTGCCCTTCTTCTATTTTGCTATATTATACTTCAATTCATGGGCAAAATTAAAGTCAGTCAATCAATTCGGGATTTTGTTGGTAGCCACGACGATCCGAAACATTCCACTATTATTCCAATATACACAGATTACACAGTAGAAATAAGTACAACACATTTTAAAATTTTTGCTTACTAGGATTTGTACCTTAATATCCTATCTATAACATCGTTCTCCTGTAAAAAAATTGGTGTTTATATAATAGAAATTAATAAAGTTCCAATAATGAAATAATTTATTTATATATTGAAACTCTAAAAATCATTTCTTATGTTACGTTTAGGATGATTTTAGACAATAATAAAAAACTATCCAACCACTTGCTCGCAGCATTATTACAACATCTCTTATTCTGAGCTATACCTATTCCGGAAGCACAGTCGATATTATTCTTTCCAATTTAAAATGATTTGTATTTGACGTTAAAACAAAACAAGGATGGAGGGGGGAAAATAAGATATGGCTACTTTAAAATTAAAAACTAAATGGCTGTATTCCTAAGAGATTCGAAATCACGTAATCTTTTGGTTGTTTCAGTGTTAAAACATTTGATTTCAATTTTGAGAAATGCACGTCTCTCTTTTCATTTAACATAGAATACACAAACTAAATGGAGGGAGAAATAACAATGATACAAAAAATGAAATCTTTACTATTTTTATCCTTGATTCTAGTTTTAGGAGCCGCTCTACTTCCATCTCATGTATTTGCAGCTGAAGGTCACTCACCTGTAACGGAGGAAAAGCCAGTTGAAAGACAACCAACATCATTAGACCCGATTGAAATTAAGGAAATTAAATTTAAAATTAATAAAAATTTATCAGACGAAAAAATCATTGATAGATTTGAAGAAATTAATTCAAAATATAATATAAATGAACCCTTTTCATTGGAAGATACAGAGTTTATAAGAGCTTATGCTTCAAGTACAAACGAAACAGAGGACATTCCCGTCCAACCAACTAACTTAATTCAACCAGTTTCACTGAAATTTGGTAATACAAATAGCCAATCTTTTAGTAAATCAAAATCAAAATATGGTGTCACTGTTAAATTCACTGGAAAAGTTTATACAAATATAAATGTATTAAATCATAGTTATCGAGGAAACCTTAAAGCTACGATTCCTGCCGGAAGTTCAAAAGTTAAAGGAATAAAAACTGCTGTAACAAATGTTGCTTATGGCGTACTAGGAAAAAGCGGAACTTACGTAGGCATAGTTTATAGTGGTTCCGCACAAAGTAGCACAACCACAAAAAAAACTTCATGGGCAATGGATAAGACTGTAAAATATAGTGCAATTGCTGTAGTATACACATACACTGATGCTTATGTAGAAGTTAAAACAACTAGTGGGTCCTTCAACTTATATGCATTTTAAGGAGAAATAATATGAAAACCTTTAGTCCAATAGGAGCTTTAATAGCAATAGTTATAATAACTTTAATAGGCTTTCTTCTTATTAAAATTGCAAGAAAATTCAAAAGATAAGACAAAGTTTTAAATGTGACAAATTGGGATAAGCCGCTAAAATTAGTATCGCTATGCCTAGTAAAATAGTAATTACAATTATAGTAGCATTTATACTCTCTATTATATTCAAAGATTTAAAAGTATAGGAACTAACAAAACCATAAGTCCGAGTAATTTAAGCAAGAAATACTTTTTCATTTTCTACTTTCCCCTTTGTTTTTGTCATAGTTCCAAGCCATAAGTTCAAACCATAAATAGCATTTGCTATTGTATTAGTCGCTGAACTTGAGACTCCGCCCCCTAGTTAATGGATTTACTTTATTGCAAATTGATCTTTAATCTTCCTTCTTTTGAACTTGATACATGGGATTTAAATGAAGCATCAGCTTTTAATTCAGCCCGAATTGTAATAATTTAATCGTATATAAAAGGAACTTGTTATACATTCCTACTTTGGAACAATGGGTTTCATTTTTGGGTAAGGAGAAAAGTGATGATATGAATGAGGGTCTTTTATTTCATGAGTCACTAGTTCTACTTTAGTAATACTTGCAAAATCAAATGCCTTTTTTTAAAGCTATCCTCTATTCATATTTCGTAGGTTTTAATCACGGAAAAGTCGGCCTGATCACGGTCGACTTTTTTATATTGAAATAGAAGTTATCTATATGGAATTGAAAAGATACCATTCGTTCTCATCCTCTATTAATATGCAGATTATCATTCTTCCAATAAATAACTGGTGGATTTAAAGGAAATGAAGGCAAACGCCGAGAACCTTTATGAAATGCATAGTGAAGGGGGATTCTTGGATGAAATGTCGGCATGATCTGGACAACCATTTTTATTTCAGGTTTATTTTCCCTAGTTAATAAGGTTATTCACTGCCTTATAAGGGTATAGACCATTCTATTAGTTTTTTTCAAAGGGGGAAATGAAATTATCATGAAATCATCCGTTACATTCATTGTATCCATTCTGGCTGTTCTTGGTCTTCTGTCCGGCTGTGCTGAAAAGGACCAGCTGGAGGACGGGAGTAAGCTGATCAATGAGGACCAGTTTGTTTTCGCTGCCTCAGGTGAATTCAAGCCATTCAGTTATGTCAATGATGACATGACCGTAACCGGGTTCGATATTGAAGTTGGCGATGCAATTGCAAAGGAACTCGACCTAGAGCCAGTGCCTAAACGGATAAAGTTCAAAGGTATCGTGGAAGGTGTTAAAACCGGTCGGGCAGATGCTGCGGTTGCCAGTCATACAATCAATGAAGAACGAAGTAAACATGTTGCCTTCTCGACCCCTTATTACTATTCAGGTCCACAAATTTTCGTCCGCCCGGATAGTGATATTAAAACGGTTGAAGATTTAAAGGGTAAGGAAGTTGCGGCTTCTAAAGGCTCTACGTACGCAACGACAGCAGAAAAATATACAACCAATGTAAAAACCTATGACAGTGATATCACCGCCCTGAAGGCATTGAGCGGAGGACGTCATGATGCCGTCATCACCGACTTCGTAACCGGTAAGGAAGCAACCAAGGAAGGTTTCGACATCGAAGGAAGGCAATTGATCGAACGAAGCGAGCAGGCCATTGTACTGCCTGACGACAACCCTCAGCTGCTTGCACGCATCAACGAAGCTCTTGAAAACCTCCGTGAAGATGGAACGCTTGCTGAAATCAGCAAAAAGTACTTTGGTGAAGACATCACAACTAAGCCTGAATAAAGATTGATAGAAAGGGAGTCATTACATTGCCAAGTTTTTCACATTTTTTTGATACATTATTTAGCTCCTCGGACGTATTCATCCGGGCCATGCTCCTCACATTGGAACTGACGGTAGTCTCCATATTGGTGGGTATCGTCATCGGTTTGCTATTTGCACTTTTAAAAATATCCAATATAAAAATTCTTGCATGGATTTCAGATACATATGTATTCCTGGTACGGGGAACGCCTTTAATCGTACAGATATTCATACTCTATTTCGGTATCAGCAATCTCTTCTTACTGCCGGACTTCTGGGCGGCGTCACTTGCCCTGGCTTTCCATAATGGAGCTTATATCTCAGAGATTTTACGTGGTACGATTCAATCCATCGACAAAGGCCAAATGGAGGCCGGACGCTCCCTTGGCATGAGCAATTCGCTCACCTTAAGGAGAATCATCTTGCCTCAAGCCTTCCGCCGCGCATTGCCGCCGCTTGGCAACCAATTCATCATCGGACTGAAGGATTCATCACTGGCGGCCTTCATATCCATGAATGAGCTGTTTAATGTAGCCACTACGTTGGGCTCGAATAATTTCGATGAAATGACTTATTTATTGATTGTAGCCGTCTACTACTTGATTCTAGTGGCTTTCCTGACCATTATCGTCAATTTATTCGAAAAGAAACTGTCCATTAGTGATCGATAGGGGGAATTGAAATGGAACAAAAAGAAATGATTCGCATTAGGAATTTAAATAAATCGTATGGAAACCTGCATGTACTTAAAGATATCGATATGAAGGTACTCGATAGCGATGTTGTCTGTCTGATCGGACCAAGCGGTTCCGGAAAAAGCACCCTCCTCCGCTGTTTGAATTATTTAGAGAAGAAAGACAGCGGCCAAATCCTCATTGAAGGAACGGAAATCAATCCTGGTACCCATGATATTAATAAAATCCGCGAGAAAGTCGGAATGGTATTTCAGCATTTCTACCTCTTTCCTCATATGACCGTACTGGAAAATGTGATCGAAGCACCGACACACGTCAAAAAAGTCCCTAAGGCCCAAGCGATTGAAGAAGCAAAGGCATTGCTTGCCAAAGTCGGTTTATCAGATAAAGCGGATGTCTATCCAAGCAAGCTCTCAGGCGGACAGAAACAGCGTGTTGCCATCGCCCGCGCCCTTGCCATGAAACCTGATATCCTGCTCTTTGATGAGCCCACCTCGGCTCTGGATCCCGAACTTGTCGGTGAAGTTCTTGCCACGATGAAGGAGCTTGCCTTGGAAGGGATGACAATGGTAGTCGTTACACATGAAATGAGCTTTGCACGTGAGGTCGGGGATTGGATTGTCTTCATGCATAATGGGAGGGTCGTCGAAAGCGGACCGCCAAAAGAATTCTTCACCAATCCAAAAGAAGAACGTACAAAAGAATTTTTGCAAACGACAGTCTTTTAATTTTAATTCTAAGTCCTGTCTGCTAGCGCGATTATAAGCAATACAGGCGTGAATTCCTGTATTGCTTTTTTTGAATGAAAAAGGATTTATTGGTTTCCTTAATATCCAGTTAGGTCGTTCCCTAAATTACATGATTAAAGTTTCAGGGATATTTCCGCTCGGATTGTACAAACTAAATACTTGATGAATTGTTTCAGATAAACCGTGATTCCGGCTCGAACATGGAAAAATATCTGTATTTATGGTATATATACAGGTAAAATTAAAAGAAGTATATAAATGAAAGAGGTCGAATTCAGTTGGAAAATAACTCTTCGAATTTTATTAAAAATATTATAAAAGATGACCTAGAGTCCGGAAAACATGATCATGTCATCACCCGCTTCCCTCCTGAGCCGAACGGATATTTACATATCGGGCATGCCAAATCAATCATTTTGAATTTTGGGGTGGCTGATGATTTCAATGGGAAAACCAACCTTCGTTTCGATGATACGAATCCATTGAAAGAGGATATTGAGTTTGTAAACTCCATTAAGGAAGATGTAAAATGGCTCGGCTACGACTGGGATAACCTTTTCTTCGCTTCCGACTATTTTGATGAAATGTATAAAAGAGCTGTGCTGCTCATCAACAAAGGACTGGCATATGTGGACGACCTTAATGCCGACCAAATCCGTGAATATCGCGGAACGCTGACAGAACCAGGGAAAGACAGCCCCTACCGCAATAGAACCGTTGAGGAAAATCTTGAACTATTTGAAAAGATGCGCAGCGGCGAATTCGAAAACGGCGCAAAAGTATTGCGTGCAAAAATCGATATGAGCTCACCCAACATTAATTTGCGTGATCCCGTCATATACCGTATCTCCCATACTGAACACCATAATACCGGCAACAAATGGTGCATCTACCCAATGTATGCCTTTGCCCACCCGATTGAAGATGCCATCGAGGGAGTCACACACTCCATTTGTACGCTTGAGTTCGAAGATCAACGCCCTCTTTATGACTGGGTCGTTGAGAATTGTGAAATGGAAAGCAAACCAAAGCAATATGAATTTGGCCGTCTTAACCTGACCAATACAGTAATGAGCAAGCGAAAACTCAAGCAGCTTGTCGATGAGGGCTTCGTGGACGGCTGGGACGACCCTCGGATGCCTACCGTTTCAGGCTTGCGGAGACGCGGGTATACACCCGAAGCGATTCGTGCATTCTGCCAAGAGATAGGTGTCGCCAAAACAAGCGGTATCGTAGACTCTCAAATGCTTGATCATTTCGTGCGGGAAGACTTAAAGCTGAAGGCTCCACGGACTATGGCCATCCTGAACCCGCTTAAAGTGGTCATCACCAACTATCCGGAAGGCGAGATAGAGTGGCTGGATGCTGAGGTCAATCCGGAAGTACCGGAAATGGGTACACGCCAAATCCCGTTTTCACGTGAAATATATATCGAACAGGACGATTTCATGGAAAACCCGCCGAAAAAGTATTTCCGACTTTTCCCGGGCAATGAAGTCCGTTTGAAACATGCTTATTTCATTAAATGTGAAGAAGTGATAAAGGACGACGCCGGTAATGTCATTGAACTTCGCTGCACATACGATATTGAAACGAAAAGCGGATCGGGCTTCACTGGCCGTAAAGTAAAAGGTACATTGCACTGGGTCGAAGCTTCACAAGCGGTTTCAGCAGAATTCCGCAACTTTCAGCCGTTAATCTTGGATAAGGAAAATGATGAAGAGGAAGAAAAATCATTCCTGGACCGGGTAAACCCTGATTCTATCGAAATTCTACAAGGATTTGTCGAGCCTAACATGAAAGATGCTAAACCTCAGGATAAATTCCAATTCTTCAGGCATGGCTATTATAATGTTGATTCAAAACTTACTGCGGCCGATCACTTGGTCTTCAACCAAATCGTCGGTTTGAAAAGTTCATTCAAGTTATAGAATCACGAAAAAGAACCAGATTCCTAGCGGATCTGGTTTTTTTCATTTACTGCACCCTTATATCATTTTTTCTCGTATAGCTTGATCCCTTGCTTGGAAAGGGCTTGTTTAAGAGTACTATGTGTCGAAACCTGACTAAAATCAAGGCCTAACTGAATCGATGTCTGGGCCACTTCAGGGCGAATCCCGGAAATGGTCGATTGAATGCCTAACAGGTTCAGGGTACTTATCAATTGATAGATTTGTTGGGCAACCATCGTATCCAAAAGGGAGACTCCCGATAAATCGATGAATAAGTGGGTGATATTTTTGCTAATGCATTTGCTAGGAGTCCCATTCAAAATTTCCTTTGCCCGATAGGTATCGATTTCACCGATTAACGGCAATACAGCAATGGCATCAACAATGGGAATGACAGGTGCGCCCAGTTCATTAATCAGCTCCTGTTGAGCTGACAAACGTTCTTTTGTCAAAAGGTAATACTGCTCGGTGAACTCACGGTTCAATTGATCGAAGGCACGATTAATAAGCCGGCTCCACCGGATGATTATTTCTTTCGTTATCTTCGTATCCATGAGCATATAATCAGTGATGAATGCCCAATATGTTTCACGTACCTTATTAAGCGCTTCCAACACTTCGTAAATGGGGGTGTCCGATTCAACCCTGCTCTTCGCGACAAGTGTGGCCCACTGCTCCATCGTTTCAATAAAAGCAGTTTCATCTTCAAGTAAAGCACTTGTCACTGTCTTGATGGTCCATGTGTTTTGTTCCCTAAGCAGCTTTTCGATTTCCTCATTAGAATCTATTGAATAGATCGACCCAGTTTGCTTTTCCCTTAAAGCCAGCCAGTTTTCCGTAATCTTCGACGAGTTATCAAGGATATATCGATATAAATTTTCATCTATTTTATCCATTTGTGTTCCCCTATCTCCCTAGTTATTTCATTTTGAATAGTATTAATAAATCTCCATATCCCGCTTTCTCCATTTCGTTTCTGGGGATGAATCGAAGGGCCGCAGAGTTTATACAATATCTCGTGCCTTTAGGACTTGGACCATCGGGAAAAACATGTCCAAGGTGTGAATCGGCATCCCTGCTGCGCACCTCGGTCCGGGTCATTCGGTGGCTGAGATCCATTTTTTCATTGACACTTGCCGACATGATGGGCTTCGTGAAGCTTGGCCACCCACAACCGCTATCATATTTATCCCGCGAACTGAATAGGGGCTCACCAGAAACGACATCCACATAAATGCCTTCTTCAAAGTGATCCCAATAAGCATTATCGAAAGGCGGCTCCGTGCCATTTTCCTGGGTGACATGAAACTGACTCTCCGTTAAGGTCTTTCTAAGGTGTGCATGATCCTTAGGCCAATTTTCTTTAATGAAAGCATCCCGTCCTGAGCCTTTACGGTACAATGCGTAGCGAAATTGGTTTTTCCGATAGAATTCTTGATGATATTCCTCAGCGGCGTAAAATTCCCCCGAGGGTAGAATACCCGTAACAATAGGTTTCTTAAACCGCCCGCTCATCATTAAATCTTCCCTCGATTGTTCTGCCTCCCGTTTCTGACGTTCATTAAGATAGAAAATGGCTGCCTTGTATTGCTTTCCCCTATCCGAGAACTGTCCATTATCATCTGTTGGATCGATTTGCTGCCAGAATATCTCTAATAACGTTTTATAGGAAATGATTGATGGATCGAACATCACTTGAACCGCTTCAACATGATCAGTCGCACCGGTAATCACTTGTTTATAACTTGGAGCGGCAAATTTACCGCCTGTATAACCTGATGTCACTGAAATGATACCATCCATTTCATCAAAGGGAGCAACCATGCACCAAAAGCAGCCTCCTGCAAAGATAGCTGTTTCTTTTCCATCCATCGTCATCCTAAAACTCCCCTTTCACGCCTGTCATTTTATGTATTATATACCAGCAAGCCAAGCACCTTCAAATTCAAAGATTCTACCTTTGCGTAACCAATATAAAAGAGGCACTTAGGAGTGAACCCAAGTGCCCTTTTGTGTTAGATCCGTTATTTAAAGTATCACACTTACAATGATCGCTGATAGGATGCTGACAAGAGTCGCACCGTATAGCAGCTTCAAGCCGAAACGGGCTACAACATTTCCCTGTTTTTCATGAAGTCCTTTGACTGCACCGGCAATGATACCAATTGATGAGAAATTGGCGAATGAAACCAAGAAAACCGAAACGATCCCTATCGTCCTTTCGCTCAAGGCAGCTGATGCTTCCCCTAAGCTCAGCATGGCAACGAATTCATTGGTTACCAGTTTCGTCGCCATGATTCCGCCAGCAGTCACGGTTTCTGAAATCGGTATACCCATGATAAACGCAAACGGTGCAAAGATATACCCCATGATGTCTTGGAAGCTGATGCCGAAAATCATGTCGAATATGCTGTTGATCCCGGCGATTAAAGCAACGAAACCAATTAACATCGCCGCTACAGTGATAGCAACCTTGAACCCATCCATGATATATTCCCCAAGCATTTCGAAGAAAGACTGCTTCTCTGCCCCTTCTTCAACAGGGAGAATATCCTCTGCATCCGTTACTGTATAAGGGTTGATAATGGATGCGATGATAAATCCACCAAACATGTTAATAACAATGGCCGTCACAACGTACTTTGGTTCAATCATCGTCATATAAGCACCGACAATCGACATCGATACAGTTGACATGGCTGATGCACAAAGCGTATACATCCGAGATGGCGGAATGGCACCGAGTTGTTTTTTCAAGGTTATGAAAACCTCGGATTGGCCTACTATTGCTGATGCAACCGCATTGTAAGATTCCAATTTACCCATCCCATTCACCTTACTTAGAACGAATCCAATCCACTTCATGATGAACGGAAGGATCTTGAAGTGCTGTAAAATCCCGATTAATGCGGAGATGAATACGATAGGAAGAAGGACATTTAAAAAGAAGGGCGATGCTCCTTCGTTTACAATCCCGCCAAATACAAAGGTGATCCCTTCATTTGCCCATTCCAAAAGTTTTCCGAAACCATCGGCAATTGAATTGATGATCACTAAGCCAAACTTCGTGTTTAATAATAAATAAGTTAAAACAAGCTGAATGACCACCATGAGGATGATCGGTTTAATTTTAACTTTCTTCCGGTCACTGCTGACTAAGATAGCTAGTCCAAAAACGATAAGCAGTCCTAAAATTGCAATCAGAAATTTCATATATTCTGCCTCCACTAAGGGTGAATTTAATGTTCGTGCATTAATAGTAGGATACCCTCAAATAATTTATGCAAACGTTTTCTCTTTCATCCAAAATACATGTACGTACCTCTCCAGAAGTCTATATTAAACTAATATTTTTTTTAGTGCAATTATTATTTCCCTTTTTAAAATAACAATTAGTGACAATAATGGGTTTCGTGAATAAAAAAAGAAGGCTCCCCTTCGAAAGGAACCTTCTCTTGCCACAAATAATATCGACTATTCAGGCAGCTGTTTTTCTTGTAATCACCGTTGTCGCTAATCCTGCCCCTCCAATTACAAAGATGATGATGGATGCGGCCAAGCCACCTGCCCCTTGATAAAAGTCGATGAATTTCCCAGCAAAAGAGTCTCTGCCTTGGAAACCGCCGCCGCTTGGCATTTCTCCTGGAGTCCCGGAACCATAATTAGGCCCCCCTTGTGGAGTGCCCTGCGTATCATTAGTTGCCGTTTCCGTCGATGAATCATCTGTCGCCGTACTGCTATTAGCCGATTTTTCCGTATCATCCGAATCTGTTGTATTGCTGCGGTCGGCAGGCTGACCCATCACCGCCTGTCGATTCATTGGCTCATTGCCGCTGCCATCCACATACATCATGATCCCGATGACTGCTTGGACCATTAAGAGGACCGAAACCAATATTCCAACCAAAAAGTGTAACCTACCAAGTCTTTTCATCAATGATTCTCCTCCGAAAATAAATGTATTTATAAGATGATTATCTAAAAAGACCCTTAATTTTTCCTTAAGCAGCAAGGAAGAAAGTAAGGGTCTTTTTCATATTGGCTGGCAGCTAGTTTTTCCTTTGATTTCTCGGAAAAGTGATTTCAAAACGGGTCCGTTCATTCTGCTCACTTGTAACCTTGATGTTCCCTTGATGTGTGTTTACAATCCATTTGGCTATGGATAGTCCTAAGCCAGAGCCTTCATTTGCCGAACGGGATTGCTCCACTTGGTAAAAACGGTTAAAAATCAAGGGGAGTTCTTCCTGTGGAATGCCTATTCCATTATCTTCTACAGTAAGAATGATGGATGAAGCATTCTTGATGCAGGACAGGGAAATTTCCCCGCCTTCCTCGGTGAATTTCATGGCATTATCCACCAAGATCACCAATAGCTGATGAATTCTCTCTTTATCCCCATGAAACACTACCTGTTCGGGAGCATGGCTAATGATTGATTTCTCTTGAAAAGATGCTATATCCGTATACTGTTCCACGATATCCATAAGTAGGTCATCAAGGAAAAAGTTCGATTTCTTAACCTCCATTTGATTCGAATCGGTTCTGGTCAAGGTTAAAAGTCCGTTAACAAGCTTATTCAATCGGCGGACTTCTTTCGAAATGATGGATATATCAACGGCTTTTTCCTCGATTGTCGCGTTAGGTGATTGAAATAGCAAATCAGCCCGCGATTGAATGACAGCAAGCGGCGTTCGAATTTCATGCGAAGCATCCGAGACAAACTGCTGCTGCTGATCCCAGGATTTCTTGACCGGGATCAAGGCCCGTCCTGCCAGAAGATAGCCAGCGCCCACCGCCACGAGACTTCCAATTCCTCCACCAACAAACAATATGAGCAGCAAGCGATCGAGCATTTCCTTTTCTGTATCCACATTCCTGATGAATTGTACGGCCATCTGTCCATACCCCGTATCGACCTGGGTGGAAAGGGCCCGATACGTGTATCCATTCACTGATATTTCTTCAATGTCATCAAAAGTTTTAGGGAAAAATTTTTGTTCATTGACCTTAAAAAAATTATCTACACTCAGTCTTGGCTCAATGATCGTATCATCCGGTCCCCAAACGATGACGCTTGGCCCCGGTCCTAAGAGAAACTCACCTTGCGGACGTCCGCCTGGCATGCCGCCATTATTGAAATCCCGGTAATCCTTTATAAGTGAATCATTGACATCCTTATAGATCTGGTCTTCCGTATAGAAATAAATCGTTCTGCTTAATATGGCTATTAAGACAATAAAGACGATAGAATTCAATATTGTTAGTTGAAGCCTTGTTTTTTGGAACATAATGATCCCCTTATGGTTGTTTTAGCATATAACCAATACCCCGAACGGTTTGAATATCTTTATGATAATTGAAAGGTTCCAATTTTTTTCTAAGGTGATGGATGAACACTTCCACAATGGCAATCGTCGTATCTGAATCAAACCCCCAAATGCGGTCGAAAATCTGCTCACGGGTCAATATTTTCCCATTATTTTGAATCAGGTATTCCAGTAATTCAAACTGTTTCAAGGTCATTTTAATGACCTTTCCATCAACCAAAATATCCTTTTCTTTTTCCAACAGTTCAATATTACGGTATTTCACATGCTGTTCTAGCGAAATAATGCCACTCCTTCGAAGCAGGGCACGAATCCTGGCCTTAAGTTCCGGTGCCTGAAACGGCTTGACCAAATAATCATCGCCACCCATTTCCAACCCTCTGACACGATCCTCAAGTGCATCTTTTGCCGTCAAAAACAAGACACTTGTATCTATTTTTGCTTCCCTGATTTTCCGTACGATTTCAAATCCATCGATTCCCGGAAGCATTACATCCAAAATGATGATATCGTAAATACTTTGTTGAGCCATGAATAGCCCATCTTCCCCATTATCCGCTGTATCGACTTCATATTCATCCGTCAAAATCTGTCGGATCGACTCTAATAATGAAACATTATCTTCTACCACCAAAACCTTCATGCAGGGTACCTCCCAACCGCCTCAATTGTGATATATGTTGATTTTATCCTTTTTCATATGCAAAAGAAAGCGGGCTTTTAATGCCTGCTTTCTTTCAAAATGGTATGTTCATTCGTGACGCAGTGCCTGGATTGGATTTAATTTGGATGCCTTATTGGCAGGAAATACACCAAACATTATCCCGATTAAAATGGAGAATAAAAAGGCAAACAATGTCACCGTCCATGAATAACTAATCGTTAAACTTGAAAAAGCTGAAATCAATTTTGTGATTCCCAAGCCAATTCCAACTCCCAACAGTCCCCCGAAGCAGCTCAGGACCATCGCTTCAATTAAAAACTGAAGAAGAATCGATTTCCGATTTGCCCCAATTGCTTTTCTAATCCCGATTTCCTTTGTCCTCTCCGAGACGGAAACCAACATGATATTCATGATCCCGATTCCGCCTACCAGTAACGAAATACTGGCAATACCGCCAAGCATGAGTGTGAACGTGTCCGATACAGAGCTCATTGTATCCATCAGATCTTCTTGATTGGACACCGAGTAGTTACCACTCTGTTCTGGGAATGATGTGGTCATCGCACCTTGTACCTGGTACATTGCCCTATCCATGATATTCTCGTTCTCCGCTTTTAAATAGACGGTTCCGATTGTCGTGCTGCCTGTAGCCCTTTCGGCAGTGGTGATAGGTGCAATGATGACATCATCCCCGCTTGATCCCATTGAGGTGCCTACCGATTTCAGGACACCGATCACGCGATAGGAAACACCGCCGATAAGCACGTTCTGGTCCACGGCTTTTTGATTTTCAAAAAGCGTGGTGGCTGTATCCGACCCCAGGACAACGACCTTGGAGCGTAATTCCGTTTCCATATCCGTCAAAAACCGGCCTTGACTGAGCTCTAGATCCCTAACTGATAAGTAGGATGAAGTTGCACCGGTCATTGAAACCTGCGCCGTAGCTTCTCCGTTCTTGGCATAAACTCGTCCAGTGACCACAGGCGCCACTTCCGATATCCCGCTCAGCTCTTTAAACTGTTCAATTGTATCATCCGTCAGCTCCACGGAGTCGGTATCCGTGACACTTACCGTTATCAGGTTCGTTCCCAGGCTATTGATCTCATCCTGAACGGACTGTGAGGAACCCTGCCCAATCGAAACCAGGACGATTACGGAGGCAACTCCAATTATGATCCCAAGCATGGTTAAAAATGCTCTGACTTTATTGGTTTTGATACTGCGTATAGCCATCTTCATTGATTCGCTCAGGTTCAATCCAATCACCTCCGTTTTCAAATAGCTGACCATCCTGTATCCGGACGACACGAGTCGCTTCTTTAGCCACTTCCAAGTCATGGGTTATAAGAATGATTGTTTGTCCCTTTCCGTTCAATTCTTTCAGCATCTGCAGCACTTCTTTACTCGTTTTACTATCAAGCGCCCCCGTCGGCTCATCCGCCAATAAAACGGGAGGATTACCGGCAAGTGCCCTTGCAATCGCAACTCTTTGCTGCTGTCCACCCGACAGTTGGGTAGGCAGATGATTCTTCCGGTCACCAAGGCCCACCATATCAAGGCACGCATTGGCCACTTCTCTTCTTTCCCTCACGCTTGCCCCTCTATAAACCAGGGGAAGTTCGACGTTCTCCAATGCTGTCAGTTTTGCCAACAGGTTGAAATTTTGAAAGATGAATCCTATTTTAATATTACGGATGGCAGCTAACTCATTATCCTTCATCTTCTCCACTTCTTTACCATCAAGAAGGTATTCACCTATGTCAGGCTTGTCAAGGCAGCCAATCATATTCATGAACGTCGATTTCCCTGACCCAGAAGGACCGATGATCGAAATGAAATCGCCTTTATCGATTGTAAGACAGACATCCTGAAGTGCCTTGACCGTTTCACCGCCTAATTCATAAGACTTGGACATGTTCTTAATTTTTATGATGGGTTTCGCCATTTTACTGACCTCCCTTTCCACTCGGCATTCCGCCACCGTTTGGCATCCCGCCGCTTGGCATTCCGCTGCCGCTCTGCATTCTTATCTCGCCTCCTTGGCCTCCCCTCATTCCTTCGCCGCCGCTGCCAGTGGAGCTTTCATTGATGGTGATAGGCAAGGAAACAAACTGTCCCTCTTCAAGCCCCGAAGTTATTTCAATATATCTATCGTTACTGATTCCAGTCTCAACCACTTTCTTTGTACTGACAGCTCCTTCAGTTGTACCGGATTGTTGTATATTCACATATTTCTCTTCCCCGTCGATTTGGACTGCTTCAATCGGAACATATAAGGCATCTTTTACACTATTCGTCAAAATGCTCACCTCAGTCGACATCCCAATTTTTATATCGCCGGGTTTGTCAATTTTGATAGTGACATCGAATGAAGAAACTCCATTCTCATATGTACCTTCCCTTGCTACACTGGTCACTTCCCCCGTAAACGTTTCATCTTCAAAAGCACTGGCTTTAATTTCAACCGTTTGTCCTTTTTTAACACTTGGAACATCCAATTCATCAACACTGATCGTGGTTTTCAATTTTTTATAATCCGTAACATGTGCCAACACTTCACTGCTTGATACACGATCCCCTTCTTCAACATCCATTGTTGTAACGGTACCATCGAATGGGGCCGTTATCGGGTCACTTCCATCCGTGAAGGTAATAAGTTCATCACCTTTCTCAACCAATTCATTCTTCTCTACCAGAACTTCGTCCACTTCACCCGATATGGAAGATGTAATATCCTCACTATTTATTGCGGCGACCGATCCGGAACCGCTTATTTGAACTTCAAGATTTCCCTTTTCTACTGTAGCCGTCACCGATTTCGCAATAACAGGCTCAGCATTGTCCTTCATGAAAAACCAAACGCTTCCCCCAATCGCCAGCACTAAAACCGTACCTATCGTTATCAACTTTTTCATCACTTTTCTCCTTTCAGGTTTCCTTCGTTGAAACCAGTATCGTGAAAGAAGCTTAACTTTTCCTTAATGGTTTTGCTTGTGCGTAAAAAGAAAAAACTATGTCGAACGAAAAAAACTTTAATTCCAGCATTTGAATTTACAATATATTCTGAAAAATATATACTGATACTGTTATCGGAAAATGGTAATGAAAACCAAATCAATAATGATGAAGGGGGAACCAACTTGGCATCAAACGATTCAATCGCTAAGGAAACCGAGGTAAGCGCTTCCACGGACTACACCAAGATCGTCCAATCACAATCTTTTCAAGAACTCTTAAGGAAAAAACGCAACTTCATCGTCCCGCTATCCATCTTTTTCATGGTCTTTTATTTCACCCTACCCATACTAACTTCCTATTCTAAAGTTCTTAACTCCTATGCTTTCGGGGCAATCAGCTGGGCCTGGATTTTTGCCTTCGCCCAATTTATCATGACCTGGACATTATGCATCCTCTATTCCAGAAAAGCGGCGACATTTGACAAATTAGTAGAAAAAATCGTTAAAGAAGCGAAAGGATAAAAGGTGAATTCACAATGAATATTCTTGCTTTTATATTATTTCTTATCATTGTCGGACTAACATTGGTCATTACCTATTTTGCTTCACGGCGCACCAAAACGACCGCGGACTTTTATACGGCTGACAGCAGCCTCACTGGCTGGCAGAATGGCTGGGCCATTGCGGGAGATTATATGTCCGCCGCCTCATTTTTGGGAATAGCCGGCATGGTCGCACTCTCTGGATTTGACGGTTTTTTCTATAGCATAGGTTTTCTGGTTGCGTATCTGGTCGTTCTTTATATTGTGGCCGAACCGCTCCGTAACCTTGGCAAGTATACATTGGCGGATATGATCGCTGCCCGTTTCAATGAAAAGAAAGTACGCGGGGTTGCTGCCCTTAACACCATTTCGATTTCAACCTTTTATATGATCGCCCAATTAGTCGGTGCAGGTGCCCTTATAAAGCTCTTACTAGGAATTGATTATCTTTACTCCGTCATCATTGTAGGTATTTTAATGACCGTATACGTCGTTTTCGGCGGTATGACGGCCACCAGTTGGGTCCAAATCGTTAAAGCCGTTTTATTGATGGCAGGAACATTCATCATCTCCATCGTCGTGTTGGCGAAATTCGACTTTAGCGTGATCGAGATGTTCAGGCAGATGAAAACAGCCACTCCTTTGGGCGGGGATTTCCTTAACCCCGGTAACAAATTCAAGGATCCTTTGGATACTTTATCCCTTAATTTAGCGCTTGTACTCGGTACGGCTGGACTACCTCACATTCTTATCCGTTTCTTTACGGTGAAAGACGCCATCACAGCCCGAAAGTCAGTAGTATATGCCACTTGGATCATTGGCATCTTTTATATAATGACCATTTTCCTCGGTTTTGGAGCGGCAGCCTTTGTCGGTTACGACAAAATAATAGCCGCGAATGCGGCCGGCAATATGGCTGCTCCGCTGCTTGCCGAAGCCATTGGGGGTGACTTCCTGTTCGCCTTTGTCTCTGCAGTTGCTTTCGCTACCATTTTAGCGGTTGTCGCAGGTCTCGTTCTATCGGCAGCATCTGCTTTTGCCCATGACTTCTATGGCCACATCATCCGGAAAGGTCAAGCCACCGACAAAGAACAAGTCGTTGCTGCCCGTTGGGCATCCATCGGAGTATCCATCCTTTCCATCATCCTGGCCTTATTTGCCCAAAACATGAATGTCGCCTTCCTTGTTTCACTCGCCTTTGCCGTCGCTGCCAGTGCCAATCTGCCCATCATTGTCTTCACGGTATTCTGGAAGCGTTTTAACACGACTGGTGCTGTCACGGGCATGTTAGTTGGTCTGGTCAGTTCTTTATTGCTTGTATTCCTAAGTCCCAATGTCTGGTCACCGGTGGAGGGAGCGGCAATATTCGTTGGGGAACCATTATTCCCACTTGCCAACCCAGGCATCATCTCCATCCCGATTGGTTTTATCGCAGCCATCGCCGGAACACTTCTGTCAAGCAAGAAAGCAGATGCCAAAAAATTCGACGAAATTTTGGTTACTGCCAACACTGGGATGAAAGATCCTATATAAACTAGATTCATTATTATTTTAAAATATTAAAAAGAGAAAGGAGAGCAGGCATCGGCCTGCTCTTCTTTCTCTTTTTTCAGAACATATCCATCAGGAAGATTCCCGCTAACTTCTCAATCTTACCTTCCTTCTATTGTACTTAGTTACTAACTGGTTCATGACTTCGGCAAAGATCAGCCCCATCGCAATGGCACCAGCCAGCATGAAAACCTTGGCTGCCAGCTGAACGGCGACATAAAAATCATTTCCGACAAAATGCTTCATCGCATCATACGACAAACCTCCAGGCACGAGAGGGATGATTCCCGATACATTGAAAATCGTGATCGGCGTTTTATACCTTTTAGCAAAATACTGGCTGATGACCGCAACGATAAATGCAGACGCTAATGTTGCAATGATGCTATTTATCTCATTTTCAACCAGAGCAAAGTATAAAATCCACCCCAACATCCCTACGAAACCACATTGAAACAATGAATTTTTTGGTACATTGAAGATGACTCCAAAGGCGGCTGAGGCAATGAAACTTGTAATAAGCTGTGCAATCATCATTCTTCCTCCCCTAAAATCATAAGAAAACAAACGCGGCCGATATTCCTGCCCCTATGGCTAAAGCAGTCAAACCTGCATCCGCACCCTTGGATAGACCCGAAACCAAATGCCCTGCAATTAAATCCCTGGCTGCATTCGTAATTAACAGCCCTGGCACAAGCGGCATCACCGCTCCGATGATTATCGTGTCCAAATGACTTCCAACTCCAATCTGGACAAAGAACAAAGCTACTAATCCTACGACTAAAGAGGCGATGAATTCAGCAAAAAAACGGACTTCCAATAACCAGTGCAAATAAAGCAGGCATGAGAATCCCATTGCTCCAGCTATACAGGACCAGATGAAATCACTCCACTGTCCTTGGAACATGATTAAAAAGCAGCCGCTCGCTATAAATGCAGCAAAGACCTGCACCCACATGGGATACCCCATCCCGGCCTTTTCGATTTGTTTTAACCGTAAATATGCTTCCTCCGGTGTCATTTCCTTGCTGGAAATGCTTCGGGATATACTATTAACCAGAGTCACCTTATGTAAATCTGTAGATCGTTGGGAAACCCGGATCAATTTTGAAGCTGGGTGCATGCCATCCAGCGAAAAAATAATTCCAGTAGGGGTCGAAAAACTGTGTGATTCACCGCACCCAAACGCTGCAGCGATCCTAACCATCGTATCTTCCACCCTTGATGTTTCCGCTCCGTTCTGAAGCATGATTTTTCCCGCGAGTAAACATACATCTATAATTTCATTGTATGGTAAACGATCATCCATTTTATCCTCACCATCACTTCCTGCATGAGTTTCTCTCAATAACAGATAAACGATCACACCAATTTAAATCCACCTCATAATAGCCCAATTCCTGTGAAAAGGATATAAAAATATTACCTATTTAATTTATCAATTCCATTAACCTTCACTACTATCTTTCTTAGTACCAGTATTCCCTTTATTTCCTGCCAAAACCGTTTAGTTAAAAGAAAATTCAATTATATTCATAATTAAAAGGAATGCAGGCACTGCATCCCTTTTCCCGATCCTGTACGACTATACACCCTTTTGAATGAAGCCATTCACGGTTTCATTAAACAACTCGCTTTCTTCCAAGAACGGACAATGGCAACTATCTTCAAAGATTACTAGTTTGGAATTCGGAATGTTTTCATGCAAATGTTCCCCAGCTGCTACAGGAATGACTTTTTCATGTCTTCCAAAACAGAGAAGTGTGGGTACATTGATTGCCGGCAAGAAGGAACGATAGTCCACAATCGATTGGTCAAATAGAATGCTGCCAGCAATGGATTCCGGCATTTTGGTCACTTCCCCAAGCATCCAGCCTGCATCCTCTGCAGATAATTCATTGTTGAACATGGAAGTAAGGAATTTTTGCAAAAATGGGGTACGATTCGTTTGAATTTCTGTCATGAAGGCGATCAACGTTTCCATATCAAATGCACCGATATGAAAATCGGGCCACTTAAAATCAGAGGCCAATTCATCCACGATCACAGTTGAATGAATATTTCCCTCACCGAATTGCTTAAGATAATCCCAAACGACAAATGCCCCCATCGACCAGCCTACAAGTATAACATCCTTTAATCCCAGTTCACCTATGAACGCATGAAGATCTTTTGCATAAACGGAGACCGTATTTCCATAATGTACATGATTTGACTGGCCATGACTTCTTAAATCAAGCAATATCGTTCTATATTTTTCTGAAAAGTACGGCAGCTGCCTTTTAAAGAACCGGCTGCTCATCCACACACCATGGATAAAGATAATCGGTCTCCCCTGGCCCTTTTCCTCATAAAACAACCGAACGCCTTCTTCCACCTCAACAAATGCCATTCTATCCCTCCTTCTCGATATTTTCACCATCCATTCCCCATTATTATTTATTGCATTTATTCCTTTAACATTCCTTCCTATAAAAAAATATTGTCAAACCCGATTTTAGAGTTGATAATGAAGTATATTTTTATTGATATCTTCATCCTGAAAGGACTGAATTTAAATGAAGAGCTTTATCAAAAACTATCGATCCTCTTTAATACTGCTCACTGCCATCATTATCGGTGGGATAGCGGGCGTGGTTTTCGGGGAGAAAACCTCGATCATACAGCCGCTAGGGGACTTATTCTTAAATCTGATGTTCACGATCATCGTGCCATTGGTATTTTTCAGCATTGCTTCAGCGATTGCCAATATGAGCGGAATGAAGCGTCTCGGAAAAATTATGGGAAGTATCGTTCTCGTTTTCCTGACAACGGCTGCTTTAGCTGCCGTCATTGGATTTATTGGGACAACCATCGTCAATCCGTTGGAGGGTACAGATACGACAGCCATTAAAGAACTTATGGAAAACAGTTCCCCTGAAGAGACCATCGAAGAAGTTTCCTTCTTCAGTCAACTGGTCAGCACTGTAACCGTTTCCGACTTTCCAGAACTGTTCTCCAGAAGCAATATGCTTCAGCTTATCGTTTTCTCCGTATTAATCGGACTTTCCACTGCACTGGTCGGTGAGAAAGCAAGACCGATTACTGAGTTTTTGACAGCAGGTACAGCTGTCATGATGAAGGTCGTCAAAATCGTCATGTACTATGCGCCAATTGGACTTGGTGCTTATTTTGCGGCGATTATCGGGCAGCTTGGGCCGCAGATTTTAGAAGGATATGCTCGTACTTTCATTCTCTATCTAGTCTTGGCCTTGATTTATTATTTCGGCTTCTTCACTTTGTATGCCTTTATCGCAGGCGGGAAAGATGGCGTTAAACTATTTTGGAAAAATGCCCTTACACCTTCCATTACAGCCATCGCGACTTGTTCAAGTGCCGCGTCCATTCCAGTCAACCTGGAATCAGTCAAGAAAATGGGCGTGCCTAAGGATATAGCGGAGACTGTCATCCCACTCGGAGCCAACACTCATAAAGATGGTTCGGTTTTCGGCGGTGTATTGAAAATCGTTTTCCTATTCAGCTTATTTGGAAAGGATATGACAAGCATTTCAAGCATTTTAAGTATACTTGCTGTTGCCTTTTTGGTTGGAGCTGTTATGGGTGCCATTCCTGGGGGCGGCATGATTGGGGAAATGTTGATTCTTAGCGTATTCGGCTTCCCTGTGGAAGTCCTGCCTATCATTGCCGTTATATCCACGATCATCGATGCTCCCGCTACATTGCTTAACTCAACAGGAAACACGGTTTGTGCCATGCTTGTCACAAGGCTTGTTGAGGGGAAAAACTGGTTAAAACAAGCTTTCGTTAAAGAAAACTCAGCCGTATGATTCTTATGACTGACTGGCTCCTGGTTAAACAGGGGTCAGTTTTTTCATTTTCACGACTTTCTTTCAAACAGTTCTTTCATTGACAAGGGGTTCCATCCCCTTGCATAGAATTAAAGATTGAAGGAGGGAATGGAATGTTAATGAAATGCTTACCTGGGGCAATCCTTATCACGGGACTATCCTATATTTTTCTTATACCGGAAGAGCCTTTGATCATCAAAATACTGTTCAAGGTACTCCCCATGTTATTGATACTGCTCTACGCCCGCACTACTGTGGGAAGACGGGGTCGTTACCAATCCTTAATCCTTCTTGGTTTATTCTTTTGCATGCTTGGAGATGGTTTGTTGATTTGGTTCGTCATCGGGCTTTCCGCCTTCTTGACCGGCCACCTTTTCTATATTTCGGCATTCTTTGGACGATGGAACTTTTCATGGCTCCGATTTGCGACGATTCTTCCGATTAGCATTTACTCCACTTGGATTAGCCGTGAAATTGTACATTCATTAATCGAAAAAGGGGAACATAACCTCATCATCCCTGTGATCTGCTATGTAACGGTCATCTCCCTTATGGGCTGGGCGGCATTTATGACCGGAAATGCCGCCGCAATCATCGGCGGGGTCCTCTTCATGATCTCAGACTCCATTTTATCTTGGAACAAGTTTATCGATGATGTTGCCTTTTCAGGTCCACTGATCATGCTTACCTACTATGCAGCCCAGTTTTGCATGGCTAACAGCATTCTCAGGAAACCTTCCTTTCATGTATCGAAAGGTTTGAAAAGTGAACGGCCTATCCAGTGAATCTAATGTCCAATCGTTCCACATGAAACATTTTCATTATAAAAAAGGCATTCACAGTTCTGCTTGAACTGTGGACGCCTTTTCTTATCCTTTAATTTTCTTAATGAAGACTACTTTTAAATAATTCCCTTCCTTATAATCAGGAATTGTTTTAAAATCAGCCGGCAATGAGAATTGTTCCATGATTTCATACTTTCCATTCATTTCCTTGAAAGCAACATCAATGAAGTTCTTGAATTTTTTCATGTCGAACGTACTGCAATTAGTTGAGGCGATAATGACCCCATTGTCTTCCGTAATGGAAATAGTATCCTTCAGTAGATTCGTATAGTCTTTTCCGGCACTGAAAGTAAACTTCTTCGATTTGGCAAAGCTAGGCGGATCAAGGATGACCATTTCAAATTTCAAGGCTTTCTTCACCGCATATTTAAAATACTTGAAAACATCCATCACCACGATATTGTGACCTTCAGGATCAATGCCATTCACACTGAACTGCTCGGTCGTCTTTGGTAAACTTCTATTCGCCAGGTCGACACTCGTTGTTTTAACAGCACCGCCTAAAGCGGCAAACACGGAGAATGCCCCCGTATAGGAGAACATATTCAACACCGTTTTCCCTTTTGCGTATTCATCGCGGATTTTCCTTCTGACATCGCGTTGATCAAGGAAGACACCGACCATTGCCCCATCATTCAGATAAACAGCAAAATGGACTCCATTTTCCTTTACAAGAAGCGGAAATTCCGGCTGTTCGCCCATGACAAAATCGTCTTCTTCCACGTACTGCCCCTTTGTATCAAAGCGTTTCTTCTGATAAATCGATTTGACCTCGACCGTTTCCTGCAAAGCCTTAAGGATGTAGTCCTTAAAGAAATATATTCCTTTGCTATACCAGCTAATGACATAGTGACCATCATAATGATCAATGATTAAACCGCCAATTCCATCACCTTCCCCATTAAACAAGCGGAAAGCTGTAGTCTCCCCATCTTCAAAAAAAGACTTTCGGAATTCATATGCAGCCTGGATTTTTCCGTTAAAGAAGGATTGATCAATCTTTTCATTCTCTCTCCGGGTCAATATCCAGCCATAGCCCTTATTCTGTATGCCATAATATCCTTTTGCCAGAAAGCGGTTGTTCTCATCCACCAAGCGCACCAAGGATCCCTCTTCCTGAAGGTCATTAAGATTGGCTATCGACTCTCTAACAATCAAGGGAAAACCCTTGCTGATTTTACTCACGAACTTAGCTTTCACTTTTATATCGATTTCTTTTCCCATCTATATCATCCTATCTTTGCAAATGCTTTCCTCCCCATTTTACCCTAATCCCCTTATAAATAAAAACCAGCCCGGTTCCTTAACCTGGCTGGTTTCCAAGAAAACTTTGATTATGAAACTTCCAAATGAAGATCGCCTGGCTTAACTTTACCCATCATCTTCAATACGCGATGTAAGGCAAGCGTGATCACAGCTGGCAATACCATCCCCACTGCCACATAAACCAAGAACGTGTATAGCCCCTGACCGGTTATGATCGCAATCGGGGCAATCATTGAACTTAACCCCATGCCTCCAAGCTCATACGGCACTTGAAAATCGAATGCCAAGGTAGCGATAGGCGCACAGATGATTGCCGCCACAAAAGGCGGAACTACATATAATGGTTTTTTGATCAGGTTAGGAAATTGAACTTTTGGCGTAACGACCATCTGTGCCAGGAACCCGCCCATATCATTATCTTTATAAGACATGACAGTGAACCCGACAAACTGAACCGTACATCCGATTAGGGCCGCAGCACTGGAAACGGGATCTAATTGCAGGGCGATCGCCAATGCGGCGGAAGACGCCGGTGTCATCAATAAAATGCTCCATACCAAGGCTATGACCATGGAACCGATTAATGGGGAACCCTCGACCGCAGCGGTAGTTTGACTGCTTATCCATGTTAGGAGCGGAGTGGTGACAAGAGCCAGGCCATATCCCGAAACTCCACCGACAAGAACGGCACCCATTGGGATGGCCATGATGTCCAACTTCGTTTTGCCGATTATGCGCTTACCTATATATGTTGCAATCACCGCTGCCAAGATAGCACTTAGCGGCTGGCCCGTAACAATCGTGAAGGCACCCTCAGCCGTTTTGTGAATGGCAGCACCTCCAACAGCACTTGAAGCCATGGCGCTAAAGATAATTAATGAATTTCCTCCTAGCTGATAGGCGATTCCTGCTCCTAAAGCTGGTGCCAGTAAGACCTTCGCGGCCCCGCCTATTGCCAGAAAGACCTCCCAACCTAAATATCCCCCTATGGATTCAAACAATAACCCGATCCCTAATGTAACCAAAACAGCGTTGGCTATCCCTGTTGATGCCTTGTACATTCGATCGCTGATGTATTCTTTCCTGCTCACTTTATCTCCACTCCTTGTTAATTATCAGAATATTCAATTTAGTAAAATCGAAAAAAAAATAAAGGTCTTCATTTAAAAAGCCTATTAAGTATATCGTACCACTACCTGAATGTCTGTTAATGTCTGTTCGTATAATAACATGAATTTTCTGATAATGTAAGTGATATTTTTATTCTAAAAAAATAAAAGCGCTTTCAAAAATAAAGGTTTAACACATTACTGTTCAATAAAAATCAATAACTCATTATTTCAAAATAAGTTATCCCCTTTTAAGGATGCCTACATGGAATACTTAGGTACATTTGCGACAAAAAAAAGAACCCGATTAAGGATTCTCTCATTGTATTTATGCCTTTTCTAATAGCTATCATCCTATTTTTGAAATCCTTCCAATTTGGCAAAAGTGTCCTTCAAGTATTGGTAAAACAATTTCTCCGTTGGCATCAGTTCCCTATCAGTCGGAACGATGACCCCTACAGCCCTGGTTACAGATGGATTCTCCAGCGGCAGTTTAACCGTAAAACGCGGCAAGCTATCAATCAAGGAAATCTCAGGTATCAAAGTTATACCCAGACCTGCCGCCACCAGGCCTTTTATGGCATCAGTATCTTTCCCTTCAAATGCCACCTCCGGTTCAAAACCATGCAATTTGCAAGCTTTCATAACGAGATCCCTTAAAACATAACCCTTTGGAGATAAGATGAACGGATTTCCTTGAAGCTCATTCAAGGATAGTGATTTCTTCAGGGCCAAAGGATGGCTTTCTGGCAGAAGGGCAACTAAGTTCTCAATAAACAGCGTTTCCCCTTTGATTTTCTTTTCATTCACCGGCAGGGGGCCAATCAAGGCCATGTTAATGTTTCCTTTAATCACAGAATCTATCAGGTAGCGATAGGAACCTTGTTTCAATGTGAATTTCGCCTGGGGGTAACTTTCCCTGAAGTCGGAAATGACCCTTGGCAATACATAAGAAGCCAAACTGCTGGGAAAGCCAATGCGGATTGTCCCTTTTTCCGGATCCAGACTTTCGGCCATCTCACGCTTGGCACGATTGATTATATCCATAGCTTGTTCCATATGAGATAAAAATGTATGGCCTATAGGCGTCAATCTAATCTTTCGGCCTTCCCTGATAAATAAGGGCACACCCAGCTCTTCTTCTAAATTGTATATTTGGCGACTGACAGCAGACTGGGCAACATGCAAATCCACTGCTGCTTCCGTCATATGTTCACGCTTTGCCACTTCAATGAAATATTCAATTTGCCTTAATTCCAATCTAAGCTCCCTCTTTCATATCAAAACAGCATGTTATTTATCTAATATTCAGATTGTTCGTTTCATTTTTAAATTATATCATGAAAGTATCATATAAAAACCGATAGACTTACCCTATTTAATATTTTATGACTTTAACTAAAGGAGAGAAAACAATGACCACTTCACAGGAAGTCGAACATGAGGAATTGCAGGTTGCCAGAGAGTTCGTAAGTCAAGTATACGCACAGGTAAAGGAACGTAATCCTCACGAAAGTGAATTCCATCAAGCAGTAAAGGAGATATTCCTTTCATTGGTCCCGGTTTTTGCAAAACATCCAGAATATATGAAAAGCGGGATATTGGAGAGGCTGGTAGAACCCGAAAGAATGATCACCTTCCGTGTCTCTTGGGTTGATGACCTGGGTAATGTTCAAGTCAACCGTGGTTTTCGTGTGCAATTCAACAGTGCAATCGGACCATTCAAAGGCGGACTCCGTTTCCACCCCACTGTCAATTCCAGCATCATAAAATTTCTTGGTTTCGAGCAAATCTTTAAAAACTCGCTTACTGGCCAGCCGATCGGTGGGGGTAAAGGCGGGTCGGACTTCGATCCAAAAGGAAAATCGGATGCGGAAATCATGCGTTTTTGCCAAAGCTTCATGTCGGAACTATCTCGTTATATCGGCCCTGATACAGACGTACCGGCTGGTGATATCGGAGTCGGTGCAAGGGAGATCGGTTACTTGTTCGGTCAGTATAAAAAGATGCAAGGCAGCTACCATGCCGGTGTTTTAACCGGTAAAGGCATAAGTTACGGCGGAAGCTTGGCCCGTACAGAGGCGACTGGATATGGAACGGTTTACTTTGTCGAAGAAATGCTAAAAGACAAAGGGTTACAATTCCATGGCAGCACTGTCGTTATCTCAGGGTCGGGCAATGTATCCATTTATGCCATTGAAAAAGCTACACAGCTAGGCGCTAAAGTTGTTGCATGCAGCGACTCCAATGGCTACATATATGATGAAAATGGACTGAATCTTGATACAGTTAGACGTCTAAAAGAAGTGGAACGAAAACGTTTAAGCGAGTATGTCGATGCGCACCCGGAGGCTGTATACCATGAAGGAAGCTACGGCATCTGGTCTGTACCATGCGACATCGCACTGCCTTGTGCCACACAAAATGAAATCGATGAAGAAGCAGCAAAATTACTGGTCAAAAATAATGTGAAGGCAGTCGGTGAGGGCGCTAATATGCCTTCAACCCTTGAGGCCATTGATGTATTCCTTAATAACGGCATCCTTTTTGGACCAGCAAAGGCAGCCAATGCAGGCGGCGTAGCCGTGTCTGCACTCGAAATGGCCCAAAACAGTGCCAGGATGCCTTGGACTTTCGAAGAAGTCGATGCCAAGCTGCATGAGATCATGAAAAATATCTATAAAAATAGCATAGAGGCCGCCGAAGCATATGGTGCGCCTGGCAATTTAGTTGTCGGGGCCAATATTGCCGGATTTCTTAAAGTGGCGGATGCGATGCTGACTCAAGGTGTACTCTAGCAATCAATAGATGTAATGGGCGGTTCCGACACGGGGCCGCCTAAAAAAATGAACTCACTTTTCTATCTCCCTCTTATTGATATCATTTCAAGCTGAATATCCACACTAAAATCACATCAATGAGATCAAAACACTACAAAAAGAGTGCCGGAAGATTTCCGGCACTCTTTTTGTTTGGGAGACAATCACTCTTTGGTGACCAATTTCAATGGAACGGATATTGTGTCATCCACTTTGTCGCCTTTTAAGATCTTTTCAGCCGCATTAACCGCTTCTTCACCGATAAGTGCCGGTTGTTGGGCGATTGTAGCTTTTAGTTCACCGTTTTCAACTGCTTTCAATGCATCATCATTTCCGTCAAAGCCAACGACGATGATGTCTTTGCCTGCCGCCTTGATTGCTTCAATGGCTCCTAGTGCCATTTCATCATTATGGGCGAATACCGCTTGGATGTCTTTATTGCCTTGCAGGATATTTTCCATTACGTTAAGCCCTTTTGTCCGGTCGAATTCCGCCGTTTGACTTGTCAGGACCTCTAACTGCTTGTCCGCAATATTATGGAAACCTTTCCCGCGTTCACGAGTTGCAGATGCTCCGGATACCCCTTCAAGTTCCACTACTTTCGCTTTTTCGCCAAGCTCTTTAACTAGATATTCTGCAGCCATTTCCCCGCCAGCCACATTATCGGAAGCGATGAACGTTTCAATGTCGCCTTCGTCTGAAGAGCGGTCAATCGTGATGACGGGAATGCCCGCATCATTTGCATCTTTAACGGCTGAAGATATTGCCGCAGAGTCAGTTGGATTCACAAGAAGGACATCAACCTTTTGAAGGGTTAAATCTTCAATTCCGCTGATTTGCTTTGCCGTATCATCCTGGGCGTCAACAACTGTGACTTTCATGCCCTTTTCTTTTGCCTCTTTTTCAATACCATCTTTTAAGGAAACGAAGAATGGGTTGTTTAAAGTAGAGATGCTGACCCCGACTTTCACGTCTTTCATCGAGTCTTTCTTTTCCTTTTTATCATCTGTTAGACCAGAATCCATTGAACAGGCAGCCAAGACCATTAAAGAAAGAACCATGATGATCGTTACTATTTTTTTCATTGATTACACCTCTTCTTATGATTTTTTACGGTCAAGTAAGACCGCGATTAATATAACTGCACCTTTTACCACTTGCTGGTAGAAGGAGGATACACCAAGTAAGTTCATGCCGTTATTCAAGGTACCGATGATCAGGACACCCACCAGCGTACCGAACAACCGCCCTTTACCGCCTGAAAGGCTCGTTCCGCCCAGCACCACGGCTGCGATGGCATCCATTTCATAGGATTGTCCTGCCGTCGGCTGTGCCGAATTCAGACGCGATGTTAAAATGGCACCGGCGATTGCCGCCATCGTACCAGCCAGACCATATATGGCCACCTTGACCCGGTCAACTTTAATCCCCGAAATCCGGGAAGCCCTTTCATTTCCGCCGATGGCATATGTTTTACGGCCAAAGGATGTTTTATGAAGCAGGAACCATAGGATCATGAAAGCGATGATCATCACAACGGCCGGTACCGGCACTCCCAGGAAGTAACCTCTCCCAAGCATCTGAAACATAACGGAATCGCCAATTCCAGTAATCGGCTTTCCATCCGTGTACACAAGCGTTAATCCCCGGAAAATCGTCATGGTGGCCAGTGTCACGATGAAAGGGGCCATCTTACCCTTTGAAACGAGAATCCCATTGATTACACCCATTATTGCACCTAGTAGAATGCCCACCAATATGGCCAAGATCGGATCTAATCCCGAGACCATCATACCAGCCATGAGTGCGCTGGATAGAGCTAAAATGGAACCGACGGATAAGTCAATGCCGCCTGTCAATATGATAAAGGTCATTCCAAATGCAATAAGTGCATTGATGGAGGTTTGACGCAATAAATTCAAAATATTATTCGGTTCCATGAATGATGGATTTAAAACGGTTATTACGATAAATAAAAGTACCAGGGCGAGTAACGGACCAAATTTTTGCCAAATCCCGCTTTTCCCTGTAGCCTCAAGTTTCATCCTAGTTCCCTCCTGTCGCCAATGCCATAATTTTTTCTTGCGTCGCTTCCTGCTTTAACAATTCCCCAGCAATCCCACCTTCGTGAACCACAAGGATTCTATCGCTCATTCCAATGATTTCCGGAAGTTCCGAGGAAACCATGATGATGGCGATGCCTCGTTCCGTCAATTCATTCATCAATTCGTAAATTTCACGTTTTGCACCAACATCTATGCCCCGGGTCGGTTCATCCATAATTAAAACTTTAGGGGAAGTGCCGATCCATTTGGCGATTACCACCTTCTGTTGATTTCCTCCGGATAGGTTGCCGATGATCGTTTCAACAGAAGATGTCTTCACGTGAAGGCGCTTAATCATCATTTCGGCAAAGTTCATCTCATCTTCCGTTTTCACGATACCGCTAGGAGCAAAACTCTTGAGATTCGGCAAGCCGATATTTTCCCTTACAGAAAAGTCGAGGATCAATCCCTCTTCTTTACGATTTTCCGTAATGAAAGCCAGGCCTTGTCGAACTGCATCCGTTGGTTTTCGTATGGAAACTTTCTTGCCTTCAATGGTGATTTCACCGCTGTCTATTTGGTCGACACCAAAAAGGGCGCGCATTATTTCCGTTCTGCCTGCTCCCATTAATCCGGCTACACCGACAATCTCACCTTGCCGAACCGCGAAATGGATATCTTCAAAAATCCCCTTTCTGGTTAAACCTTTCACATCAAGGACTATGTCGCCAGGATTCGCTTCACGATGAGGAAAACGGTCCTCCAGCTCCCGCCCGACCATTTTTTGAACGACTTCATCGAAATTTGTTTCTGCAATTCTTTTCGTATCGACTGTCTTTCCGTCACGCATTACGGTGATCCTGTCACAAATGGCGAATATTTCTTCCATTCGGTGAGAAATATAAACAAGCGATACACCCTTTTTGGTAAGCCCCCTCATCACTTCAAAGAGCTTCTCTATTTCCCTATCAGTCAAAGCGGCCGTTGGCTCGTCCATGATGATGACTTCGGCATCCGTCATGAGCGCCTTGGCAATTTCAATCATTTGCTGTTCACCGACAGAACAGGATCCGGCTTCCTTATCAAAAGGAAGGGAAATATTAAGTGTTTTAAAAATCTCCTTTGCACGCGCTTTCATTTGTTTCGTCTTCAGGACACCGAAGCCATTCACCATTTCCCTGCCGATAAATAGATTCTCCAGCACGGTCATTTCGGGCCAAATATTCAATTCCTGACGGATAAAGGCCATTCCCGCCTCTTCGGCTTCCTTTGAATCCTTGAAGGAGGTTTCTTTACCGTTAATCTCGATCGTTCCTTGATCTTGTTTATGCAGCCCGGTCAAAATGTTCATCAAGGTTGATTTCCCCGCTCCATTTTCCCCCATTAGTGCATGCACTTCCCCAGCCTCTAAAGAAAAATGAACACCTTCCAATACCTTGTTTTGACCAAATGCTTTATAAATATTGTGCATTTCGATTTGCATGCTCATCATCTCATTTCTTTAAAAGAATACTCCAGACTGCAATATGCAATTTGAATATGGCGTCGTCTCCCCGGTCCGGATAATGGCTTTCGCGTTACTTGTCAGCCTTTTAAAATCCTCATGGGAAACATATTCAATCGCTGCTCCGAATTGGTGCTCCATGTATTGATGCTGTTCCGGGTTTTTAACCTTCACTTCTGTGGCAGCGATAACTTTTTCAACAACCATATCTTCGTGAACCGCCCGGACGACATCTTGAAATGATGGCGTCCCAGGCCTCAATGCCAAATCTATCTTGCAAACTCCGGGCGGCACCGGCAGCCCGGCATCACCTACGACAATATAATCGGTATGACCAAGGTCAACCAGGACCTTGGCTATTGAACTATTGATGATTCCTTGACGTTTCATGCTTCAAAGCCCCTCTCGACCTCTACCCTTTGCGGCATGCCGCCTTGAGCGCCTAATTTCGTTACGGAAATGGAAGCTGCCCGGTTCGCGAACAACAAACTTTCGCCAAAACTTTTTCCTTCTGCAACAGCCACCGCAAAGGCAGCATTGAATGTATCCCCTGCACCTGTTGTATCCACCGCTTCCACTTCAAAGCTTGGAACAATCTTTTCTTCATGTCCATCAAAGTAACGGACGCCATTTTTTCCTTCGGTAATGAATAATTTATTTGGATACTCAGTCAAGACTTCCGTTCTATCTCTCCCATCGAATAGTATCTCGAATTCATGTTCATTCGGAGTAAGGAATGATGCCTGTTGAATGACAGCCTCGCTTAGCTTGCGGGCGGGAGCTGGATTCAATAGTAATCTCTTTTGAAGCATGTTGCACAAGTCAGCCAGATACTCCACAGTTTCCTCAGGTATTTCCTGCTGAACCATCACGATATCCGATTCCTCTATCACCTTTTTCGCCTTTTCTACATATTCAGGAGTAATGAAATCATTTGCACCTTTTACGACTATAATGCTGTTATCACCTTCCGAAAGGGTAATGTGTGCTGTCCCGGAAGCAGAACCTGTAACCGGTTCCACATACTGCGTGTTTACATGATTCTTTTTCAGATTTTCTAAGATGATCTCTCCATAGACATCATCTCCCACACATCCAACCATTGACACTTCTGCACCAAGACGTGCCGCTGCAACAGCCTGATTGGCTCCCTTTCCTCCAGGAACCGTGATAAAGGACTCTCCTAAAACCGTTTCCCCCGCCATTGGCCGTTTAGCTGATGTCACCACTAAGTCCATTGACGAGCTTCCCACTACTGCAATTCTAATCATGTCTTCTCCGCCTTCCTTCTCGTTGTTTGTCTCTCCACAAAAGAAACAGGGAGCTTTTTATGTGTTACTTCCATTTTTTCTTGATTGATCCTTTTAATTAGCATTTCCGCCGCATGTGCCCCCATCTCATAGGCTGGCTGCCGAATGGTCGATAACGGTGGGTGCAATAACGCTGTGAAGGAGATATCATCATAGCCGATCAATTGTATGTCTTCCGGTATCCGTATTCCCCGTTTTAAAATCTCTTGAAGTGCTGCGGCTGCAACAATATCATTACAAGCAATGATTCCATCCGTTTCCGGATATTGCTCGAAAAGCTGCTTGACGCATGTTTGGCCGCCCTGAAGAGTCAGGGATGAATCCATGACTTGCACGTTCACTTTTGCTTGTTTCAATTCTTCCAATGCTGCCATATACCGTTCATATACAGGCTTTATTTCCACTGGCCCCCTAATGAGGACGATATTCGTACTGCCTCTATCCAGCAATACGCGTGCTGCCAGCTTACCGCCTGTCCTTTGATCGGAATAAACAGCTGGTAATTTCTCTGCTGTACGGTCGAGAAGGACAACTGGAATATCCAGATTATCGAAATTCTCATTGGCTTCTTCACTAGTTGAAGCAATCATGCCCACTACATTGTTTTGCAGGAAAGTGTCAATATATTCTATTTCTTTATCTCGCTTTTCATCACTATTTCCAAAAATCAACCGATAACCAAACTGCTGCAGATAATCCTCGACACCTCTTGCCATTTCTGGGAAGAAGGGATTCGTAATGTCCGGCAAAATCAAACCAACCAATTTGGATTTACGATTGTAGAGGGATCTTGCCACTTCATTCGGTTTATAATTCAATTTTTCAACAGCTGCCATGACCACCTTTTTTGTGTCCTCATGTGCATAACCACTGCCATTCATAACTCTGGAAACCGTTGCCACAGAAACTCCAGCTTCCTTTGCCACATCCCGAATAGTTGCCAAAATATCACCCTCTACGCTTTTGTGTAACCGTTTACACATAGCTTATCACCAATTTAAATGAACGGCAAGCCCTATCTCAAAGATAATTTTTAGTGAATTTGACCCAAAGAGGATAACACAATCCGTTTTTTATGCGTACATTTCGTCTCTTTGATTTTCCCTTTTATAGGTTTAACACCCACATTACCTCAGATTTAATCTATTTAAATCATAAAAGACTGTAGACAACATCAGTTCTACCTTACCGTTAAAACTAAGTTGATTGGAGCGGAAATCAACGGTCAAATTGTAAAAACCATAAAAATACTGTGGAAAGGTGGTCGGATCACATATTAACATCTTTAACTCCTTAGATATGGTTTCTATCTAAATTTAATAACAAAGTTGATTGGAGTGGAAGGTACGAGACTCCTGCGGGAAAAGCGTGTCTAGGGGAGACCCCATAAGGAGCAAGCCGAGGGCTGACCGCCCGCGGAAAGCGAGTGCCTGAAGCGGAAATCAACGGTCAAATTGTAAAACCATAAGAAAACTGGCTCAAAAGTCTGAGCCAGTTTAACTTTATAGCGTTTTTGCAGGTAACTTTTCATAAAGGGCATTATTCACATGCCCAAACTCAGATGCATGCGGACGGTCTTCACCATCGCTATACCCATATTGAAGCATCCGATTTCTATTCAGGCAGAGCTTTGTTAATTTTGGCGCAAAGAAATTGAACGTATCGAAACGATCCCGTAACATAGGGAATTTTTTCTGATGTGTAAGGATTGTTCGAGCGACGCCTTCCCAAAAAGCATTCTCATCCAAAAGGGACCTCTTCATCAGAAGTGTTGACAAGTATCGGAAATGACAGATGAATAGTCCCGTGAAAATGAATTGGACCAGCCCCTCCGGAGTCTCACTTCTTAGTACTTTCCTTAAATCATCAGGAAGGCTGCTTAATTCAGGAAGCGGCTGATCACTTACGTTTACATCATCTACAAAATCCTTGATGGCCAAACGGTGAGGTTTGTAATCCTTCAAAACTAAAATGGTATTTTGACCATGCGGCGAGAAGACCAATCCATATTGATAGATGAAATGCAGTAATGGTGATAGGATGACGTCAAATAATTGAGCTGTCCAGTCTTCTGCAGTCAATCCCGATTTTTCAATAAGACTTTCCACATATGGTTTACCTTTGCTGTCGGCATGTAAAAGGGACGCAAGCGTAATGGGCTTTTCTCCTTCTTCCATATAACTGTAAATGCTTTCTCTCCAAATCCCCCCCAGCATCTCCAAATATTGATACGGTACATTCTCTAGCTTGGAATAATACGGGTGATCAACATTTAAACTGGCCACTTCACCAGGAAGCACTACTTTGCATCGTTCTTTCAAGAATGAATCATTTTCATAAATATTCTTTATATACGTTGTGATTTTTGGGGCAATGACCGTGCGTTCAGCTGGCAATCCACGGTATACTAGCGTATTTAAAATGCTCATCGGCAGCTTGACGTGGTGTTTATCCTTATTCGATACATTAACAAATGTCCGGATTGATTGTTGCGGCAAATATTTATCAGGACCATTTCCCAAAGCTACGATCAGCCCTTTAGCCAAGTCATCGGTAAAGTTCTGGATGATTACATTCTTCCACTGCCATTCATGAACTGGGAGGTAGTAATAGTTTTCTGCGTTCAGCCCTTTTTCTATCAATGTCTTTGCAAATGATTTTTGGGTTTCCCCATCCAGTTCATTCTCCATCAATTGCTTATAGGATAACGTTTCGACTGAATTGAACTCACCCCTGGTTTTATGGACGGCAATCCAGGATAACTGAACTTCCTTCTGGTTTTCTGGGGCGAACTTCAAATAATCATCATAACCGAAACCGATTCTTCCCTTGTTATAAGCAATCCAAGGGTGACCGCTCATTTCGCCTTCAAGTAATGCATAATCCAGTTCGACTAAATCATCCGCATCTTGTTCAGGTTTGGATAGCAATTGGAGATCCGCAAGCAGTGTATGATGGAATTCTTTGATTAAATGTCCTGTTGTTTCTGCAGTCATCCCAATTAATGGCTGGATGTCCAAAATGAATTGAATAGCATCTTTAGCCTGTGTAAAACCTTCCGTTTCACATACCTGGATCGACTCGGCCTGTACTTCATAGCTGTCAAAAAGACGGGGCGACGCTAAAAATCGATAAGATTTCCCCTCATTTATCTTTAACTCATATAGATTTCCTGCTGCGTTTTCGTTCAGGACAGCTGGATGGATCATATCTTCATACATATACTCAGAAATCATCTTGGCCAGCAGGTTTTGGTTTACTATCGACCAATTTTTTTCTGAAACTGCCTGTTCCACTTCATTTATGAACTGCATATAATTCTCCCTTCCCTTTTCTTAGTAAGCCATGACAGGTGTTTTTACACGGAATGACTGAAATGCACCCTTTGGCTTCGATGGATAAACTTCTTTACCTGCCAATTGATTGATGATAATCGAGTTTCGGAATGCCCCCAGGCCTAGATCCGGAGCACCCACACCATGTGTATGTATCTCGCCATTTTGAATAAATAGGTGATTCGGTGTAGAGATGGCCGTCCCTACCTTATAGTCTTTCGTTATTGCAAGACGCCCCAAGTCATCTCGGACTAAATGGTCTTCCATCGTTTCAAGGAATGCCGGAAGGGTTGATTTATATCCCGTCCCAAAAACAATCGCCTCTGTGTCCACATCAAATTCGCTATCTTCAACCCACTGTCGGCATTTCAATTGCCAGCCATTTTCGGCGGGTGTAACTGCCGCAACTTCCGTCATGGCCCGAAGTTCAATGGCAAGTTCGGCATTTCCAATCGATTTCTCATACATCTTGTCAAAAATTGCTGCAATGGTCGTAGCGCTAATCCCTTTATACAATAAATCCTGTTTCGGCAGGATTTCGTCCTTCTTTTCCTGCGGCAGCCGATAAAAGAAATCAAGGTAATCTGGAGTGAAGTATTCCAACCCGAGTTTTGAATATTCCATAGGGAAAAATCCCTTGGATCTTGTATACCAGTTTAGCTGGTAGCCATATTCCTCCTGCTCATTAAGCAAATCCAGAAAGACCTCGGCTGCACTCTGTCCAGATCCGACAACCGTTACGGATTTTTTCTTTAAGACGTTTTCTTTATTCCGTAAATAATCGGCCGAATGCAGGATGCTCTCTCCCATATAGGGCTGAAAGGCCGATGGAACAGTCGGGGAACTGCCAATTCCCATGACTACATGGCGGCTAAAATAGACTTCGATCTTTTGTGTTTGTACATCCCTTACACTGATTTGATAGCAGGGTTCACCTTGATCTCCTATATATTCAACCGCCTCCACCGCTTTGCCAAAACGGCAGCTATCAAGTTGATGGGCAGCCCAGCGGCAATAGTCGTTATATTCTTTTCGTGGAATCAAGAATTTTTCAAGGAAGTAGAAATGATAAAGCCGATCATGCTGCTGTAAATAATTCAGGTAGCTATATGGGCTTGTCACATCTGCCATGCTAACCAGATCGGCAAAGAACGGCACTTGCAGCGTTGTCCCTTCCAGCTGCATCCCTTCATGCCAATTAAATTCCCCCTTTTTCTCAAAAAAGACGGCATTCAACTCCGGGGTTTTCTCCAAAAGGGCCGCAAGTCCAAGGTTAAATGGACCAATCCCTATCCCTACCAGGTCATAGATAGATTGTTGCTTCTCCATAGTTCCACTTCCTCTCGAAATTCCCCCGTGTGCATGACATAAGCAATGCTGTTTTGTCAGGGAGTTCTATCTCTTTAATTGGGGTAAACCCGCATTTTTCAAATAAATGAATCATCTTTGCATTCCTGATATCCGGTTCAGCCATCACTTTGTTTGTGGTTGAAGTCAGTAGTTGGAATTTCACCATTGCCCGTAAAAACGGCAAAGCCAGTCCTTTTCCTAGGTAATCCGGATCACCAATGAGTAAGTGAATGCCTTGATCTCCCTCTTCGGATTCATAATAATCTTCGATGATATCGCCTTTTACCCAATACGATTCCCAATAGCTCATGGGAATGGAGTCCAGACAGCCTAAATAGAGTGTTTGGTGTGTATCAGCCAATGCCTTTTTTAAATGAACAGCGAATTTTTCTTTTGTGAAATTCAAATTCCAGTAGGGTATCACATGATCTTCATGCATCCATTCATGCAGTGTATCCAAATCCCTCTCAAATTCAACTTTGATAAATGAAAGCTGCTTATTACAGTCCTTAAGCATTTCTTCATAACTATTTTTCATGGACGGCCATAACCCCCTGCGCGAACGGATTATCAATCGTTGTATAAACGGATTGTGTCTCAAGTGAACCGACAAGCTCATCCATATCATGGAATCGTGTCAGTAAATTAGCCTTACAAGATAATTCCCGGGCATGAAGCAATTTTGAAACAACTCGATTCACCCCTTCATCTCCGCTTTCCGTGCTGCATGTTTCCAGTTGTTCCTGAACGAGCTGTAACAGTTTGTTCTCTGATACTAATCCTTCTGTTCCAAAATTATTGATTAAGCCTAGTAAGTGATTAAAAAAGAAATAGTATTGCAGTCTTTCTTCAGCGACTTCATCAGAACAAATCGTGAAGCTTTTTTTACTTAGTTCCGGCATGATCTTCTGCAGCCTGTCCACTTTGGACTCACAATAGTAATACCCTTGATTATCACGATAATAAAAAGCGGCTGGATACCCATCTTGAAGTTGAATGATGGAATTTTGTTGATGGGCTTCCAAAACGATTCCATACTCTTCAAATAGCCAAAGCATCGGTTTCAATGTCATGGACAGATAGGTTTTGAACCAATCCTCACTTACTTCTTCGGTACTGCGGTCTTCTTCAGCTGATAATTTGCGGATGATCGCTCCAAGCCTTGATGGTGCACCATAAGCATTATCCTGACATAAGCCGGCAATCAGGCTTGCTTGTTTATCGTTTTCATAAAAAGGATTTTCCCGGATATCAACATCGAATCCCGATTCTTGCTCGGTCGTTTTGATCGTTAAGTAAGAAGGATCCTTGATGATACGAAAGGAGGGGTGCCGTTCTTTTAGATCGTCTCCCACTTTAGAATCCATTAATTTTGCAATTTCGACACCGCGATCTAATTCTTTTTGCAGATTAGCACGTAAGGAATTCGTGATTTTAACCGGAACGGAAAATTTGTACATATATCTTGATGTGGGACTATATACCGTTCTAAATGAAGAAGTGGCCGTGAATTTTTTCCCGAGCGGCCCTGCATAAACTAGTGTCCCTTGCTCGATTAGCTTCTTGACCTCTTCTTTTTCGATAAGGGCTTTTGCCTGGAGCGGGTGTGCCGGGATGATGGTATATCGGCTTTCCTCTTGGCAATACGTTCGACGGAATTCACTGGATATCTCCAAGTCACCGGCTAATTCCTGTTTGATGATCTCACTTGCCGATCGGTCTTCACTGGAATCCTGGATGACAATCGAAGGATCTGCCAGGAAGTAGTGCAGCTGAAACTGGCCTTTTAATTCGGGTGAATAGATCCATTCATCTTTTTCCGAAATGCCTTGCTTGCTTTTCGGTGTCGGATGGAACAGGTGCCCGAATAAAAGCGACTGTTCTGCTTCGATATAGGTGAAATCGGGACTTTGAAGGGCATCAGCGTCTTCGGTCCTGGCTTCGACATACCGTTGAATATTTTGGCTGCTTAGGATGACACGCAGCATCAATTCATCTTCACTATCCGTCCGGCCCTGCTCATTCAATAATTCTTTAGAAACAATCGAGACCATTGTCACGTAATCTAATTCATGTACTTGTTTGGATCCCGTTTGATAGTAAACCGGGAAGTGGAAAATATGACGCCCCGTTTCCGACCAATATTTAAGCGGAACAAGCAATGCAATGTCTTGGGATGTGAGCTTACTGACCATTAATGAATCCGGAATGGGCCCCTCCAAATTCGGCCAGTTTTTCGTTTCTTCTAACCTGCAATTTCCGGTTTCCCGGAAATAGCAATTCAGAAAGCTTTGCATCGTCGCCCTTTCAGCTATTTGCTTACCATTCATCTTCATTCCTCCATCATCTTGAACATTTCACCTAATACTCGAATTTCGTCTAAAATGTCCTCTATGTGTTCAAGCCTTGTCATTGGGTTCAATAGTGTCATTTTTAAATATACCTGTCCTTCAAAACGTGTTTTTGCTAAAAATGCCCGTCCGCTTTTCAGTAATTCCTGCTGAATCTGTTTATTTAATAGATTGACTAACTGATCGCTTTCTCCTTCGGGATTATAACGGAATACAACCGCATTCAATTCAGGGGCTTTATTCAATACTGTGAATCCTTCCTCTTTATCGATTTTCACAGCCACCTCACGTGCAAGGTGACAAGTATAATCGATCATTTCGGCAAAGGTATCCAGTCCAACGACCTTCAATGACATCCAGAGCTTCAGTGCGTCGAACCTTCTCGTCGTTTGAACCGATTTATTGACTAAGTGAACCATGCCCTCCGCTTCATCTTCCTGTGGATTCAAGTAATCTGCGTGATGCTGGATATATTGGAATGAGTTGCTGTCAGAGACAAGAAAAGCACCACAGCTGATGGGTTGATAGAATAATTTGTGAAAATCAACCGTAATCGAGTCGGCCCGTTCAATACCGCTGATTAAGTCTTTGTAATCCTTACTTAAAATCATCGCGCCTCCATATGCGGCGTCCACATGCAGCCATATCCCATTCTTCCTTGCAGCTTCGGACAATTCATGTAATGGATCGATTGAACCAAAATCCGTTGTTCCACAAGTTGCAACGATGGCAAATGGCAGTAATCCCTGTTTCTCCAAAAGCAGCAATTGATGATTTAATTCGTCTATGGACAAACGGTGATTTGCATCCGTTTTGATCGTGATTACAGCCTGTTCTCCAAGCCCCAGCTGTGCCGCTGACTTCCGAACCGTAAAGTGGGCAGCCTCTGAGCATAAGATCCGCAATTTACTCGCCTCGACCGGCAAGCCATGCTGTTGAACGTCAACACCCCAGAATTTCTTACAATATGCGTCCCTAGCCAATAGCAGGCCCATATAATTAGATTGGGTTCCACCGCTTGTAAAAATCCCATCCGCTTGTTCCGGTAACCCTACCTGGCTGCAAAGCCAATTTATTAAACGCTCTTCAACGAAGGTTGCCGACGAGCTTTGGTCCCATGAATCCATGGATTGATTCAACGTACCGATAACCATTTCGGCAGCAACGGCTGGTATTAATGTCGGGCAATGCAAATGTCCGATACAAGCAGGGCTGTGTACATTGATGCTGTCATTAATAACAAACTCTGCCAGCTCATCCGCCACTGCTTCCAGTGTCTCCCCTTTTAGGGAAGCGGGGGGCAGCCCGCTTAATCTTGCTTCGATTTCATACGGTTTTTTCCCAGAGTATGGTGAATGATTCCCTTTTAAAAAGTTGGTCAGCTTTTTTTCAATGATTTTCAATGACTGGCTGTAGTTATTGAAGCCTTCTTCGTTATTCAGGAACATCCGGGAATAAGCAAAGTCCGTTTTATTTATCGTTTCGATCATTGATCATTCACCCTCTTGCAACAGCTGCACGAACAGCTTGTTCAAAAATTGCAGTGGCCTCGCGAAGCTGGGATTCCGTTACGATCAATGGAGGCAAGAACCTCACTACACTTCCATGTCTGCCGCCAACTTCCAGAATCAACCCTCTTTGAAAACATTCCTGTTGAATGGCACTGGCAAGTTGCGAATCAGCAGGATGGCTTCCATTCGCATTTTGCGGTTCTTCATGATTGATCATTTCTACTCCGACCATTAATCCCCGGCCCCTGACATCGCCGATCTGCTTAATATCTTTTTGCAAATCTTTAAGAATATCCTTTAAGAGTTCTCCCATTTTAGCGGCATGCTCCACAAGATTCGTCTCTTTCATGAATTTTAAAGTAGCAGTTCCTGCTGCCATCGCCATTTGATTTCCGCGGAACGTACCGATATGTGCACCTGGTGACCATAGGTCCAGCTCTTTGTTATAAATCACCACCGATAATGGAAGACTTCCGCCTATTGCTTTGGATAGGACAAGTACGTCCGGGACGATTCCTGCATGTTCAAACGCAAACATCTTCCCTGTACGGCCGATACCTGATTGAACTTCGTCGATAATAAGCGGGATGCCCTTCTCCTTCGTTATTCTTCTGATTTCCTTAAGCCATGGAATTGGAGCTGGTATGGAACCTCCCTCGCCTTGTACTGCCTCCAAAATCATCCCTGCAGGTGCCAATAATCCTGATTCGGGATCATTCAATAGATTTTCGATATACTGGCTGCTGATTTTATGGCTTTCTTCTCCCCCTACTCCGAAGGGACAGCGATATTGATAGGGATACGGCAGGAATTGCACATCTGGCATTAACCCTTGGATTTTTTCCTTTGGTTTTGTATTGCCGCTGATTGACATCGTTGCATGCGTTGCCCCATGGTAAGCTCCCTGGAAAGATAAAATGCTTCTGTTGCCTGTCGCTGTCTTAACCAGTTTAAGTGCTGCCTCGATGGCATCTCCGCCAGTAGGGCCGCAGAATTGAATTTTTGCATTTTTTCTGAATTCCTCTGGCAGGCATTCAAAAATTTCATCGACGAATTGTTCTTTGATCGGCGTCGTAAAGTCCAATGTATGTAAAGGACGTTTATCCTTAATAACTTTTTCCATCGCTTCAAGCACTGCCGGATGATTGTGTCCGAGTGCTAATGTTCCAGCCCCGGCAAGAAAATCAATATATCGTTTTCCATCCATGTCTGTCAGGTAAATTCCCTCCGCCTGATCGATCGCCATGGGTAATCTTCTAGGATAAGATCGGGCATTTGATTCCCTTGTATTTTGTTGTTCCAGTAGTTGGTCATTTTTCGTAAGCGTGTTCGTTATCATAGTGAACCTCCATGTACTGAATTAATTGAGAATAATTATCATTATTGTGTAACCTATTCTAATGATAATGATAATTATTCTCAATGAGTAAATTCACTCATTTTTCTTCTAGTAAATTCCAATAAAATTAAGAAAAGGTTAAAACTGGGGCCTACTCTCTATTAATCTATTGAACATAAAAATGTTGTTAAGGTTTTATTAAGATTCTGTTTATAAGCTGAATGCAGTCAAAAATCAAGGAAAAGGAGGAACAACAATGAATGGTTTAAAGGGAAGGCGGGAACTCAAACATGCAATCACCAAAGCAGATTGTCATTTATTAAGAAAAAACCTGCAAAACTTCATGAGGCTTGATCCGCATGGGCTGGATGGGAAATATTTAATTCGAAGTGTCTATTTCGATAACTTTGACAATAAAATCCTGCGGCAAAAAACAGAGGGATTTTATCACAGGGATTAGTTCAGGGGACATACATTGGATGTCCGGGGATTCAAGGGATATCCTTAGGGACTTATATGTTCAAATGACCCTTTTCCAAATCAAGCCGACAACCGTCGTTGACTATGAAAGGGAGGTATTCATCTATGAATATGGAAATGTGCTTGTCACCTTTGACAGTAATGTGAAAACGAGCTATCGGGATACGGACTTCCTGAATCCCGAATTAATCATGGTTGATGCTTTAGACCCAGATTGTGTCATCCTGGAAATAAAGTTCGACGAATTTCTTCCGGATATCATCAAACAATTGTTATCCATCATCGATACTAGAAAAACAGCCTTTTCAAAATACCAATTAAGCAGAAGATACGGATTGCCACAGATTTTTTCGCTGAAGAAAATATGACAGCAATGACCACTGAAATTTCTACATTGATCACACCATATGTGAAAAAGGATCCAACCAAGTTTTATACAATGGACGAGTATACAGAAGCAACGGCAAGCGAGGAAACCCTGGTTGACTTCGCTGTCCAACGTGCTGAATCGATCTTGGCGCAGCTTTCTGGAGACCTGGTTGTGGAGGCCGAGACAGAAAGCAGTATGGGCGGCGGAGAGAATGATGCACCTCCTGGTATAGACGGGAACATGAGCCAAAAGGGGGCAGGCAACAACAGCAGCTCCTCCAAAGATACGATCATTCTATCTTCCGTGCTCCTACTCTTATTAATCGGTGCAATGGCTTTCGCCCACTTCTTTAAACGAAGAGGTAAAAAAGGATAGTAGACTTACGAAAAATTGAGGTATCCCAAAATTCGGGATGCCTTTTTTGAATTGGCGTATAGCCTTTTTCGGGTTATTCCTCCACATTTGATTAATTTTTAACTGCTAATCAATATAAAATACCCTTATTTGGTATAAAATAGTAAAATAGAGAGGTAAATGAACCTCAATCAAGAGGGTTATTCACTTGTTTATCATTTGATTTTAGTGGGTAAAGAATTCCATTATTACTTTATCCGATTGCATTAGTTTCACTTTTTTTAAAATCGGGTCGGTGTCAGGGGGGAAACGGATGAAAAGAAATCATACGATGATGCAATTTTTTGAGTGGCATCTTGAGGCAGATGGTTCTCATTGGGACAGATTGAAATACGCAGCCTCCAAGTTAAAGGATATAGGAATTGACTGCGTTTGGCTTCCGCCAGTTACCAAAGGGCAATCCGTTGGGGATAATGGATATGGAATATATGACGGTTACGATTTGGGGGAATTTGACCAAAAAGGAACAGTTCGTACCAAATACGGGACCAAAGATGAATTGCTGCAAGCAATAGCCACTTGCCATAACTACGGACTTTGCGTTTATATTGATTTAGTCATGAACCATAAAGCAGGAGCTGATGGAACCGAAAAATTTGAAGTGATTGAAGTCAATCCAGACAACCGGATGGAAGATATCTCAGAACCATTTGAAATGGAAGGCTGGACAAAATTCGATTTTCCGGGCCGTAAAAATAAATACTCTGACTTTAAGTGGAACCATACTCATTTTAATGGTACAGACTATGATGCCGAAAACGACAAAATGGGTGTATTTCGAATCACAGGCGAAAATAAGCACTGGAATCCGCATGTCATCGATGAATTCGGAAACTATGATTATTTAATGTTTGCCAACATCGATTACAGCCTGCCGGAAGTTCGTCAGGAAATGATTAGCTGGGGAAAATGGATGGTTGATACGTTAAAGTGTGATGGTTTTCGTTTGGACGCCGTTAAGCATATCGATTATGAATTCATCAATGAATTTCTCCAAGAACTCATTCCATATACAAAGGAACATTTCTTCATGGTCGGCGAATTTTGGAAGGCGGATGTTAAAGCTTGTCAAACTTACTTAGAGCAAACCAATCATGACCTCAACTTGTTCGATGTTTCCCTGCATTATAAATTTCATGAGGCCTCAAAAGCAGGAGCAGACTTCGACCTCTCAACCATCTTTGATGATACCCTCGTCCAAACCAATCCGGCACAGGCCGTCACTTTTGTTGACAACCATGACTCCCAGCCTCATGAATCACTGGAATCTTGGGTAAAGGACTGGTTCAAACCATCGGCATATGCACTTACCCTGCTTAGACTTTGCGGTTATCCGTGTGTCTTTTACGGGGACTATTATGGAATCGGCGGACCCTCTCCCGTGCCTGGGAAAAAGGATATCCTGGATCGCCTACTATATGCCAGGTATGAAAAAGCTTACGGAGAACAGACCGACTACTTTGATGATCCAAATACGATAGGATGGGTCCGGCACGGAGTTGAAGAACTAGAAGGCTCGGGGTGTGCCGTCATTATCTCCAATGGAGATCACAACAGTGAAAAAAGGATGTTCGTCGGTGAACATCGTGCTGGTGAAATCTGGATTGATTTAACATGTCATAAAGATGACCACATTACCATTGAAGATGATGGTTTTGCGACCTTCCCCGTTCATGGGAAAAGCGTTTCCGTATGGGCCTTGAATAATCCACTCTAAAAAGGGATGGCAAAGAACGGCATGTCGCTTTCAGATATGCCGTTCTTTGCTGATGACACCGCCCTTGAAGATTTGAAATAAAGATAATTTTTCCATTTTAATTAATCATGGTAAGATAAGGGAGAAAGGAGTTGAAGGAAAAGTGAAAAATGAAATCATTGAAAGATTCACTTCTTATGTGAAAGTGGATACCCAATCAAATGAGGAAAATCCCTCATGCCCCTCTACACCCGGACAGCTGACATTGGCAAATGCATTGGTCAAGGAACTTCAATCCATTGGGATGAAGGAAGTGACAATGGATCAGAACGGCTATGTCATGGCAACCTTGCCAGCCAATTCAAATAAGGATGTCCCGACAATCGGTTTCTTGGCCCATGTCGATACAGCAACGGATTTCACCGGAAAAGATGTAAAACCGCAAATCGTTGACAACTATGATGGTAAAGATCTTACTTTACATGAAAAATTGGATGTCATTCTTTCACCTGATGATTTTCCTTCGCTTAAGAACTATATAGGGCATACCTTGATTACAACAGATGGGACAACCCTGTTGGGAGCAGATAATAAGGCTGGAATTGCCGAAATCATGACTGCCATGGATTATTTGATCCAGCATCCGGAAATCAAGCATGGAAAAATCCGTGTTGCCTTTACTCCCGATGAGGAAATCGGCAGGGGACCCCATAAGTTTGATGTAGATGCCTTTGATGCCCAATTTGCCTACACCGTGGACGGTGGCCCGCTTGGAGAACTTGAGTATGAGAGCTTCAATGCAGCATCGGCCAAAATCCTGATCAAAGGGACGAATATTCATCCTGGAACGGCTAAAGGAAAAATGGTGAATTCGGCAAAAATCGCCATGGAATTCCATAATAAGCTCCCAGCGGCAGAAGCACCGGAATATACGGAGGGTTACGAAGGATTTTATCATCTGCTTTCCTTTCATGGTGATGTGGAAGAGACCAAACTTTCTTACATCATCAGGGATTTCGACCGCCAAAAATTCAATGAACGCAAGGAATATATAACAAAAGTAATCGAGGATTTAAAAGAAAAATATGGGCAAAACCGAATCCAGCTCGAATTACACGACCAATACTTCAACATGAAGGAAAAAATTGAGCCCGTGAAGGAAATCGTGGATATCGCCTATGAAGCAATGGAAAAACTCGATATAAAACCGCAAATCTCGCCAATACGCGGTGGTACGGACGGATCTCAATTATCGTATATGGGCCTGCCAACACCCAACATCTTTACGGGCGGGGAGAACTTTCATGGAAAATATGAATTTATTTCCGTTGATAATATGATATTGGCCACTAAGGTGATCGTTGGCATTGCATCACTTTTTGAAGAAAAAGCAAAGTAGCTTGATACGAAATATCTATTGAATAAACCCCCAGACTTCAAGTCTGGGGGTTTTCAATAGATATTAAGCGCGTTTCCAGTGACGGTGCTTGGCAATTGCCTCGATAAAGGCAGAACCGCTATTTTTATCCGTAACAGCTACAATGCCTGAAGCTGGATCATTGGAAATGATGCCTGCCTTCGATAAGATCTCGGCCCCTTCTTTTCCCGCACCAATCGCTTTGAAATGATTGTAGGCTTCATCAACAAAGTAAATGGGTTCCTTGGATGCCATTAAAGCATCGACACTCCCCTGCCCCCCTGCCACATATACAGCATCGAAAAGTACCGAATCGGCTGTCAGGAATGTCTGGTTCACCTCGACCTGCTGCCCTTCAGAACTTGTAACCACTCCACGATTATGACTGATGAATTCAGCCGTTATACCTGCCGATTTAAATGATTCCAAGACTTGATTAACCTCTGAACCGTTGAAACCATCTGCAGCCAAGATAGCCACTTTTCTTGTTGCGGCCGTGTTCACTTTCATTTGCTCCTGGCTTAAAGCTGGAGAAGCCAAGTCCATTTGAACCTCACTTTTGTTGGCTGGAGGATTCACGCCCACTCCCATGGCGATCGTTTTGGCCAGTTCAACATCCACATTGCTGAACATCTCGACAATTTGCTGCTGAACATCCTTACTTTTCACTTTTCCCACTTCAAAGTGGAAAGCCTGAATAATATGCTCCTTCTCCACTTCCGTCATGCTATTCCAAAATAGTTTAGCTTGGCTGTAATGATCCTTGAAGCTTTCACTGCGCTGCCGGACCTTCCTGCCATCGACCTTCTCCTGGTAATGTGCATAGCCGCCTTCTCCTTCCGCAGCAGGTTCAGGAGAGTTGCCTGCAAGGGAATTTTTGTGGTAGCTGACCGGCCCTGGATTTATTGACATCCGGTGCATGCCATCGCGCTGATTATTATGAACGGGGGCAACCGTCCTATTAATCGGTAGCTCATGGAAGTTCGGTCCTCCCAATCTGGATAGCTGGGTATCGGTGTATGAGAATAAACGTCCCTGAAGCAGCGGATCATTTGAAAAATCAATACCCGGTACAACATGCCCCGGATGGAAAGCTATCTGTTCCGTCTCTGCAAAAAAGTTATCCGTATTTTGGTTCAAAACCATTTTTCCGATTATTTTAACCGGGATTTGTTCTTCCGGCCATAGTTTAGTAGGATCAAGGATATCAAAGTCGAATTTGAATTCATCTTCTTCCTTAATCATTTGGACGCCAAATTCAAATTCAGGATAATTCCCGGTATCTATCGCTTCCCACAGATCTTGGCGGTGAAAATCGGGATTCTTCCCTGCAATTTTCTGTGCCTCATCCCAGACAAGTGATTTTACTCCCAGTACAGGCTTCCAATGGAATTTAACAAAATGGGCCACGCCTTGTTCATTTACAAAACGGAATGTATGGACACCAAACCCTTCCATCATACGGAAGCTTCTAGGTATGGCCCTATCAGATAGGTGCCACATGACCATATGTGCCGTTTCTTCATTGTTGGCGACGAAATCCCAAAACGTATCATGGGCAGATGCCGCCTGAGGTATTTCGTTATGAGGCTCCGGTTTAACCGCATGAATTAAATCCGGGAACTTAATGGCATCCTGGATAAAAAATACCGGAATATTATTTCCGACCAAATCATAGTTTCCTTCCTCCGTATAAAACTTTGTGGAAAATCCCCTTACATCACGGACCGAGTCTGCCGATCCGCGGGAACCTGCCACAGTGGAGTAACGAACGAATACTGGTGTCTTCACTGAAGGGTCTTGAAGAAACTTGGCTTTTGTATATTCGGTCATCGGTTCATATACCTGAAAATATCCATGTGCACCAGATCCACGCGCATGGACAATCCGCTCAGGAATACGCTCATGGTCAAAATGAGTCATTTTTTCACGAAAATGAAAATCCTCCATCAAAGTTGGACCACGGGTTCCCGCTTTCAAAGAATGCTCATCCTCAGAAACTCGCAAACCTTGGTTAGTCGTCATCTTTTTCCCATTATCGTCCACTCGATATTGATCCAGCTGCCGCTGCTTACTTTGCTCATCGATTCTTCCGCTTTCATTTGCTTTCGTCATCCCACTCAATCCCTCCATGTCTAAGAATTCAGATTAAATCGTGTTGTTTGTCTACAGGATCGTTGACTTCCACTTCAGGCACTCGCTTTTCCCGCAGGAGTCTCGCACCTTACGTTCCAATCAACTTTGTTTTAAAATTGGATAAACCCCTTTTTTCTACAAACAGATGTATTTATTGTTTCGAAATAATTGCATGATCCTTCCTCATATACCACTCTGTTTTGACGGTTAAACAGAATTTGGAGAAAGAATCTTAACCTCCTCATAAACAAAAAAACTACTATTTCAGTGAGGACGGATCATGTAGGGGGAGGGCGAATTATCTGTGTGTAGGTCGAATTTCCCCCCGGTGGGTCGAAAAGTTCCTGTCCCAAGTCATATAAAAAAGAAGCGGGAAGACCGATTTTCGGTCTTCCCGCTTCTTTCATTCGACACCTTTAGTTCTTAAAGGCCTCTGAAACCTTCAAAAGCTTGCCTTTCACTTTAGTATTTTTCATCACTTTCAAGACAAGCGGTCCCTTTTCATTCAATATTTCCACATAAGAAACATTATCCTGGATCGTAATGATCCCGATGTCCTCTGCATTCACTCCATCAATCTTTGCGATGGTTCCGACAAAATCCACAGCCCTGAGTTTCTTTTTCTTGCCGCCATTAAAATACAGCTTCATGATTTGTTTATTCAATTGTTCACTTTTATCTTTCTTGATTTTTGGACGGGCTTCCAATTTGGCTTCGAATTCCATTTTTTTATTGGAGACTTCCTCTTTAGATGGAGCAGTCATCTTAGGGATTTCAAAACCGATATATTCTTGGATCTCGGTAAGGAATTTGTCTTCGTACGGCGTCACAAAAGTAATGGCTTTTCCTTTTTTACCGGCACGGCCCGTTCTTCCCGTTCGATGTACGTAACTTTCCTTTTCCAATGGCAGGTCATAGTTAATTACATGGGTTATATTGTCGATGTCAATTCCACGGGCAGCAACATCTGTTGCAACCAAATAGCGGAATTCACCTCTTCTGAATTCATTCATCACTGCAAGGCGATCTTCCTGAAGCATGCCGCCGTGAATCATATCACACGGATATTCCAGTTCCAGCAGCTGTTCACATACTTGATCCACCCTATCTTTCGTCCGGCAAAAAATGATGCAGCTATCGGGGTTTTCCGTGATGGTTACGTCTCTAAGCAGGGAAAACTTATCATCTTCTTTCACTTCTATAAGGGCATGTTCAATTTTCTCCGTCGTTAAACCCTTTGCTTTGATTTCAATATCCAAAGGATCTTTCATATATTGCTTGCATAGTTTTTTTATACTCTCAGGTAATGTAGCAGAGAACAGCATGGTTACTCTATCTTTCGGAAGCTCCTTAATAATGGCTTCCACTTGTTCGATGAAGCCCATATTCAGCATTTCATCCGCTTCGTCAATAACTAAATGAGTTAAGCGTTCCAAGGCGAATGTCCCTTTCTCAATATGATCCAGAACACGCCCCGGGGTTCCGACGACTACATGGCTTTTTTGTTTCAATTCCGCTTTTTGCAGTGCGAATGGATGTTTTCCATAAACGGCAGTAGCCTTTATCCTCTTAAATCTGCCAATATTCGTAATATCCTCTTTTACCTGCACGGCGAGCTCACGTGTCGGTGTTAAAATAAGCGCCTGAGGCTTATTCTCTTCCCAATCGACCATTTCGCAGATCGGTATGCCGAATGAAGCGGTCTTGCCGCTTCCTGTTTGCGATTTAACGACAAGATCCCGCTTTTTCAGCGCCACTGGAATCACTTCACGCTGTACTTCGGTTGGACGTTGATATCCCAAGCTTTCTAATGCCCTAACAATTTCATCGCTTAATGTATAATCAGTAAAACTCAATTCATTCATATAACAGCCTCTTTTGTTGTTTAGTATGTTGCTTTATTGTTCCCATAATCGTAATTTCCTTATACAGAGTTCTATTATACGCGATATGAATCGATAAACCTTGTAATATCCAAATTCAATTGTTCTATTTCAATATAATGAAACATCCGTCTTCATTAAAACAATGTCTTCAGGGCCCCATGATTGGAGTTAATCAAAATGGACCCTGCTTCTTTCAATATGCTAAAATATGTATGAAATTGCGGAAATAAAGGGCGTATATTCCAAACCGATGGCCAAAAGGAGGACTCATTTATGATAATCGTAACGAATAGAATCAGAGTCAAAAAAGGGATGGGTGCAGTCATGGCCCCAGGATTTACTGCACCAGGACCACTTGATACGATGGAAGGCTTCGTAAAAGTTGAAGTATTATTAACGCAGAATTTGACGGATCACGATGAACTGAGCGTTAATATGTACTGGGAAAACCTTGATAACTTTACGGCTTGGAGAAATAGCGATGCATTCAAATCTGCACATAAACGGCCTGAATCAGGTTCCGGCGAAGCAAAAAAAGAATCTCCAATTCTAGGCAGCGAGCTTACAACGTATGAAGTCGCCTCGGTAAAGGAAATAGCTAAATAATGAAATTACACAAAAAAGAGGCCGCAAAATATGCGTCCTCTTTTTGTTTTTTCTTAATGAGTTTACTTAGCTTCGGCTTTTTTGATTTGTTTACTTCTAAGCTGACCGCAAGCCGCATCAATATCCGTTCCATGTTCTTGGCGGATTTTACAATTGATGCCTCTCTTTTTCAGCGTATCATAAAACGAAAGAACGGACTCTTTATCACTTCTTTGGTATTGGCTATGCTCATCTACTGGATTATATGGGATCAGGTTGACATAGAGACGATGTTTTTTGTCATCAAGAAGATCGGCAAGTTGCTCGGCTTCTTCTTGATGGTCATTGACATCTTTCAATAGGATATATTCGATCGTAATTCTCCTATTCGTTTTCTCTAAATAATAATCAAGAGATTTCATCAATTTTTCTATCGGGATGCCTCGGTTTATCTTCATGATTTGCGTCCTGAGCTCATTATTCGGCGCATGCAATGAGATGGCCAGATTCACCTGTAATTGGGTATCGGTGAATTCATAGATCTTATGGGCAAGGCCGCTTGTCGAAACAGTAATGCGCCTGCCCGCGATAGCAAGACCCTTATGGTCCATGAGCACTTTCAAAAAGTCTAACATATTTTCAAAGTTATCGAACGGTTCGCCAATGCCCATTACAACAACATGGCTTACAACCTCACCTTGTTCCAATTTATCCAGATGCAGTTGAACGTTCATGATTTGTTCCACTATCTCCCCGCTGGATAAATCACGGCTTTTGGCCAATAATCCACTGGCACAGAAACTGCAGCCAATATTACAGCCCACTTGGGTGGTGACACAAACCGAAATTCCGTATTTATGTCTCATCATAACCGTTTCGATAAGGTTGCCATCCTGTAATTTAAACAGAAACTTGATCGTACCATCCGCTGCTTCTTGCTTGACGTGCTCAGTCAAAGTCTGGATGACAAAGTGCTCATCAAGTAATTTTATGCACTCTTTATTAACATCCGTCATTTCAGAGAAACTCGTCACACGTGTTCTATAAAGCCACTCCCAGACTTGGGAAGCTCTGAATTTTTTATGGCCATGGTCTGAAAGCCACGCTGTCAATTGTTCGAATGTTAAACCATAAATGGACTCTTTATTCATTCGTTACCCTCTTTTCATTACAGTAAGATTTAATACTTTAACCCATTACATTAAGGGGAGCTCCCCCGGAATCAGTCTCTATCATTTATGATATGGTTCATTTCTATTTATCCGAAAAGCCCGATATATTTGCTCCACAAGAACCAATTTCATTAATTGATGCGGAAAGGTCATTTTCGAGAAGGAAAGGGCATAATCGCTTCTTGATAACACCTCTGTGCCAAGTCCAAGCGACCCGCCAATAATAAAGGCAATTTTGCTCTTTCCATAGGTGGCGAGCTGATCCATATGAGTGGCCAGCTGTTCTGAAGTAAGCTGTTTTCCATTGATCTCAAGCGTTATTACGTAGGTGTCCGGGCTGACTTTGGCCAGGATTCGTTCACCCTCCTTTTGCTTTACAATGTCCATGTCCGCTGTACTCAGGTTCTCCGGAGCCTTTTCATCCGGTACTTCCACAAGTTCTATATTAGCATAGGCGCTTAACCTTTTTGTATATTCAGCAATTCCTTGCTTTAAGTATTTTTCCTTTAGCTTGCCAACAGTAATAATCGTTATTTTCATATATATCCTCTAGCTTTCATTATGTTTTTACTATCAATTGTTGGATTTGCCTACCTATTATCATACCTTACAGTGACCTATAAGCAAAACAAGCATATCCTTTCCAATTTTTAATGCTTTTATAATAAAAACCGCTGCCCCTGAAAGCGGCAACGGTAACTTTCATTATTGAAAAATTCGGCTGGACTTAGTTCCAATCCGAACAATTATCTTGATTATTCGTACTACCAAATGCTTGGATCTAAACCATTCCACCCGCCGCTTTACTCTTCGGAAAATGTTAAGAACAGGTTAAGAACAGGTTACAAACATGTTATCCACAAAAGTTATCCACATATCCACAAAATCTATCCACATCTTGTATGGGAATATTAGTTCCCTACTAGATATATTGCCACGTTTCGACAATATTCACAGGTTGTTGATAACTGATTTTCTTCGGGAACAAGCGTTAAAACAGGATAGGTTTCACATTCGTATACCACTTCATCCAGCGCCATGTCCACATGTTCCTGACAGCAATATAATTTCATCTTTCATATCTCCTTTCCCATTCATTATTCCCAGTACTTCCATTCCCAATTATCCACAAGTCACTTGAGATCTTTAATTTCAGTTTATATCCACAGGTAATCGTAACAAAAAATAAGAAAAGCGCAAGGAAATAGAAAGGACAGGAGGCATTTTCTACCCCCTGTCCTTTTGTGCTTTAAATTTCGCTGCTTGAAAGCGTGACTTCCGTTGTTTCTTTCTTTCCGTCACGGTAATAAATGATTTTAACTTTATCACCGACTTGTTTTTCATTGTAAAGGTATTTTCTTAATTCCACGACATCATGGATTTTTTCATTATCCATTCCAACTACGACGTCAAATTCCTTCAATCCTGCTTTGGATGCTGGAGAGTTGCTTTGAACGCCTGTTATCGCAACGCCAGAAGTAACTTTCCTTGGCAGCTTTAATGTATTTTGTTGATGATATTGGGAAATTTCTTCTACAGATGCCAGGTTAACACCCAAGAAAGCACGTTTCACTTCACCAAATTCCTCTATATCATTAATAATCGGGATCACTGAATCGATCGGAATGGAAAGACCGATTCCTTCCACTGCATTTTCTGCAATCTTCATCGAATTTATTCCGATGACCTGCCCTGACATATTAACGAGTGCCCCTCCGCTGTTACCTGGATTAATCGCCGCATCGGTCTGGATGACCTCTGCATTCCAATCCACTTGTCCGTCCTCATTGATATCCACCTCTATCGTGCGCTCCAAACCGGAGATGATCCCTTGTGTGATCGACCCGGAGAATTGAAGGCCTAATGGATTACCAATGGCAATGACGGGCTCGCCAGGTTTCAATTTGCCGGAGTTTCCGAATTCAGCTATGGTTTTGATTTTTTCACCATTAACGACAATGACGGCTAAATCTGTCCATGGGTCACTGCCTTGTAGTTCAGCTGGCAATTTAGTGCCATCACTTAATGTCACTTCAAGTTCATTAGCTCCTTCAATGACGTGATTATTCGTGACGATATAGGCCTTGCCCCCATCTTTCTTGTAGACGACTCCAGATCCTGTGCCGGCTTCTGCCGAACTGTCCTCGGCGTTGCTCCCTTGACCCCAGAAGTTCGTTTCCTGAATGTTAGTGATGCCGACCACTGCGTCGCTGGCTTTATCAACGGCATTGGTGACGGCACTTGTTACATCAAGAGTAAGGTTTTGCTGGGACTGCTCCGTGGTCTTTCTCTCCGTTGATTTTTCCGTTGTTATTTCGTTTTCATCGTTATTTAACAGTCCGCTTCCCGGAAAGGCTAATAAAATAAGTAAGGCCCCGATGATGGCGCCCCCCAAGCCTGCTAGAAAATAGCTCGTATGGCTTTTTTTCCGTTTATTTTGGTTCTCATCATTCTGATCATAATAACCCAAGACCGCCCCATCCTCTCATTTTAGGAATGTATTATAGCAATTCTATTGTTTGGTATCCTCCCTCAATTATACTCAATTACCGAAATTTTTCTAAAAAAATGCATGCTTAATTTAAGGGGCAACATAAAATTGACTAGTATCAGCCCTTTTCCTTTTACCTATACAGTTCTAACCAAACGATACCCCTTTTAATCCGATTCGTAACTTACGAATCGAAATTTTTTAAAAATAAAAAAGGAATGAACAAGGTATCCCTCATCCATTCCTTTCATTTATAATGTAACAAGTTCCGTTGGTCTTTTCGGGTCAGTATCATATAAGGAAAATTGTTCACCCACGATGATCCCCTTTGTCTTTAACGTCTGTTCCACCGACATTCTTGCTAGATCCTTCATATTGTTATCAAGGCTTAAGTGGGCCAAGTAAATCCGCTTGGTCTTATCACCGGCCACTTCGCTCATTGCAAGGGCAGCGTCTTCATTACAAACATGTCCGACATCACTTAAAATCCGGCGCTTGATGCTCCATGGATATTTTCCCATCCTCAGCATGGACACATCATGGTTACTTTCAAATACATAGGCATCGGCATTTGAGATGATTCCTTTCATCCGATCGCTTACGTACCCTGTATCGGTAATGACCACAAGTTTCTTATCTTCATGATGAAAGACGTAAAACATTGGCTCTGCCGCATCATGTGAAACGCCGAAAGATTCTATATCAAGGCTGCCGAACGTTTTGACCTGTTCCATTTCAAATGTGAATTTTTGTTCGGTTGCAATTTCACCGATCGATCGCTCCATGGCATTCCATGTTTTTGCATTCGCATATATCGGGAGTTTATGTTTTCTGGCAACCACGCCAAGACCTTTAATATGGTCGCTGTGTTCATGGGTAACAAGGATACCGGATAGCTTGGACATATCACGGCCTATATCCTGAAATAATGCTTCCAGGGCTTTACCGCTTAAGCCGGCATCGACGAGGAATGATTGATCCTCCGTTTCCACGAAAAAGGCATTTCCTGTACTCCCGCTTGCGAGAACACTAAAATGCATTGTCATCTATACTCACTCCAGTATTTTTTCTTCTGTATTCAATTCAATGACCTCTTTATCAAAAGCATTCACGAAGAGATCCGTTTCGTCATCAATGACCACCCACCATGTTGGCACAAGTAAATGTGACACAGATGTCGTCTGCAGCGAATTGTAATATCCCAATTTTACATTCGTGACTTTACTTTTGGGATCAATATCACCATTGTCATACAATGCTCCAATAGCAGTTATAGCAGATTCCAATTCTTTAGGTTTATTGAATTTTTCGATCCCCTCTAAATACATCTGTTCATAGGAAACGATTTCACCCTTCTTGTTCAGATATAGAGTGACCTTCCCTTTACTATTATTAAAAAACATCTTTTTATCTGCCACTTGATAGCAGATGATGGTCTGGCTGATTTCATCATAGCTCCAAAAATGATATTCATTTCCATTTAATATATACTCCTTCAGGAATATATCAAGGTCTGCAGCATGAATTTCCGATTTCATGCCAACCGGTGTTTTAAATGTACCAACAAGCTTCTTATCATCGATGATTTTTGCATTTTGATTTTTCAGGTGCTGAATATCTTTCTTCTCGAAAGTCTTGCTTTGGGCAATCAGGAATTGATCCTTCAACTTTTGTTTCGGAAGTTGGGTTTCTATTGAAATCTCATCTTCTTTCAACAGTTCTTCCGTAGTGGACTCCGTGAAACTTTCATATTGGGAGTCATTAATCTTTTCCAGGAATTGATAAAGAAGAAAAATATTCAAAACGAAGAAAACCATGATGAAAATTGACTTTGTATTATTCCAATCCACTTCGATCGCCTCCCGTGTCATCAAAAGGCACAATAAACCATTTATCGCCGATACGATAATACCAAGTGGGCTCGAGTGTAACTAGAGTTACAAGTTTGGAATCCAGGGATTTATCCAATCTATAGCCTATCGAGATGTCCTCCACGCTATTGAAATCGACATTATCTTTCGATTTCAGCTGATTCACTACTTCTTTACCGCTTGGTAAAGTCTTTGCCGATCCTACTGACGGGAGGACTGAATCAAGTTTAAAATATGGACGGTCATAGCTATAAATTTCTTCTTTCCCCCAAATTTGCTCGATTTCCGTCATTCCAGATTCATTGAAGGCCGGATAACCATTCACGAATAAGCGGAATACCACTCGTTGTTCATTCTCCGACATATAGGCAAAGCGGTAATTGTTATTTTCCCAACCTGCATGTTCATTGATGAAATCAATGCTTTTTTGCAAAAGGTCACTGGAACTGCCAAATGACTTGCTCTTTTGTGCCGGATTGATATAAGAAATTAGGTAATTGTCTTTATTGACCGTCATCAGTCTTGTTCCATCCGTGTATTCCTCACCGACCGAAACGGGTTCCTGTCGTACATACTTCGGATTAATAAATAGAGCGCTTTTAAGGTCTCCAATATCCAAATAGTCGATATAATATTCAAGTCTATTGATCTCCACTGGGTTTTCCGGGACGAACAGCGTCCTTTTGCTGTTTATCGTTTCGGCCGTGTATTCAGGGTGCTTATCGTAAGAACCCCGATAAAATGAATCCATGAAATTCCTTAGTTTTTTAGAGTCGACCATACCTTGATAAATCTTCCTCTGATCGTAAGAAACAAAATAAACGGCAGATTCATTACCACTGATGTTCTTTTGTTTAATGATGATTCGATCAAACCAAAATTCAGGCACTTCCTTATCCGTTATATTCAATACCGTTTTATAAAGAGAGATGGGAATATCATCGGAAAATTCGATTTCAATCGATCCATCTTCATGGACAAAATCGTCAAATTTCCTTTGCAGCCTGTTTACGGATATCTCTTTTATGCCTCTAAAACGCCATTGCGAAAATTCTTTTTCCATTTCATTGATTTCTGCCGGATTGGAAGTCTGGAAATGCTGCCCATTGCCATGGAAAAGGATACTGACTGGTTTAATGACATCACTGACAATCTGGACATCGCTTTTAATCTTTATGAATTCCGACGATTGTTCAAATGGATCATACTCAGGCTCGTACGTCCAAATGCTCCATGTCAAAAATATGCTTGTCCCAACCAAAATAATCAGTATTATACTTTTTGCACGTTCAAAATTCATGACCAATCATCCTCTTCTTCCTGTTCGTAAGGAAGTGTAAAGAACACGGTAGTTCCTTTTCCATCCACACTTTCCGCCCATATTTTCCCTCCATGCGCCACGACCATCTCTTTTGCAATCGCTAAACCAAGCCCTGTCCCGCCTAAGTTACGGGCCCTTGCTTTATCCACACGGTAGAAGCGGTCGAATATTTTATCAATGACGTTTTTCGGGATACCCACTCCTTGATCTGTAATGCTCACAATGATAAAGCCATCAGATGCCCTGACGCGGAAAGTCACTTGACCCCCTTCAGGTGAGTACTTTAATGAGTTGGAGATTATATTATAGAGAACCTGGGTGATTTTATCTTCATCAATATCCACAAAATAAGCTTCCTTCGGCAAATCACGCTTAAACGTGATGTCATCATTTTTCGACATTTCAAAACGATCGATGATGTGGTCATAGAATTTATTGAAATTCACCCAGCCTGTTTTAAGCCTATAATCTTTACTGTCCATTTTCGAAAGCTGTAACAGATCATTAACAAGCCTGATCATTCGCTCCGTTTCATTTTGGGTCACACTTAAAAACGATGGAGCGATTTCCTCGTCCTTCCATGCACCTTCAGCCAACGCCTCCAGGTAACTTCTCATCGTCGTTAGCGGAGTTCGCAGTTCATGTGATACATTGGCAACGAATTCCCTGCGTTCGCTCTCGATTTTTTCCTGCTCTGTTATATCATGCAAAACAGTGATCAAACCATTAACGAATCCCGTTTCCTTTTGAATGACCGAAAAGTTCCCCCTCAAAACGAAAGGATGATTTTTTTTGCTGTAATCAAGGATAATGGACTCTCGCTCTTCCAGTAAATCCTCAAATTTATATTCTTCTTCAAGACCCAAAACCTCAATGATCGGTTGGTTCATGACGGTTTCACTCGAGACATTCAATAATTGTGCCGCCGGTTCATTAATCAAGTTCACCCGACCGCGCCTGTCCGTTGAAATTACGCCATCCGTCATATTGGCAAGGACAGATGATAGCTTTCGCCGCTCTCCTTCTGTGCTTGATTGTGACTCTTGGAGTTTTTTGGTCAAATTATTGAAAGTGACGGCAAGCTGGCCAATTTCATCATCGCCATATACCCTGACTTTTCTGGAGAAATTCCCTTTTGCCATCACAAGGGCCTGTTTTCTCATATCAGACATGGGTCTAGTGATCGTTCGTGCGAGCAGGATCCCCAAGATGGCCGTAATGACCAGAGCGATGGCCGTACCCGTCATGAAGATGCTATTGATTTCATCCATCTGCTCAAAGACATTCTCCATCTCGGCTATTACATAGACGGCGCCAATGACCTCCCCATTTGCTTCAATGGGTGTCGAAAGGACCCAGAGCCGCCTGCCTGTTTTCTTATCGCGAAATATATCACTATCTTCTTTTCCAAAAGTGAGCGTATTCTTAATGAGGACCTCTGTCGTCTTCTTCCCTACAATATCCTGGTTACCTCGGGCTGAAGTTCCGATCACGCGTCTGCTGCGGGTGTCGATGACACGTACTTCCGAAATATCATTCGATGAATTATCCCGGTCTTTCAATATCGCATCAATCGCTTCTTCGAGGGTCGGATCTTCCTCTCCCCTCTCTTTTTCCATTTCTTCACCAATACTGTAGGTAAGCAGGTTAACGTGACCTTTTATTGATTTCGTAAAGTTCCCGACAAGATTTTCTTCCAATTCCCCAACAAAATATACCCCGATTATTTGCATCGCCACGAAAATGAGCAGTACATAAATCAGAACAAATTTAAAATGAATTGAGCGAAAAAAACCAACCTTTTTCATAGAAACTACTCCTGTTCAGGGTTACGCAGGTAATAACCGACCCCTCTTCTAGTTACAATCCAGCCAGGATGGCTTGGATTGTCTTCAATCTTCTCACGAAGACGTCTGACCGTTACATCGACCGTCCGCACATCACCAAAATAATCATAGCCCCACACGGTTTGTAATAAGTGCTCCCTTGTCATGACCTGACCGATGTGCTTCGCTAAGTAATGAAGCAACTCAAATTCACGATGCGTCAATTCTATCGTATCGCCACGCTTGGATACCACATAGGCATCCGGATGGATAGTGAGCGTGCCTATCGTAATTTCCTTCGGTTCATTTTCTTGATCGGGAACCGGAACAGCTTGCTGACGTCTAAGGTTCGCCTTAACGCGGGCAATTATTTCCCGGGTACTAAATGGCTTTGTCACATAGTCGTCTGCACCAAGCTCCAATCCTAACACCTTATCTATCTCCGAGTCTTTTGCCGTTAGCATGATGATCGGCGTCTCATACTTCTTCCTTACTTCCCTGCATACTTCCATCCCATCGCGCTGCGGCAGCATGATATCAAGTAAAATCAAATCAGGTTGCCGTTCTTCCACCATTTTGAGGGCTTCATTGCCATCATAAGCACAAAAAACTTCGTAGCCTTCTTTTTTTAGATTGAATTGTAATATATCAGCAATTGGCTTTTCGTCATCCACTACCAGAATCTTTTTATCCATGTACTTATCTCCTTTTTAATAACTGAACTGAATCTATTAAAAACCGTGTCCTTATCCGGGACCTTATTCACTTTTCCTTCTGCTTGCACAAAGCTTCGCAACCTAGTTTCAGCAAAGTTACATATATATACCCAATAAAAGGGGCTGAACACTGGAATGAAAGCAAATTGTCTCTATTCTACTTTATCATTTTATAGGCATTAAATCACCTTTTTCCTATTATTCTCATCTATTAATGAAGCAGAAGAAGTCTTCGAATAATTTTCGAAGACTTCCATCGATTACTGACTTATATAGTTTAGCGGATTAACGAGGGACCCGTTTTTATATATTTCAAAATGGAGGTGGACACCGGTCGAGTGACCTGTTGAACCCATCATGCCAATTTTCATGCCTTTTTCAATCTTCTGTCCCGCTTTTACATCTATTGAATCCAAATGGGCATACACTGTCTTATACCCATTATTATGATTGATCGTTATCTTATTTCCATATCCTCCGGAATTCCCGGCAGTTTCGATTATCCCATGATCTGCTGCAGTTATGGTCATGGTGGCTGGCCGTGCAATATCGATACCTTTATGAAGTTTCCCCCAGCGCTGGCCCTGCTTACTGGAAATATAGCCCCCATCTGCAGGCCATGAATATGTACCGCTGCCCTGTGAAGGTATGACCTTGGTGCCTTTTCTGGTGATTTCCGTTTTAGCTTCTTCCGTGACTTCTTTTTTTACGATCGACTCACTGATTTTCTTTCCATTTGTTTCAGATACATTATAGGTGAACGCAAGAATCCCCTCATTCCCCATTTGTTCAGTAATGAGTTCGCCCTTTGGAAGTTCGTCATCCTCCTTCACTTTCTTTTCAAAAGGAATCCTCTCTTCCTTTAATACTTCTCTTTCTACCATTACGTTCACATAGGGGGTACGCTGGGTCACATAGAGACGCTCGCCCTCTTTAACACCTTTGTCCTCATCCTGTCCCGGATTCAGCTCCAGCAGTTGATCCAGGTCCATATCATGGCTAGTGGCAATGGCTTCAAGATCTTCATCTTCCTTAGCCTCATAGATCGTCGTTTCTTCCTTCCCTTCTTCTATCATGGAAAGGGTTTTATCGACACTCTTGATTTCGTCTGGATATACCATTGTCTCTTTAAACGTAACGGGAAGTGAAAATTCGATGTCGAGAATTCTGCTTCCTGGCTCTTTTAACGAATCGGCTTCTTTTTCACTTTCTTTTTTACCTGATTCGTATTCAGCGTATTCCTCTTCATTTACATATAATAAAGTGATTTTCTCCAGAACATCCTCTGCATCTTCCTTTGACGCAACATAAGCGACCGCCTGGTTATCTATGTCGATTTCATACGCCTCGGCCTTCACATTCAACTGATCTTGAATTCCCTTAACAGCCTGATCCTCTTTAACATCTTCATCGAATACCTCTTCAGGTACGAACTTCAGCTGTGTCTCCTTATCGAATGTAAAATCAGGATAATCTTCCTGTGCTTCCTCTACCTTTTCGGCTACGATGTTTTCGATTTCCGTTTCATCCGTTACACTGCCGACGAACTCATCGTTAAGATAAACATGCTGTATGGTTGTAGTTTCCGATATCCCAGCAGCAGTTACCCGATTGCCCGCAAGCACCAAAATGACGGAAACCATCAACAGGATGATCCCCTTGCCTTTTGAGCTAAACATATATTGTCCTCCTTAACGGCTCAGTCACCAATTAAGAAACTAATCAAATTTATTTGAGATTTATTAGTCCAATTTAAATATCCAGATACTTATGACTGATTTCTATAATGATTTTTATCACTCATAACTCTACCATATTAAGAAAAAAAACAAGAAACAGACTTCATAATGTAATAGAACTGTATAAATGGTGACAACTTGTACCAATAGATATGGTAATGGGGACAGTTCAATAAACTGCAGAAAAAGGAGTGGGCCTAAGCCCAGCAAGGGTAAAAGAGGGTTATATCCCGAATTGGCCGAAAATGGTATGTTACAAAACGTTAACAATCTATTACAAGATTTCATTCAGAATCCTCTAGACGCATAACAAAAAAACGCCCTAAAGGAAAGGCGTTTATACAAGGATGGCTCAGGACGGAATCGAACCGCCGACACAAGGATTTTCAGTCCTTTGCTCTACCGACTGAGCTACTGAGCCAAATATTCTATTTTAGAATAAAAATAAAATGGCGGTCCCGACGGGAATCGAACCCGCGATCTCCTGCGTGACAGGCAGGCATGTTAACCGCTACACCACGGGACCAGTAAAGCATATATATAAAGAAGTGACCCATACGGGATTCGAACCCGTGTTACCGCCGTGAAAGGGCGGTGTCTTAACCGCTTGACCAATGGGCCGAAAAAAATGGTGAGCCATGAAGGATTCGAACCTTCGACCCTCTGATTAAAAGTCAGATGCTCTACCAACTGAGCTAATGGCTCGTTCTAATGAAATGTTTCTTTGCTGGATGTTAACTTACCATCTGCAGCTTGTTAATGGCTTGTTCTATTGTGACGACGCTTTTGATAATATCATGGTTCTTATAGTTTAGGCAATAGTTTTTTGAAATAAAATTATTTTTTTCTTATTTTTTTTATTTTCCCTATAGTTTTTATCCACATTCACTCGGTATCCCGGACCTCCCGAACGTGACATATAATGCATCGATCTTAAAAATGAAAGAAGAGCCGGCAAAAAAAGCCAGCTCCTTTTTCATGAATTACGCTAGACGCCAAGGGCTTCTCACGACATTTGTTTGGTTACGGTCAGGACCGACAGAGAAAGTGGTCAAAGGAATGCCTACCAATTGAGATACGCGCTCTACATAGTGGCGAGCGTTCTCTGGAAGCTCATCCAATGATTTGCAGCCTGTGATGTCTTCTGACCAGCCTGGCAGCTCTTCATAGACTGGTTTACATTCGCCAATCGCTTTCAAAGTCGCTGGTACCTCATGAATGATTTCGCCTTTGTATTCATAGGCCACACAAATTTTGACCGTATCAAGACCTGATAATACGTCAATCGAGTTCAATGATAAATCGGTAATCCCGCTGACACGGCGAGCATGGCGAACGACAACAGCGTCAAACCAGCCTACACGGCGCGGTCTGCCTGTAGTTGTACCATATTCACGGCCAATTTCCCGGATTAGGTTACCGACTTCATCATGCAATTCTGTAGGGAAAGGACCATCGCCCACACGGCTTGTGTATGCTTTACATACTCCAACCACATGGTTGATCTTCGTAGGACCTACACCCGAACCGATTGTAACTCCACCTGCAACCGGGTTGGAAGAAGTGACGAATGGGTATGTTCCTTGATCGATATCAAGCATGACACCTTGTGCTCCTTCGAATAATACCCGTTTTCCTTCATCAAGTGCGTCATTCAATACAACGGATGTATCACATACATATTTCTGCACTTGTTGTCCGTACTCATAGTATTCTTCCAAGATATCTTCGATTTTGAAACCTTCCGTTTCATAGAAACGTTCGAACATACGGTTTTTTTCGACAAGATTTTGAGACAATTTTTCCTCGAAAATTTCACGGTCCAAAAGGTCTGCCATGCGGATTCCGTTACGAGCAGCTTTGTCCATATATGCAGGGCCGATTCCCTTTTTAGTCGTTCCAATTTTGTTGGCGCCTTTACGGTCTTCTTCGACTTCATCCAATTTGATATGGTAAGGAAGAATGACATGTGCACGATTCGAGATACGAAGATTATCCGTACTCACCCCATGGCTATGTAAATAAGCAAGCTCCTCTACAAGAGCTTTTGGATCAACTACCATACCGTTTCCAATGACACAAATCTTATCACTATAAAAAATCCCTGACGGAATTAAATGCAGTTTATAGGTAACGCCGTTAAATTTAATTGTATGCCCTGCATTATTCCCACCTTGATAACGAGCGATGGCTTCCGCATTCTGGGATAGAAAATCTGTTATTTTACCTTTACCTTCGTCTCCCCATTGTGTACCGACTACTACAACTGATGACATCTGAATAAAGCACCTCCAAAGGTTCACGTAATACCGATCATTAACCGGTTCTTATCAAACAAACCTATTTTATCAATAATCCAAACTGGAAGTCAATACAAAATCCGAACAATACACTTTTTAAAAAATTCTTTGTTCGTAAATATGAGAAATTTCTTTCCGGTTTTTTTAGGATTGTCAAACATTATTGTACCCTCTGATTTCTTTTTCTATTATCATTAGGGCCTTTCTTTTTCCTGAAACAGAGAAAGCCCGCCATTGCATGAATGGCAGGCAGTCCCCTATGCGCCGGGAGACATCGAATCATCATCGAAGCGGCGTTCGAGATTAACGAATTTATTATATTCTTTTACGAATGCAAGCGAAACCGTGCCCACCGGACCATTACGCTGTTTCGCTATAATGATTTCAATGATATTTTTATTCTCGGATTCTTTATCATAATAATCATCACGGTATAAGAATGCGACGATATCAGCATCTTGCTCGATACTCCCGGATTCCCGGATATCAGACATCATCGGGCGCTTATCCTGACGCTGCTCCACTCCCCGCGATAGCTGGGAAAGGGCGATGACGGGCACTTTAAGTTCACGAGCCAGCGCTTTGAGTGAACGTGAAATCTCGGATACCTCTTGCTGACGGTTGTCGCCTGAACGGCCATCGCCTTGAATTAACTGCAGGTAATCGATCAATATCATGCCAAGGCCATGTTCCTGCTTCAAACGACGGCATTTTGAACGGATTTCACCAATCCTGACACCTGGCGTATCATCGATATAAATGCCGGCATTCGACAAGCTTCCCATCGCCATCGTCAGTTTACGCCAATCCTCATCAGTTAAGGAACCTGTCCGTAAATTCTGGGCGTTGATATTCCCTTCAGCACAGAGCATACGCATAACGAGCTGCTCTGCACCCATTTCAAGACTGAAAATCGCTACATTCTCCTCCGTTTTGGTCGCAACGTTTTGAGCGATGTTCAATGCAAAAGCGGTTTTACCAACCGAAGGACGGGCACCAACTATGATGAGGTCATTACGTTGGAACCCCGCTGTCATTCGATCTAGTTCAGCAAACCCTGTCGGTATTCCCGTGACATCCCCTTTACGGGTAGTCAAAATTTCTATGTTATCGTAAGTCGCAACCAATACATCCTTAATATTTTGAAAAGACCCGGAATTCTTACGCTGGGCCACTTCCATGATCGTTTTTTCTGCTTCACCGAGCAGCTCCTCGACCTCATCCTCGCGACTGTAGCCTTCCTGAGCGATGTTCGTCGCAGTCCGGATCAAACGGCGCAGCAATGACTTCTCCTCGACGATGCGGGCATAATATTCAATATTGGCCGCGGTAGGCACCGATCCGGCCAATTCACTTAAATAAGAAACCCCGCCAACTTCTTCAAGGTTTTTTGTCGCAGCCAATTCCTCTGTCACCGTAATCAAATCGACAGCTTTTCCTTCGTCATTCAATTTAAGCATCACATTAAAGATTTTTTGATGAGAGCTTCTATAAAAATCCTCTGGAATCAAAACTTCCGATGTAACGGTCAATGAAGAGGGCTCAAGAAAAATGGCTCCAAGCACAGCCTGTTCGGCTTCTATATTTTGAGGTGGAATCCTATCCTGAAATTGTTCTATCATATCTTAAAACCTCCCATTCTAAGAGGATACCTTTTATATGTTTCTAGTAAAAAAGAAAAAAGTGAAAGGACAACGTGCCCAATCACATTTTTCGTCTATCTCTATTTTATCAATTTTTCACAGATATGAAACAGCTAAAATTAGTTAATTTCTTTCACATGCACTGTCAGTGTCGCAGTGACTTCAGGATGAAGCTTGACTGGAAGCTTTGTATGCCCTAAAGTGCGGATGCCTTCAGCAAGCTCCATTTTACGTTTATCAACCTTGATACCGTGTTTTTTCTGAAGCTCAGATGCAATTTGTTTAGTCGTGATGGAACCGAATAAACGCCCGCCCTCACCGGCTTTGGCAGATAGTTCAACCGTTAATTTCTCCAGCTGCACTTTCAATTCTTCAGCCTGCTGCAGCTCTTCTGCTGCAAGTGATTCTTCTTTATTTTTCTGTGCTTCCAGAGTTTTCACATTTGAATTATTTGCTTCAACGGCCAATCCTTGTTTAAGCAGGAAATTATGTGCATAACCATCCGCAACATTTTTAACTTCCCCTTTTTTCCCTTTACCTTTAACGTCTTTAAGAAATATCACTTTCATTCTTTATATCCCCCTTCTAAATATTCATCAATAGCTGCTTTCAATCGACTTTCGGCTTCATCAATGGAGCATACCTGTTGAGTGGCGGCATTCGTTAGATGTCCGCCTCCATTCAACATTTCCATGATCACCTGTACATTGATATCACCAAGAGAACGCGCACTTATGCCCACCGTATCATCAGAACGCTTAGCCATTACAAAGGAAGCGACAACGCCATCCATCGTCAATAGGGTGTCCGCAGCCTGAGCAATGAGCACCTGATTATGAACCTGATCGGTTTTTGCCGCGGCAATGGCAATTCCCTTTTTATAAAAGATGACTTCTTCAATGAGCTTCGAACGTTTGATATAGGTGTCCACGTCTTCTTTTAAGAATTTCTGGACAAGTACCGTATCAGCTCCATGCGCCCTTAGATAAGAGGCAGCATCGAAAGTACGTGATCCTGTTCTTAAGGTGAAGCTTTTCGTATCGACGATGATACCTGCAAGAAGCGCCGTCGACTCCAGCATATCAATTTTTGAGCGTTTCGGCTGATATTCAAGCAGTTCCGTCACAAGTTCTGCCGTTGAAGATGCATATGGCTCCATATAGACGAGCAATGAGTTCTTGATGAACTCCTCACCCCGCCGATGATGGTCGATGACCACAACCTTATCGATTCTATTCAATAACCGCTCTTCAATCACCATGGAAGGTTTATGGGTATCGACCACAACCAGCAAGGTCTCATCCATAATCATTTCTAATGCATCATCAGGTGTTATGAACCGGGCATACAGCTCTTCTTTATTTTTGATCTCTTCCATTAAACGAAGGACACTGCTGTCGAGCTGCTGGGTGTTTATGACAATATAGCCTTCACGTTCATTCATTTGGGCAACTTTCAAGATGCCGATCGCTGAACCGATTGCGTCCATATCCGGGTTTTTATGGCCCATGACAATGACTTTATCGCTATCAAGGACTATATCCTTCAATGCATGGGAAATCACACGGGCACGGACTCTCGTGCGTTTTTCCATCGGATTGGTTTTGCCGCCATAGAATTTCACTTTTCCATTCGCTTGCTTTATGGCCACCTGGTCACCGCCCCGCCCTAAAGCGAGATCCAAGCTGGACTGGGCAAGCGTACCTAGTTCCGGCAAGGATGATACGGCCGAGCCGACCCCGATGCTCAAGGTAAGTGGTACATTTTGCTTGGCCGTCGTTTCCCTGATTTCATCCAAAATCGAGAATTTCCCCTTTTCAAGCTGCTGAAGGATATGCTCATTAAAGACAGCGATGAATCGTTCCGAGGAAACCCGTTTGAAGAAAACGCCATTATCCCTTGCCCACTTATCGAGAAGTGAGGTAACCAAGCTATTAATGCTGCTTTTACGCTGATCATCCATACCCTGTGTCAAATCATCATAATTATCAAGAAGAATGATCGCAATTGCCGTTCGCTCATCTTCATATAATTTCTCAATTTCCACTTGCTCCGTCACATCAAAAAAGTAAAGAAGCCTTTCATCACGCTTATGGACCACCTTGAATTTCCGATCGTGGAGCGTAAGTGTCTCTGTCTCGATCTCTTGCTTGATTAACGGTACTATCGAGTCCGCAACATCGTATAGCGATCTTCCTGCCAAGGAGTCTTCACTAAAACAAGAAGCCAGGAATGGATTGGTCCATTCAATGTAATAATCCTCATTAAAGAGCATGATCCCAATCGGCATTTCCAATAACGCTTCCTCGCCCACCTTCTTTAAACGGTAGGATAAAGTCGTTATATACTCTTCTGTCTTCCGTTGCTTTTTTTCTACCATTCTTAATGTTAAATAAAATAAACCAGCAAGAATCAAAAGTCCAACAAGTGCAATAACCCAATTATAATAAGCCAGTACGCCCAAAAGTAAAACGACTGCGGCCAGCACCCCATACAATGGGGACTTAATCGAGTATTCTTTCAAATAAGATGGCATAGTTTCAGCTCCTAAAAGCATCTGTTTTACAAAAAAGTCTTCTATTCCTTTTTCTTGATTGTCTCCCTAAAAGGAAAGCCTAAATCTATTATACCTAAAAATCGGACGGCCGTCGTTATAATCGGAATCGGCAGAAGCAAAGAAAAAACCACAATTAAAACAGGTATCGCCTTAACCCATGACTTAACATGAGCGATATAGAATATCAGGGAATATCCTTGTAATAAAATGAAGAACTGCAGTATGAAAAATAGGTTCGTTATGGCCATATATACAAAACTGTTCTTGTCCGTATTCACAAAAAGAGCAAGAAGCATCGTAATTAAATAATACCATAAAAGGCTTTTCGGGAGTCGCAGATCCCGAAAATGAGGCCACTTTAACGCCTTATCACTGAACCTCTTCACAATGGGATGCGCTGCAAAGAAAATCAATAAAACCATGATGACGGACATCAAGACGAACAAACTTGGCATCAGCGTGTTCATCATATCGATCGATTCATACATCCGCTTTTGGACTTGTTCCGTCGGTGCCTGTCCAAAAGAATCCATGATGCCGATTGTATTTTCAAGGGACTCCTCGGCCATGTTCATCGATTCCTCTATGTAATTAACATCCGTTATCAACACTGAAGCTGCATATATTAATAAAATGCCTCCCAGGAAGACAAGGACTGCGCTTATGAACATAGGTGCCATCGGTTTGTCCTTTTTCAAAAAATAGCCGATCGCAATTCCCGTTGCCCCCATGAGCAAGGTCAGCGGTACAGACAATATCGTCCCGATGAGGATCGACAATAACGAGGCTACAAATAAGTAACCAAGGCTCCACGATAACTTTTGTTTGATTGTGACCAGTATGAATGGAATGGGTAAAAAGAAAGTAGTGAAAATACCCAATAGTGGGATTTGAATGGTGATGAACAATAAAATGCAATATAGTGCCAGAAGTGCTCCGCCCTCGGCAATTCGTCTCCCGCTATTCATCTTTATTTCACCCCCTGTTATGATTGATGTCTTATCTCCATCTTTATATTGTATCCGTTACGGCCAGGATATTTCAAACATCACAGTCTTTTTTGGGATATGATTATTTTTTCTGAGGAAAACACCCGGATAAATTTCTTCTGAAATAAAAAAAACGCCATTCAGCGGTTTACAGGCATAAGTGACAACTTATTAAAAAAGGCACATTAAGGATTGCTCCTCAATGTGCCAATTTATTATTCACCAGATACATATGGTAGTAATGCCATAGTACGTGAGCGTTTAATAGCAATCGTTAATTTACGTTGATATTTAGCGCTTGTGCCAGTTACACGACGTGGTAAAATTTTACCGCGTTCTGAGACGAATTTTTTAAGAAGATCTACATCTTTGTAATCAATTTTAGTGATTCCGTTAGATGTGAAATAACAAACCTTTTTACGCTTACCGCGTCCTTTACGTCCACCCATTGCCATAATAAATTTCCCTCCCTGCATTTTGAATTTTCATTTCAAACGGCTGTTTAAAATGGAAGATCGTCATCTGAAATGTCGATTGTCTTACCGTCATTTGCAAATGGATCATCATCTACACGAGTGTAGTTGTTATTGCTCCGTTGATTCTGATTAGGATTTTGTCCATACGAATTGTTGTCATTTCCGTTATTATTGCCATAACTTCTTTGACCCCCACCGTAAGAACCGCCTTCATTTCTTTCACCCGCTGAACTGCTTCGTGGTTCAAGGAATTGAACGCTCTCAGCCAGAATCTCCGTCACATATACGCGTTTGCCGTCTTGTCCTTCATAATTACGTGTTTGGACACGTCCATCCACGCCAGCTAAACTGCCCTTTTTCAAGAAGTTAGCTACATTTTCTGCCGGTTTACGCCAAACTACACAGTTAATGAAATCCGCTTCACGTTCACCTTGCTGATTCGTAAAACTACGGTTCACAGCTAAAGTAAAGGTAGCTACGGGAACTCCATTAGGTGTATATCGTAATTCAGGATCTTTAGTTAAGCGTCCTACCAAAACTACGCGATTCATCATCAGAATCAACCCCTAGGTTTCAAGCTTGTTTCATGTGAAACAAGATTAGAATTTATATTAAATATCGAATTATACTTCTTCTCTAGTAGCCATGTGGCGAATAATGTCTTCACTGATTTTAGCTAGACGATCGAATTCTTGAATCGCAGCACTTTCAGCGTTAACTTTAAGAAGCATGTAGTAACCATCACGGAAATCATTGATTTCATATGCAAGACGGCGTTTACCCCATTCTTTTGCTTCTACTTCCGCACCATTATCAGAAAGGATTGTGTTGAAACGTTCAACTAAAGCTTTTTTAGCTTCTTCCTCAATGTTTGGACGGATGATATACATAATTTCGTATTTTCTCATCACTGTCACCTCCTTTTGGTCTAAGCGGCCCAATTGGGCAAGGAGCAATTATTTATAATTACTCACAAGATAAAATTATAGCATAGTTAAAGAGGCTTTGCAACGAACGGTTCGACTTATTACAATTAAATGTAATCTAATGATTTAAGTCTAAAAAAAAGACCCTACATATGGAATGGTAGGGTCTTTGATTCTTATACGTTGAAACGGAAATGGATAACATCGCCATCGTTAACGATGTATTCTTTTCCTTCCAAACGAACTTTACCCGCTTCTTTTGCGGCACCATGACTGCCCGCTTCAAGTAAATCGGTATAAGATACCGTTTCGGCACGGATGAAACCGCGTTCGAAGTCCGTGTGAATGACGCCGGCACATTGAGGGGCTTTCATTCCTTTGCGGAATGTCCAAGCTCGCACTTCCTGTACACCAGCTGTAAAGTATGTTGCCAATCCAAGCAGATTATAAGAAGCACGGATCAACTGATCTAGACCTGACTCCTCGATGCCAAGTTCAGATAGGAACATTTCCTTTTCTTCACCTTCAAGCTCTGCAATTTCTTCTTCGATTTTGGCACAAATCACGATTACTTCGGCATTTTCCTTAGCGGCATATTCACGAACTTGCTGTACATATTCATTATCGTCAGCATTCGCCACTTCATCTTCGCTCACGTTCGCCACGTAAAGCGTCGGCTTAGCTGTAAGTAAATGCATGCCCTTCACGATTTTTTGCTGTTCTTCGGTAAACTCGACGGAACGTGCAGGCTTTTCATCTTCCAATGCTTCTTTTAAAGCCACAAGGATTTCATGTTCTGCTACAGCGGCTTTATCTTTTTGCTTGGCCATTTTTCCGACACGGTCGATGCGTTTGACAACAGATTCCAAATCGGCAAGGATCAATTCAAGATTGATGACCTCGATATCATCGATTGGATTTACTTTTCCGGAAACATGGGTAATGTTATCGTCTGCAAAGCAACGGACGACTTGACAAATTGCATCCACTTGACGGATATGGGAAAGGAATTTATTACCTAATCCTTCTCCTTTACTTGCTCCTTTTACGATCCCGGCGATATCCGTGAATTCAAATGCTGTCGGAACCGTTTTTTTCGGTTTTACCAATTCAGTCAATTTTTGCAGACGGTGATCTGGCACTTCCACAATCCCTACATTCGGGTCGATCGTACAGAAAGGATAGTTGGCAGATTCCGCACCTGCCTGAGTTATTGCATTAAATAAAGTGGATTTACCTACGTTAGGCAAACCGACTATACCAGCTGTTAAAGCCATTTATATTTCACTCCTTCAAGATGATTCGTACATATGGGAAAAGGACTGATCTTCTATAAAGACCATCCAATTACCTAAACCTTTCCCAATTATAGATTTCGCTTCCTAAAAAGACAAGTAAATCATGAGAAACGCCGGACTACTTTCACTCCCAAAAAAAAAGCATGATCACTCCTCATGCTTTTGCAGAACTTTTTTCATTTTCTTCGCGAATTCACGTCGAGGCAGCATCACGCTATGGCCGCATCCTTCACATTTTATCCGGATATCCATTCCGAGCCGTATAATTCTCCACTTATTCACTCCACAGGGATGTGGTTTCTTCATTTCCACAATATCCTTAAGTGCAAATTCCTTTTCTTCCATAATCATGAGCCCCCCAATTCCTATGACTCGCTGCCATTGTACGTAGATTTAATCCCACTTGCATCAAGTGCAGCACTTATTTCTTTTCTTAATATCCTACTGATTTCAATGTGATGCATCGGCTTTGTTTCCGCTTTAATCCGAAAGACGATTTCTTCAGGACTGATTTTTTCAATTCCCAAAAATTCAGGAGCCTTGATCAAGGCTTCGTATTTGCCTTCCATACTGTTTAAAAGATCAATCAGCACCTTCTCAGCACGCTCAGTCGATCCATCGTTAGGTATGGTCACATCAACTATTGCCACACTATTTAAAATGGAATAATTCGTAACCTGGATGATGCTGCCGTTGGGTATGAAGTGCAATTCACCTGCACCGCTTTTAATTTTCGTCGTACGAAGCCCGATTTCAATGACTTCCCCTTCAAAAGTATTGATTTTAATATAATCCCCAACCGAGAACTGATCTTCAAAGATAACGAAAAACCCGGTAATTATATCCTTGACCAAACTTTGTGCGCCAAATCCAATGGCCAAACCGAGAACACCTGCACCAGCGAGTAATGGCATTACATGAAGACCAAGAATCTCCAGAATCATCAACAAGGCAATGAAATTGATGACATAGGTAATGATATTTTCCAGCAATTTAATGAGTGTCGCTTCCCTGCGTTCCGTTACCCGAATAGGACTTCTTAAACGTGCTTTGAAAAATTTATTCAGAATAGTCTTTCCTATTGTAATAATAATACGCGATAACAGCAGAACAAGGAAGATTTTAATAATGCCCTCCCCCATCAGCAGCCATATCTTTTCATCCAATATCTCTTTTGCAACGTTATCATAAATGCGATCCATATTTTCCTCCTGCCTAATGCAAATAACAGCAAAACTATTATATCTTCGACGTATTCCTCTACCCTCCATGCATGGAGGTAACCATGAAATAGAGAGATTTTCTCTATTTTATCAATAAATAATGGTTTCTGTACAAAAAAATTATGGGTATATAGTTAATAGAATTTAGAAATTTTTTCCCGAACATTCAAATGATTATTTACTAGAAAGTATAGATGAAAGCAATTGGTAGAGGATAACGTCGATTCATATCCCCTTCACCTGTTTGCATGTTTTGCAAAAAATTCCCTCACCCATCATGTTAAATACCGTATATTTTCCTCTTTTTATCCGTATACTGTAATACCAAATAAAGTAAAGGAGTTGAGCCGATGAATCTGAATTCTAGTCTATTTAATAATAATAAAAATAGATTAAGTCGCATCCTGCATGAAGATACGGATGCATCCAAACAAATTTCCCAGGAATTAATCAACCTCCTCCCAACAGGAAAGCTTCAACCAATCGTCATCGTCTGCATAGGCACAGACCGTTCCACAGGCGATTCACTCGGACCACTTGTCGGCACTCTGCTTAGTGAAAAGGCTGAAAACAGTTCTTCTTCATTCCATGTTTATGGTACTCTGGATGACCCTATACATGCGATGAATTTACAGGAAAAATTAAATGAAATTAAAAAGCTGCATGCCAATGCCTTTATAGTCGGAATCGATGCTTGCTTGGGGAAAATGAAAAGCGTCGGCATCGTTCAGATCGGCCAGGGACCAGTTAAGCCGGGTGCCGGGGTCAATAAAGATCTTCCTTCAGTCGGAAATGCCCATATTACAGGAATCGTGAATGTAAGTGGATTCATGGAGTTCATGGTCTTGCAGAACACGCGTCTTAATCTTGTGCTAAAAATGGCCAAAACCATTGCCGAGGGGATTTATGAAGCGCAAAATCATTATCCAATAAAACCTTCCATCACTCCTTTCACATGGTCATTCAAGCAAGAAAAAACCCTTTGATCGGTTTTTTCATAAAAAAGAAGGAAGGGGCCAGCCCCTTCCTTTTTTTTATACATAATACATGAAAGTAACCAGAATGGCAGTGATCATTATGCCCGGAAGCAGATTCGCCACCCTGATTTTGGTGACACCGATAATATTCAAACCAATCGCCAAAATCATGACTCCACCAGCTGCCGTCATTTCCAATATGAAGGAATCCATTAATGCAGATGGGATCATCGTATTGATCTGCCTTGAAAAAACCGCCAGGAATCCCTCATAAAGAATGATCGGAAATGCTGAAAAAAGTACCCCTATGCCTAGCGTGCTGGCGAGGACAAGTGCTGTGAATCCATCGATTATCGCTTTTGTTATCAAAACGTCATGATCATTCCGGATACCGCTATCCAGGGCACCGATAATGGCCATCGCCCCAATCCCAAATATGAGCGTAGCCGTTACAAACCCCTGAGATATCGAGGTTCCTTCCTTCGCTTTCATCCTGCGTTCAATCCAATTGCCTAAAGAATTAAGCCTGCCCTCAAGATTCATCCATTCACCGAGGACCGCCCCGCCGACAATACTTAAAATGACAACAAGGAAATTATCACTTTTAAACCCCATCTGCAAACCTAAAACCATCACGGCTAACCCGATACCGCTCATGACCGTTTCTTTAATCTTTTCAGGTATACGTTGTAAAAACCTTCCTAAAATCGAGCCGATTAAAATGCAGGCACCATTCACCAAAGCCCCTAATAATACCATCTCATCCACCTAATTTTCTGCATAAGTCTTCATGATCTTTTCATAAGGGGATCTAAGAGGAAAGGTTCTCTTGATCGATCAAGTTCAAAATTCTCTCTAAATCTTCTTTTGAAAAGAATTCTATTTCTATTTTTCCTTTTTTCTTGCTTTGTTTTATCGTTACGCTCGTTCCTAGTCTTTCACGCAGACTTGTCTCCCTTTGCTTTATGAAGATATCTTTTTTCTCTTGTTTCTTAGGTTTGGTTTCACGTGAAACGGTATCATTCAATTGATGTATATACTGCTCTAGCTGTCTGACATTCATACCTTCCTTGAGGATTTTATCCGCTACCGGCTTGAGCATCTCTTTTTTCTTTAAACCCAGCAATGCCCGGCCATGTCCCATGGAAATTTCCCCATCGGAGATATATCTCCTAATTCCTTCAGGCAAAGATAGTAATCTAACATGGTTGGCAATATGGGGTCTGCTTTTTCCCAGCCGGTTGGCCAACTGCTCCTGGGTGAATTCCAATTTTTCAAGAAGCGTTTGATAAGCGGCAGCCTCCTCGATCGGATTCAAATCTTCCCGTTGCAGGTTTTCCAAAATGGCCAGTTCCATCATCTGCTGTTCACTCAATTCCCTCACAACGACTGGAACTGTCTCTAAGCCAGCTTCCTTGGCAGCACGATAACGCCTTTCCCCAGCCACGATTTCATATCCCTTAATACTTTTCCGGGCAATAATCGGCTGTAATATCCCATGCTCCATGATGGATTGCTTTAATTCCTCTATAGCTTCTAGCCGAAAGCTCTTTCGGGGCTGATAAGGATTTGGCCTTAATTCCCTTAATTTGATTTCGCGCACGATTTCATCTTTACTGATCTCCCCACCGTTGAAAAGTAGTGCGTTAAGTCCTTTGCCAAGCCCTTTAGCCATTTGATACCACTTCCTTTGCCAATTCTAGATAGACCTCCGCCCCTCGTGACTTTGGATCATATATAATTATCGGTTCTCCATGGCTCGGTGCTTCACTCAAACGGACATTGCGGGGAATGATGGTTTGGTAGACTTTATCCTGAAAGTATTTTTTGACTTCTTCTATGACCTGGAGACCTAAATTTGTTCTTGCGTCCAACATCGTCAATAGCACACCCTCGATTTTCAAATCATGGTTCAAATGCTTTTGGACGAGGCGGACCGTATTCAATAGTTGACTCAAACCCTCCAATGCATAATATTCACATTGTACCGGGATCAAAACAGCATCGGCGGCCGTTAAGGCATTAAGCGTCAGCAAACCCAATGATGGAGGGCAGTCAATCACAATGTAATCATACTGGCTTTGCACCTCTTCTAACGCCCTTTTTAATCGGACTTCCCTTGAGATGGTTGGAACAAGTTCAATTTCTGCACCCGCAAGTTGGATTGTCGCAGGTATAGCATATAGGTTTTCTACCTTTGTTTCCATGATAACGGTACTGGCCTCAACATCATCAACCAATACATCATAAATACATTGTTCCACATCTGCTTTGTCAATACCTGCACCGCTTGTCGCATTTCCCTGCGGGTCAATATCGACCATTAAGACTTTCTGTCCAATGTATGCAAGACAAGCACTTAAACTGACAGAAGTTGTCGTTTTTCCAACACCGCCCTTTTGATTGGCAATGGCGAGAATCTTACCCACGAATTCACCCGCTTTCAACTATCTTCATGACGCTATATCTATTGATTTTTACCGTGAATCCAATTATTTCTTTCTATTTTATCATGAATGTTACTGGAAGAAATCGTTTTCTGAAATTCCTCTTAAAATTTGAAATACATCTAAAAGCATTAAAAATCCAGGAAAAGTTGAATGTTTTAAAAGTGGAAAATGCCAGTTTTGGAGAGAAAATAAAAAAAGCTTGGTAATCGGAGACTACCAAGCGGGCTAAGGATGGGGAATCAAGTTTTTTTCTTGGGTATTTTAATCGTGAACTGATAATACTCCTCGAATTCTTCTTCCTCTGCATCCAGATTTATTCCATTGTCTGTAACCATACTGAGTGATTGGCGGATGGTATTCACGGCAATCCTCATGTCTTTACTAAACGCTTTTCGCTTAGGTTTCGGCTTCTGCACAGTACCCGTTAAGAGCTTGACGACCTGCTCTTCGGTCTGCTTGACGTTTAACCCTTTTTCGATGATTTCCAAAAGCAGTTTTAACTGCTTTTCAGGACTCTTTAACGGTATCAACGAGCGGGCATGGCGTTCCGTAATTTGCTTTTGAAGAAGTGCATCCTGAACCTCCTGCGGCAGCTTAAGCAGCCGCAGCTTATTCGCCACGGTAGATTGACCGATTCCCAGTCTTTGTGCCAGGGCTTCTTGGGTTAAACTATGCAGCTCCAATAGTTTTCCGTAAGCCAAAGCTTCTTCAATCGGTGTCAGTTCTTCACGCTGTAAGTTTTCTATCAGCGCAACGGAAGCCGTTTCTGTATCGGTGAAATCTTTGATTATAGCAGGTGCCAATTCCCAGCCAAGCTTTTGCATGGCCCGGAAACGACGCTCACCTGCAATGATTTCATATTTTCCCTGACCATAAGCCCTTACTACAATTGGTTGAATGATCCCATGTGTATGGATCGTTTGAGCCAATTCGGCAATTTTATCGTCATTAAAAACGGTCCTTGGTTGAAATCGATTAGGCACAATGTCAGAAATGGAAATTTTTCTTATTTCTTCATTATTATTGCTAGGTGTCTCCATCTCTAGTTGCTCTTCTTCTTTTTCGCCAAACCCAAAGAACCGCGAAAAAGGATGCTTCATCTTCCTACACCACCTTTTAAAACTCCCAAATAACATATTCTCTATTTAAAGGACAAGTCCTGCATACATTTCCCGACATGGTTATACATATGGCCCTTCACTGTAAAAAACATGTCGACTGGCGCCATCAAGGCAATAATGAGGGTCGACGGCCAGTTTTTATAAATATCGGCCGGCTTTCCCAAAATTATTTCCCTGAATCAGCCAGCTAAGGGCACACGTCTTAACCTGTACCGAAAATGCCTTCTTGTTGGCAAATGCAGTATTAAGTGAAAATAATAAGGTCATACATTTATAGTAAAAGAAAATAAGGGCAAGTACCAGCCATATATATCTGAATCCTCTGCTCTTACTATGAAATCATACTCATCGTACAGAGGTTATTCAATAGGCTGCTTATTCGGTGTCCCTGGTTTTCTTGGGTATTTTTTTGGAGTCTTCTTCACTTTTTTTACAGTAATGATGTTTCTTTCACTATTTTCCTCTGGCAATGTGAAAGGATGAATTTCTTCGATTTCTCCGCCTAATGTAAAAATGGCCTTCTTCCCTGTGTCCATTTCATCTTGTGCACTAGCCGCTTTCATGGCAATGAACGTCCCATCCAGTTTAACAAGCGGCAAACATAGTTCACTTAAAACCGACATCCTGGCTACCGCCCTCGCCATGACAATATCATAGGATTCGCGATGCTCCGGTTTTTGGGCGAAGGTTTCCGCCCGGTCATGATAAAAAGATACTCCCTTTAATTGCAATGAATCCGCAAGGTGATTCAAAAAAGAAATTCGCTTATTCAAGGAATCCACAATCGAGACGTGGATATCAGGGAAACATATCTTCAATGGAATACTCGGAAATCCAGCTCCAGCCCCAACATCGCAAATTCGATAGGATTCGTTAAAGTCAAAATAGAAGGCTGCACTGATTGAATCATAAAAATGCTTAAGATAAACTTCTTCTTTATCTGTGATGGCTGTTAAGTTCATCTTTTCGTTCCATTCCACCAATAATCGATAATATGTGTCAAACTGATCAAGCTGTTGAGGAGAAAGCTCGATCCCTTTCTCCAGCAGTGCTTGTTGGAACTGTTCAATATTCATATTTTTTCAATCCTTTTCGGGTATTTCCGTTACTGAGACACTCTGGCAATCTTACCTTGTTCCAAATAAACAAGCAGAATGGAAACATCAGCGGGATTCACACCGGAAATTCTTGAAGCCTGAGCTACTGATAGCGGGTGGACCTGCTTTAATTTTTGACGTGCTTCCGTTGCAAGACCAGAAATTGCATCATAATCGATATTCTCTGGAATCTTTTTGTTCTCCATTTTTTTCAGGCGATCGACTTGCTGCAAGGATTTTTCGATATATCCTTCATACTTGATCTGGATTTCGACCTGTTCCGTCACTTCTTCACTCAGTTCGACATCACTTGGCGCCAACTTCTGAATATGGGAATAATCCATTTCAGGCCTTTTCAATAAATCGGAGGCACGGATTCCATCCTTTAACTCACTGCCGCCACTTGCAGTAATGACTTCTTGCACCTCTTTGGTCGGTTTGATGAAGTTTGATTTCAATCGTTCCTTTTCCATTTCAACCGCTTCTTTTTTCATAAGGAAACGTTTGTAGCGTTCTTCTTTGATCATTCCGATATTGAATCCAATTTCCGTTAAGCGTAGATCGGCATTATCATGACGCAATAATAAACGATATTCTGCACGTGAAGTCAGCAATCGGTATGGTTCATTCGTGCCTTTCGTTACAAGGTCATCAATGAGAACACCAATATAGGCATCCGAACGGCTTAAAATCAGTTCTTCCTTACCCATTGCATTCAATCCTGCATTAATACCGGCCATCAATCCTTGTCCTGCTGCTTCTTCATAGCCGGATGTCCCGTTAATTTGGCCAGCAGTATATAGATTTTTGATTTTCTTCGTTTCAAGTGTAGGCCATAGCTGCGTAGGAACGATGGCATCATATTCAATTGCATATCCAGCACGCATCATTTCCGCTTTTTCAAGTCCCGGAATTGTTTGCAGGATTTTCACTTGCACATCTTCAGGCAGACTGGTGGATAAACCTTGCACATAAACTTCCTTTGTATTGCGACCTTCAGGTTCCAAGAAGATTTGATGCCGTGGTTTATCATTAAAACGAACGACTTTATCTTCTATCGATGGACAATAACGCGGTCCGGTTCCTTTAATCATTCCGGAATACATTGGTGAACGGTGTAGATTCTCATCAATGAGCTGATGTGTACCCTCATTCGTATACGTTAACCAGCATGGCAATTGATCCGTTATGAACTTTGTTGTTTCATAAGAAAAGGCACGAGGCACTTCATCGCCAGGCTGAATTTCCGTTTTGCTGTAGTCTATAGAAGAACTATTCACACGTGGAGGCGTTCCTGTTTTAAAACGGACCAAATCAAATCCTAACTGCTCCAAGTGTTCGGAAAGCCTGATGGAGGGCTGCTGATTATTAGGGCCGCTTGAATATTTCAGTTCCCCTAAAATGATTTCACCGCGTAAATATGTTCCCGTCGTGATTACGACAGTTTTCGCACGGTACACCGCACCTGTTTTAGTGATGACACCCGTACATACGTCGTTTTCAACAATTAATTCCTCTACCATTCCTTGAATCAATGTCAAATTTTCTTGGTCTTCTATCGTCTTTTTCATTTCTTGCTGATAAAGAAATTTATCTGCCTGCGCCCGTAGAGCACGAACGGCCGGACCTTTTGCCGTATTGAGCATCCTCATTTGAATATGGGTCTTGTCGATATTTCTTCCCATTTCCCCGCCTAAAGCGTCAATTTCCCTAACGACTATCCCTTTTGCCGGCCCGCCGACGGAGGGATTGCATGGCATAAAGGCGACCATATCCAAGTTAATGGTGATCATCAACGTTTTAGCTCCGACTCTTGCAGCTGCAAGGCCTGCTTCACTGCCAGCATGACCGGCACCAATAACAATGACATCATAGCTACCTGCTTCGTATTGCATATCCTTTTCCTCCTTTTACGTTTATTTTCCTAAACAAAATTGAGAGAACAATTGGTTGATCAAATTATCCTGAACGCTTTCGCCAATGATTTCTCCAAGTAACTCCCATGCTTTCGTGAAATCGATTTGAACCAAATCAACCGGTGTACCCATTTCAATAGCATCAATTGCATCTTCGATTGCCTGTAATGCCTGTCCCAGCAAAGCTATATGCCTTGCATTGGAAACATAGGTCAGGTCTCCCGTTTCTAAAGAACCTTCGAAAAATAAAGAAGCGATCGCTTCTTCCAATTCATCGACCCCTCGATCTTCCAGTAATGAAGTCGTAACAACTTTATGGGATGCCGCCTTTTCCTTAACCTTTGCCATATCGATTTTTTGTGGAAGGTCTGTTTTATTGATGATAACGATAACATCCATTCCCTCAACCGCTTGGAATAGTTTCTCATCTTCAGTAGTGAAATCATCGGAATAGTTCAATACAAGCAATATTAAATCCGCTTCTTTTAATACTGCACGAGACCGTTCAACTCCAATTCGTTCAACGATATCTTCCGTTTCGCGAATTCCTGCTGTATCGACAAGTTTAAGCGGTACACCGCGAACATTGACATACTCTTCAATAACATCACGTGTTGTACCTGGAATATCAGTGACGATCGCTTTGTTTTCATGAACTAAGCTGTTAAGCAATGAAGATTTTCCGACATTAGGACGACCTATGATAACGGTCGCAAGCCCATCCCGAAGGATTTTCCCCTGTTGGGCCGTGTGAAGCAGTTTCTCTATTTCATTCTTCACATAACTGCCTTTTTCCAAAAATAAACGATGCGTCATTTCTTCGACATCATCATATTCCGGATAATCTATATTTACCTCGACTTGAGCGAGGGTCTGTAAAATTTCCTGACGCAGATTTTGGATTAATTTCGAAAGCCGGCCTTCCATTTGACCTAATGCAACATTCATGGCTTTATCCGTTTTGGCACGGATTAAATCCATAACGGCCTCAGCTTGGGAAAGATCGATCCTGCCATTCAAAAAGGCCCGTTTCGTAAATTCACCAGGTTCCGCTAAACGAGCACCTTGTGAGAGAATAAGCTGCAGTACCCGATTGACCGAAACGATTCCACCGTGACAATTTATTTCAACTACATCTTCCCTTGTAAATGTCTTTGGACCCATCATGACCGAAACCATGACTTCCTCTATGATTTCACCTGTTTTAGGCTGGATAAGGTGGCCATAATGAATCGTATGTGATTTCACTTCAAGCAATCCTTTTCCACCTGGTCCTTTAAAGATCCTATCGGCTATTTCTATGGCCTCATCACCGCTGATTCTAACGATGGCGATTGCCCCTTCCCCTAAGGGAGTAGAGATAGCGGTGATTGTATCGAATTCCATGCTTTCACCTCTTATATATTGATGGTTCTATTTTTTTCTGATAATAAAATCGTCGAATCCCTAAATTACTACAATACCACAGTATATTCATGAAAAAAAGTAGATACTCCTTCCTTCCAAGAGTTATCCACACGCCATTAATCCATATTCTGTAACAACCATTTTAACTTATCCACATGTGAATAACAAATATCGCCCGCTTCATTTTCTTCCATCCCCTTTACGGATCAAGAAAATATAAAAAGTTTGTCACTTATTGTTGAATGGAAAATTCGCAAAAAAAATATTCGACATACAATGCCTAAAAAAAAGAACCCCTGCTTAAAAGCAGAAGGTTCATTTTAGTGGAGTAATGACCAAGTGACGATATGGCTCCGTCCCACTTGAGGTTGTTTTTATTTTTGGATAATCCAGGAGAGCATTATGGATGACCTTACGTTCATAGGATGGCATCGGCTCCAATGAAACAGCTTTACCTGTTTTCGTGGCTTTATTTGCCATTCTTTCAGCCAATTGGATTAAGGTGTCATTGCGGCGGCTTCGATAATCTTCTGCATCTACGGTAATATTCAAAAACTGCTTCGAATATCGATTAGCTACCAGCTGTGCTAAATACTGAAGTGAATTTAGTGTTTGACCCCTTTTTCCAATCAATAATGCAATTTTATCACCTGATAAATGGAATGTTACGTTCTTACCTTTACGGGTGACGTCTATTTGTGCATTGACTTCCATTTCGACGCAGACATTCTTCAAAAATCCAAGTGTCTCTTCAATGGGATCCGGAGGCAATGTAACATGGACGATTGCCTTCCTTGCACCAAATAAACCAAAAAACCCTTTTTTGCCTTCATCTTCTACTTCAATTTCCACGCGATCCTTCGTGCTGTTCAATTGAGCTAAAGCTAAATTTACTGCTTCTTCGACAGATTGTCCTGTAGCAGTCACTTTTTTCACTTTTTCTTTGCCCCTCCCGCGTTTTCCGCAGCTGCTTTTCTAAGATCCGGACCTTTGATGAAATATGTTTGCACGATACCAAAGATGTTACCAACTACCCAGTAAAGAGAAAGAGCAGCGGGGAAATTAATAGCAAATACAACAATCATGATTGGCATGATGTAAAGCATCATCGTCATTTGTGCAGCCATTTGTGGGTTGGAGTTCATTCCAACCATGGACATCTTTTGCTGGATGAAAGTCGTGATACCTGCAACGACCGGTAAAATATAATAAGGATCCGGGGAACCTAAATCAAACCAAAGAAAACTATGTAAAGCAATTTCTTCCGTACGGCTGATTGCATGGTAAAATCCGATCAAAATCGGCATTTGCACCAATATCGGCAAACATCCCGCCAATGGATTCACATTATATTTCGAAAATAGAGCCATTGTTTCTTGCTGTAGTTTTTGTTGTGTGGCAGCATCTTTTGAGCTGTATTTAGCTTGAAGTTCTTTCATTTCAGGCTGAATGGCCTGCATGGCTTTCGAGCTTTTCACCTGTTTGATCATTAATGGAAGTAATGCCAGGCGAATGATTAGTGTAACGCCGATGATTCCCAAACCATAGTTCTCGCCGAATGCTTCAGAAAGCCAGATGATCAGGGCTGATAATGGATAGACAATGTATGAATTCCAAAAACCTTCACTATCCGCAGTAATAGGTTCTTTAATTTCCGTACACCCTGCCAACAGCATCATTATCGAGGCTAGTCCAATAATGAGTAATATTCGTTTTTTCAACCGTAATTTCCTCCTAACTGCAATCAATCTTTTTTGAAACAATTGTGAACTGTTTATAAGAAGATTTCAAGGAAAAGTAATCCACTTTTACCACAGTTACAATCGGAATTTTCTATGTCATCTTACTCAAGTAACAATATGATACGAGGAGTGCTTATTCGATATTAAGGGGACTTTATTGTTTTTTCATTTTAAAGTTTAGTGATTTAGAACGCTTCAGGACATGAATCAAGCTGCTTTTCACCTGGAAAAAGTCCATCTCCGCCGCTGGTTTTCGAGCAATCACAATATAATCCTTACCCTCTTCTATATCTTCTTTCAATTCCAAAAACGCTTGCCGTATGTATCTTTTGATTTGGTTCCTTACAACGGCGTTCCCGATTTTTTTACTGACAGAAAGGCCGATCCTAAAATGATCCTGACCCGGCTTTTCAAGGACATAGACAACGAATTGCCGATTAGCAGAAGATTCACCTTTTTTAAACACAAGCTGAAATTCATCCTCTTTCTTAATCCTTAACTTTTTTTTCATTTTTACACCTTCATTACATGAATTGAGTCTCAGTAAATCCCTTATTTTGCGAAAAAAGACCACTGAGACTTTTCAGTGGTCTATGCAGATAATACTTTTCTGCCCTTACGGCGACGTGCAGCGATTACTCTACGTCCGTTTTTCGTGCTCATACGTGCACGGAAACCGTGAACTTTACTATGTTTGCGGTTATTCGGTTGATAAGTTCTTTTCATTATATGACACCTCCCTGAGGAATAACAGTTAAAGACAGTCTTTACAATTATATAGATGGAGGTTTCTACTTGTCAACCTCATCCATAAAAAATTTCTTTTTTAATGCTCAATGTCCAGTAGGCCTTTTTTTACTACCTAGCCTATTGTAAATGATTTTGCCCCGAACTGATATAGAAATTTTTGGGGAAAGGGAAATTTCCATCATTTTATCCATGAGCACGAATATGAGATTCGCAAGTAATCCTCCTTTCCGACACAACATTCGACAAATTATAAGAATGACCCTGAATCACTTTCGATCTTTCCCCATGGAGGTCTTCCGGCTTGAACACCTGGTTCATATCAGATTAATTCGAGCCTATAATCACCGTCTGTGGATAAAATTCGACATGTTTTTTTCTATCCACATCTCATTTTAGAGACTTTTGCACATAACAATGGCCTGTGGAAAAGTTTTTCCCACAAGCTCGGTAAGTTGTGGATAAAGTTTTCTAACCCATTGCAAGACGCCTGAATTTCTGATATTATATTTGTGTTTTCACTCTGAATAACTTTATCAACAGGTAACGTTTATCCACAGACTGTGAATAACTTGTGGATAGTTTATCCGACCTGTGTATATTAATCTGTCCACAGATGGTGGATATTGTCGAAAACCCTTTTTTCTTCTTTATTATATATTTCTTAAAATACCTGTTGATGAATAAACATTCAAATCTACACTGGCTCACCAGATGTAGTCTGTACAAAGGTTGTACAGCGCAAGATATAGTTTTGGGCACTTCACATTACACAACACAAAAATTCCTTAATACAGCTCACCGAACCTTTGCTGTCAAAATTAATATGAAGACGGCAATCGATGAGTTTATTTGTGCCTATACATTTAAATAAAATGATTAAAATTTTTTTTGCAAAGGAGGGATAAGTTTGGATAACATCGATAGCCTCTGGAACCAGGCGCTCGGAAAAATCGAAAAGAAAATCAGTAAACCAAGCTTTGAAACTTGGCTTAAATCAACCAAGGCTTATTTACTGCAAGGTGATACATTAACAGTCACCGCTCCCAATGAATTTGCCAGGGATTGGCTTGAAGAACGCTATTCCCATCTTATTTCCGATGTATTGTTTGAACTTACCGGTGAGGAATTGGAAGCAAAATTCATCATTCCCCCCAATCAAGAAGATGATGATTTTGCCGTTCCTGTTCAGCCTAAAAAGATAAAAAAACAGGATAAAGAGCATGCTGCATTTCCACAGCATATGCTTAATGCGAAAAATACATTCGATACATTTGTCATCGGCTCCGGCAATCGTTTTGCCCATGCCGCGTCTCTCGCTGTCGCAGAAGCTCCTGCCAAAGCCTATAATCCCTTATTCATATATGGGGGCGTCGGCCTTGGAAAAACTCATTTAATGCATGCAATCGGGCATTATGTTCTAGAGCATAATCCGAATGCGAAGGTCGTTTATTTATCGTCTGAAAAGTTCACGAATGAATTCATCAACTCGATCCGGGACAATAAAGCTGGGGAATTCCGTGATAGATACCGAAGCGTGGATGTTTTATTAATTGATGATATTCAATTTCTTGCGGGAAAAGAACAAACTCAAGAAGAGTTTTTCCATACATTCAATGCGCTGCATGAAGAAAGCAAACAGATCGTCATCTCGAGTGACCGCCCGCCAAAAGAGATACCTACACTAGAGGATCGCCTCCGTTCAAGGTTTGAGTGGGGCTTGATCACGGATATCACGCCGCCTGATCTGGAAACGCGGATTGCCATATTGCGTAAAAAGGCAAAAGCTGAGGGTCTTGATATCCCGAACGAAGTCATGCTCTATATAGCCAACCAAATCGATTCCAATATTCGTGAGCTTGAGGGTGCACTTATTCGTGTCGTCGCTTATTCTTCATTGATCAATAAAGATATAAATGCCGATTTGGCAGCTGAAGCATTAAAAGACATCATTCCTAGCTCAAAACCTAAAATAATCACCATCTTGGAAATCCAGAAGACGGTCGGTGAACATTATAGTGTCAAACTTGAGGATTTCAAGGCGAAAAAACGGACTAAATCCGTGGCCTTTCCAAGACAGATTGCCATGTATCTTTCCAGGGAATTGACGGACTCTTCCCTGCCCAAGATAGGTGATGAATTTGGAGGCCGCGATCATACGACCGTCATCCATGCGCATGAAAAAATCTCTAAACTCATGCAAACGGACACCCAGCTTCAACGTCAGGTTAAAGAAATCCAGGACCAGCTGAGGGTATAATGGATTCTGGATAATGTGAATAACTGGCGACTACTTACACACAGTCTGTCCACATGTGGATAGACTGTTTTTCCTTAGGTTGAGTGGACTTATCCACATATCAACAGGACCTACTACTATTACTACTATCTTTTTTAATAAAAATTATTAATAAATATGCCTATTCGGCAATAAAAAAATTGGAGGATGAAACATGAGATTTATAATCCAAAGAGATCGATTAGTTCATAGTGTCCAAGAAGTAATGAAAGCAGTCACATCAAGAACGACGATTCCGATCCTAACAGGGATAAAGATAAGCGTTACTAGTGAGGGGGTCACTCTAACAGGTAGTGATTCAGATATTTCCATCCAATCATTCATTCCCGCTGAGGTTGACGGTGATGAGATTGTTGAAGTTAAAAGCAGCGGCGGTATTGTCCTGAATGCCCGTTTTTTCAGTGAAATTGTCAAAAAGCTGCCGATGGATACTGTAGAAATTGAAGTGGAGAATAACTTTCAAACGATTATTCGCTCGGGTAAAGCTGAATTTAATCTAAATGGACTGGATCCTGAGGAATATCCGCATCTTCCGATCATTGCAGAAGAAAATATTTTCAAACTTCCAACGGACCTTTTAAAGACCCTTATCCGCCAAACTGGCTTTGCAGTGTCCACGTCAGAAACACGCCCCATCTTAACAGGTGTAAACTTGAAGGTTCAAGATGACGAATTGACCTGTATTGCAACAGATAGTCATAGGCTTGCAATGAGAACAGCCAAAATAGAAAATAAAATTAACGGGACCTATAGCGTTGTCATCCCAGGTAAAAGTCTGAATGAGTTAAGTAAAATCCTTGATGATACAAATGAACTCATTGAAATCGTCATCACCGAAAACCAAGTACTTTTCAAAGCTGAAAATTTATTATTCTTCTCAAGACTTCTTGAAGGCAATTATCCCGATACATCACGATTGATTCCATCAGATAGCAAAACCGATGTGACTGTTCACACCAAGGATTTCCTTCAAGCGATCGACAGGGCTTCTTTATTGGCCAGAGAAGGAAGAAATAATGTCGTTAAATTGACAACCCTGGAAGGCCGTATAATCGAAGTCTCTTCCAATACTCCTGAAATTGGTAAAGTAATTGAGGAAGTTCAGGCAGAAGCCATTGAAGGTGAAGACCTGAAGATCTCATTCAGTGCCAAATTTGTAATGGATGCTCTAAAGGCATTGGAAGGTTCCGATATAAAAATTAATTTCACAGGTGCAATGCGTCCGTTTGTCATTCGTCCGCTACATGACGATTCCATGCTGCAATTAATTCTCCCGGTAAGAACTTACTAAGCTAAAATAATATTTCAAAAAAATTAAAGGCTTGTGTAGCAGGTCTTTAATTTTTTTATATTTAAAGATAGATTTCCAAAGGGTTTTTGGCGTTTTTTAAATGATGTACGGAACGCTGAATCGTTAAAAATAAGAACTGAAAAAGCTATACTTTGTCTTAATGGGATTAATTTAGTAAAATGAAATATTAAAGACTACTTAGAAATGAGTGAGGCATGAAATGGACTCCATAAAAATCAATACTGAATATATTACGCTTGGACAATTCCTGAAATTGGCCGATTTAATCCAAAGCGGCGGAATGGCGAAATGGTTCTTAAGTGAATACGAAGTTTACATTAATGGCGAATTAGACGTGAGAAGAGGCAGAAAATTAAGATCAGGTGATAAAATAGAGATTCCTGGATTTGGCACCTACACAATTACAAGCTAAAACATAAGGGAAGAGCGGAATATGTATATTGAAAATATAAGTTTGAAAAATTACCGCAACTATACCGAATTGAATCTGACTTTTGAGAATAAAGTCAATGTAATCCTCGGCGAAAATGCTCAAGGAAAAACAAACGTCATGGAATCTATTTTCGTTTTAGCAATGGCAAAATCTCATCGCACCTCAAATGATAAAGAACTTATTCGCTGGGATGAAGAGTATGCTAAAATAGAGGGAAGAGTTAGAAAGAGAAATACCTCAATACCACTTGAGCTGACCATTTCAAAAAAAGGGAAAAAGGCGAAGTGCAACCATATTGAACAAAGAAAGTTGAGTCAATATGTCGGAAATATGAATGTGGTCATGTTTGCGCCTGAGGATCTAAACCTTGTAAAGGGAAGTCCTCTAGTCAGACGCCGTTTTATAGATATGGAAATTGGCCAGGTTTCTCCCGTATACCTTCATGATATGAGCCAATATCATAAAATACTTCAACAAAGAAATCATTACTTAAAGCTTCTGCAGACCCGGAAACAAACGGATACGACGATGCTTGACGTGCTGACCGACCAATTTATTCAGTATGCAGCGAAAATTGTCGAAAGAAGATACGAGTTTCTTTTAAAGCTCCAGCAATGGGCAGAGCCGATTCATTCGGGGATCTCCAGAAATCTAGAAGTATTGAAAATCCAATATAAACCGTCGCTTGATGTATCAGAATCTATGGATTTGACGAAAATGATAGAAGTATACACAGAAAAATTTGATAAAATAAAAACAAGGGAAATTGAACGGGGTGTAACACTGGTAGGTCCTCATCGTGACGACCTGGTTTTTTTTGTGAATGACCGTGATGTCCAGACATACGGTTCACAAGGACAACAGCGCACAACGGCCCTGTCTTTGAAACTTGCCGAAATTGAGCTGATCCATGAAGAAATCGGCGAGTATCCCATTTTATTATTGGATGATGTGTTATCGGAACTTGACGATTTCCGTCAATCCCATTTACTGAATACGATACAAGGGAAAGTGCAAACATTCGTGACGACACCCTCCGTTGATGGAATCGATCATCAAACCCTAAGAGAAGCGTCCACCTTTTATGTTAGTCAAGGAAGTATAAAAAAGGTTAAATGATGAGGTGAATGTATGTATCTCCATATTGGTGAAGACATTCTTGTGAAAACGGACGATGTCATAGCCATTTTAGATAAGAAGCTGCTCCAGGCCTCTCCAATCATGAGTGAATTTTTGGAGAAAAAATCTGATGTAACTTCCCATTTAGCAAAAAACTCGGTTAAATCGATTGTAGTGACGGACAAACAGGTATATTATTCACCGCTTGCGTCGTCCACTTTGAAAAAGCGTTCACTGCAGCCATCGCTCTTAATCGATGATATAGATATTCTTTGAATTGTAGCTAAACGTTATAATTACTCCTTAAAATTGATAATGCCAAAAGAAAAGTGTAGGTGATACGTATGACAATGGAACAAAAAGAAGTACAAGCTCAGGCATACGATGAGAATCAGATACAGGTTTTAGAAGGCTTAGAAGCAGTTCGTAAACGTCCGGGGATGTATATCGGCACTACCTCTGCAAAAGGACTTCACCATCTTGTTTGGGAAATTGTCGATAATAGTATTGATGAGGCACTAGCCGGTTTCTGTACGGAAATCAAAGTGACGATCGAAGAAGACAATAGCATAACCGTAGTCGATAATGGTCGGGGAATTCCTGTGGGGATCCATGAAAAAATGGGACGCCCAGCTGTAGAAGTAATCATGACGGTCCTTCATGCGGGCGGTAAATTTGGTGGCGGAGGTTATAAGGTCTCCGGCGGTCTGCATGGTGTGGGGGCATCAGTAGTTAATGCCTTATCCACGGTATTGGAAGTTTACGTTCATCGTGAAGGTAAAATCCATTATCAGCAATTTAACCGCGGTATCCCAAAAGAAGATTTGAAAATCATCGGGGAAACCGATCATACCGGAACGACTGTACACTTCATTCCTGATGGTGAAATCTTCACGGATACCCTGGAATATGACTTCGATACATTAGCCACACGAATCCGTGAGCTTGCATTCCTGAATAAAGGGTTGAAGCTGATCATTGAAGATAAACGTGAAGAAGAAGAAAAAATCAGGGAGTTCCACTATGAGGGCGGTATCAAATCTTATGTTGAGCATTTGAACCGTTCTAAAGAGGTATTGCATGAGGAACCGATTTTCATGGAAGGCGAGAAAGATGGAATTTCCGTTGAATTGGCTTTGCAATATAATGACAGTTATATCAGTAATGTCTTTTCTTTTGCCAATAATATCCATACCTATGAAGGCGGTACACATGAATCAGGATTCAAGACTGCTTTGACCCGTGTCATCAATGATTATGCACGGAAAAATGGTCTTTTAAAAGAAGCTGATGCCAATTTCTCAGGTGAAGATGTCCGGGAAGGTTTAACGGCAATCATTTCGATTAAGCATCCTGATCCACAATTTGAAGGTCAGACGAAAACCAAACTCGGAAACTCTGAGGTAAGAACGGTTACTGATTCCATTCTTTCGGAACGACTTGATGCCTTCTTATACGAAAATCCTGCCGTGGCCCGAAAAATTGTAGATAAAGGGCAAATGGCAGCGAGAGCCCGATTGGCAGCGAAGAAAGCACGTGAATTGACCCGGAGGAAAAGTGCTTTGGAAGTATCCAATCTACCAGGTAAATTGGCAGATTGTTCTTCTAAGGACCCGAGTATCAGCGAATTATACATCGTTGAAGGAAACTCTGCGGGAGGATCGGCAAAACAAGGGCGGGACCGCCATTTCCAAGCTATCTTGCCGCTAAGGGGTAAAATCCTTAATGTTGAAAAAGCGCGATTGGACAGAATCCTGCATAATGAAGAAATAGGAACGATCATCACAGCACTTGGAACAGGGATTGGTGATGAATTCAATACTGAAAAAGCTAGATACCATAAAATAGTTATCATGACCGATGCGGATGTGGATGGTGCCCATATCAGAACACTGATGTTGACATTCTTCTACCGGTATATGCGAAAAATCATCGAGTATGGATATATATATATTGCTCAGCCGCCACTTTTCAAGATTCAGCAAGGGAAAAAAGTGGATTATGCTTATAATGACCGCGAGCTTGAAGAAATCATGGCAAGTTTGCCAAGTACTCCAAAGCCTAACCTGCAGCGTTATAAAGGGCTGGGGGAAATGAATCCGGAGCAATTGTGGGAAACGACCATGAACCCAGAAACGAGAACGCTGCTTCAAGTCAGTTTGAAAGATGCCGCCGAGGCTGATGAAACTTTCGAGATGCTGATGGGCGACAAGGTGGAACCGCGACGTAACTTCATTGAAGAAAATGCAATTTATGTAAAAAATCTTGATATCTGATTTTTGACAGGATGCTTTTTACATCCTGTTCTTTACATAGTGCACGAACAGTTAAACTTAAATGAGATATAAGCTTTTAATAGGAGGTTGGCTCCATGTCAGAAAATGAAAGATCAGGTGTTAAAGAAATAAATATAAGTACCGAGATGCGGACATCGTTTTTGGATTATGCGATGAGCGTTATCGTGTCGCGGGCTTTGCCTGATGTAAGGGACGGTTTGAAACCGGTACACCGAAGAATTCTTTATGCAATGAACGATCTTGGAATGACTTCGGATAAACCATTTAAGAAATCAGCCCGTATTGTCGGGGAAGTTATCGGTAAATATCACCCGCATGGTGATTCGGCAGTATATGAAACAATGGTACGGATGGCGCAACCTTTTAACTATCGCTATATGCTTGTGGATGGACATGGGAATTTCGGTTCGGTCGATGGTGACCAAGCTGCCGCAATGAGGTACACCGAAGCGAGAATGTCGAAAATCTCGATGGAGTTACTCCGGGACTTAAATAAAGATACGGTCAATTTCCAGGATAACTACGATGGTTCAGAAAGAGAACCAGCCGTCATGCCTGCCCGTTTCCCGAACTTGTTGGTGAATGGTTCATCAGGAATAGCGGTAGGAATGGCAACCAATATTCCGCCCCATCAATTAGGTGAGGTAATTGACGGCGTATTGGCTTTAAGCAAGAATCCTGAAATTACAATTCCAGAGTTGATGGAATATATTCCTGGTCCGGACTTTCCGACAGCCGGTTTGATTTTAGGGAGAAGCGGAATCAGAAAGGCCTATGAAACCGGTAAAGGGTCAATCATTCAACGGGCGAAAGTCGAGATTGAAGAGAAACCGAATGGTAAACAGGTAATCCTTGTTAAGGAAATCCCTTATCAAGTGAATAAAGCAAGATTGATTGAAAAAATTGCAGAACTTGCCCGAGATAAGAAAATCGAAGGCATCACCGACTTACGGGATGAATCGGATCGCAATGGCATGCGTATTGTCATGGAACTTCGAAAGGATGTTAATGCGAATGTCCTTTTAAACAACCTGTATAAGCATACCGCGATGCAGACCACCTTCGGAATCAATCTGCTTGCTTTGGTGGACGGTCAGCCAAAGGTGCTGAATTTAAAACAATGCCTGCGCTACTACTTGGAGCATCAGCAGGTAGTCATACGGCGCAGGACTGAATTTGAACTGCGGAAAGCGGAGGCCCGTGCCCATATTTTAGAAGGTTTGCGTATTGCACTTGATAATTTGGATGCAGTCATTTCGTTGATCCGCAGTTCCCAAACGACAGATATTGCCCGTGAAGGCTTAATGACACAATTCTCACTTTCCGAAAAACAGGCGCAAGCTATCCTGGATATGCGTTTACAGCGCTTGACAGGTTTGGAACGTGAAAAAATCGAAGATGAATATCAGGCATTAATGGCTATAATTGCAGAATATAAAGCGATTCTTGCTGATGAGGAAAAGGTTCTTGAAATTATCCGTGAAGAGCTTCTTGAAATTAAAGAACGTTTTGATGATAAACGGAGAACTGAAATCACATTAGCCGGCTTTGAAAGCCTGGAAGATGAAGATTTAATCCCAGAGGAAAATATAATCGTGACACTTACGCATAACGGTTATATTAAACGCTTGCCTGCAACCACATACCGCAGTCAAAAACGCGGGGGGCGCGGAATACAGGGTATGGGAACGAATACAGATGACTTTGTCGGTCACTTGTTAACCACTTCGACTCATGACACTCTATTATTCTTTACCAACAAAGGTAAAGTCTATCGTTCAAAAGGATATGAAATACCTGAATATGGCAGGACAGCAAAAGGATTGCCGCTTATCAACTTGTTGGAAGTCGATAAAGGCGAGTGGGTCAACGCAATCATACCTGTGAAGGAATTTGCGGACGATTGGTATTTATTCTTCACGACCAGACATGGTATATCAAAGCGTACACCTTTATCATCTTTTGCAAATATCCGTAATAACGGTTTAATTGCCCTAGGTTTACGTGAAGATGATGAATTGATCTCTGTCCGACTTACGAATGGAGAGAAACAGATCATAATTGGAACGAAGTCCGGAATGATGATTCGTTTCCCTGAGACGGATGTACGGACAATGGGACGTACTGCAGCAGGAGTAAAAGGGATTTCCTTAGGGACGAATGATGAAGTTGTCGGAATGGAAATTCTTGAAGATGATGAAGAAGTCCTGATCGTTACGAAAAACGGTTATGGAAAAAGGACCTCTGCGGAAGAATACCGTATTCAAAGCCGTGGAGGCAAAGGAATAAAAACATGTAATGTCACTGAGAAAAATGGTGAACTTATAGCCGTGAAAACAGTTACGGGTGAAGATGAAGATTTGATGCTGATTACAGCAGCTGGTGTATTGATCCGAATGGAAGTCGAAGGCATTTCTAAAACGGGCCGTAATACACAGGGTGTTAAGCTCATCCGACTCGAATCCGCAGATAATGAATATGTTTCTACGGTGGCCATCGTAGGAAGGGAAGAAGAAGAAGAAAAAGACATGGATATAGAGGCGGTAACAACTCTAGATCCGGATTCTGATCCTGAACCTACTGTAAATGAAGAAAATGAAGAAACTGAAAAAGATACGGAAGAATAATCTTTTCCTGAAAAAGGGGTTCGGAATTAAAATTCCGAACCCCTTTTGAAATTCCCTTTGATTATTTTTAAAACAATGAGAAAGCGGGAGTATCCGTAGGCAACGCTCAAATTGTATAAACCGTAAAAAAACTGTAGACCCAGCAATAAAGCTGGGTCTTTTTTGCATTAGCTCGGTTTCAAAGTGATATCAGAGTGTTTGGGTTTGGGTAAAAAGACTCGTTTGCCTCGAAGGGATTTCCTGATAAATCGCTTTTTTTTAGGTATTTAATCATAAAAAAAAGATAGTTTTCACCATGTTTTTCAAGTAAACTGATACTCATTAATACTTCCGAGGTGAAACGTTTTGCTAGTGAAAACTCACTATTTAATTGAAGGCTGCATCATCTCTAAAGAGATTAGAGGTCTTTCGAATCGCCCCATAATGTATGAAAAAACAATATTGACCACGCAATTAATTGAGGCATTGCAAGCTTTTTTAATAACAGAGGTAAGCGTTGAAAAAACTTTGATTGATGGAAAGAAATTTTTGCCGAAAGAAGTAATCGATCCAGAATTGCAAGAAAGGGGAAAGTCATCGGATTTTACTGATTTGTATCCTTAAGTCAGTACAAACATATAAACGATTATTTAAAAATTGGCAGGCGGGCAGTAAAGTCGAAGTGGCCATGATCCGTTTAATCATGATTCCCCTTATGGACAAGGCTTTAGAGGAACCAGAAAACATTTTGATGCTGCACCACTATTGCAATAAAGAAGAATATGTATTTCATCATGCTATTTCCATTGGATTGATAGGAGGATATATTGCATTTAAAATGAAATGCAATAGGGCTGATGTCTATCAAGCTGCAATTGGCGGATGTCTGGCAGATTGCGGGATGGCAAAGCTGCCACCAAGATTATTAAATAAAAGGGAAAGCCTGACGGCAGATGATTATAAGGAGATACATGCCCATCCCATTTTCAGCTACAAGATGATAAAGGATAGTTCCATCATTAAGGATAGTGTGAGGGTAGCCGTTCTAGAGCATCATGGAAGGTTAGATGGAACGGGTTATCCCAAAAGATTGAAAACAAAGCCCATGAACTTATTTTCAAAAATCATTGCTGTTGCAGATGTATTTCACGCCATGACTTCCGAAAGGGCATATAGAAAGAAACAGTCACCGTTTAAGGTATTGGAAATGATCTTCCATGATGACTTTGGTAAATTTGATATTGCGGTAGTTAAAACCTTGTTATCAAGCTTCGCTAATTTTTCCATAGGAAGCCGGGTCAAACTGAACAATGGATTCATCGCTGAAATCATTTTCATTGATGCCGGCTCGCAAACAAGACCGGTCGTAAAGGTGATGGATAGTGGGCAAATTATCAATTTAGGGATTAATCGTGAATTATATATAGAAGAAATACTATAATGTTTAAAGAAAAATTCCACTCTTGAAATGTAAGCTTTTTCTTCTTGATCAGGGGTAAAGTCATAGTATTTGAAATCTATGAATGGATGTATATTATTTATTTTAAAATAACTATTGCTTTTATTCCTGATACTAGATATAATAACTAAGTCGACAGCGAAAGAATAAAGTCGTTGACAAGAAATAATATAGATGATATATTATTAAAGTCGCTTACGAAGTAACGACGATAAATCGCTCTTTGAAAACTGAACAGAACAAAGCGCCAACGTTAAATTTTAAGTGAGCACACACTATCAAAAAAGCAAATGAGCAAGTCAAACATTTCTTCGGAGAGTTTGATCCTGGCTCAG